>PAPJ01000029.1 GCA_002709045.1 Planctomycetaceae bacterium | reverse complement strand
TTATTCCGGGATCTTCGCTTATTCCGGGATCTTAGCTTATTCCGGGATCTTAGCGGAGTCATCGTAACTATAGCGATCCTGAGGATGCCAAAGCGGCAGGCCGGCATTAATCCGCTCACTCAAGACCGCAAGTTTTTCTTCCGAGCCCGGCATCGAACTGGTCGGCTCGTATTGCTCATCATTTTTTTCGTTCTGATGTTCCGGGTCGAAATCCCAGATCCCCATTTTGATTGCATCAAGAATTGAACTAGGCACGAAGGGCGCTCCTATGGGTGCAATAGATTGTAGGAAGAGTTATCTGAAAAGCTTAAGTCCACACCGTAGATCAGCTAGAACCCAAGCCGGTTAACGGGCTCCCCACTAATTCATTGATAACGATTAACAGAGGGGATTCAACTAATATCTGACCGGCGACTTTGGAAGTCAACAATAGCATCTGGATTTTTCAAAGATAACTCACCATTTTTGTTAGACATCAACTGCAGAGTATTCCTCAGCTCACGACCAACTAACTATTCGTCTCTTCGACCGGCTCTATCTCAAGCTAGGGTTGTGTGATAAATTGAGCTTCGGCAGCGTCCTTTATTCATAAATAACAAGGCACAAGCATTGTCTAGTTCCAATTCCAGCAAACGAGAAATCTGGATTCGAGGAAATCGCCGTGCCTTCGGTGCCGTACTTATCCCGATGTTACTTCTGTTTGCAGCTGCGGCGTATTGTCTAACGCCGGCCTCCGGAGAATTGCACCTTGCTTTAAGACTCATTGCCGCCATATCCGCCGGATTTAGTTTGGTTGTTATCGTGTCGCTGCTGTACTGGATTTACAAGCCTCTGTTGGCCTATCAGGACGGCCATCTGCTGGTTTACCTGAACCCTCCTCACGTAATCAAAGTCCCCATTGATTCAGTCGAGGTCTTTTTCGCCGGACAAAGTGATAGTTTCATGCCTAACCCATTGTCTAATCAGAATGAAGAGCTTTCCGAATCCCGAAACATTGTTATCCGCCTAGCAGAACGTGCGACAGACTACCACCAACGCAAAGTCAAACCTATCTTTGGCTCGTGGGAAGACGGTTACATCGTAGTGCGCGGTACCTGGACCGAGCCAATCAACAAGGATACTTTTCGATTTCTCAACAAGAGTCTGGTTACCGCTCATCGTCAGCAGAAGGAGACGTAGTAAGCATGACCGGTCTACTTATTAGTGTTCGCAACAGACAAGAAGCCGAAACTATTATCACTGCCTGCCCGGATCTGGACATCCTGGATATCAAGGAGCCTAACGCCGGGGCACTTGGTGCTGCCGCTCCCCAGGTCTGGCAGGATATCGCTGACATCAACCTAAATAACACTTCACTCAGCATTGCTCTGGGCGAACTCAGTGAAGTCGTCGTCAGTGCTCTGGCTGATCTTCCGCCAAACACACAATATGTCAAAGTTGGACTTGCACATCAACGTGGACTTAATTGGATTCAGGCATGGCGTGCTATGCAAATTCTGATTTTAGACTCTGCTGAATTAGTCGGAGTCATTTATGCCGATTATCAGGCGGCAGCAGCACCGGCACCAACCGACATCATAAAATTATTAAGCAAGGAGGGATGCCGTACTTTCCTGATCGATACCTACCAAAAAAAACAGGCCGATCTATTTGATCACCTTACCAGGCAAGAGTTCGATCAACTCAAGATGATGGCTCCTGAAGCCACCTTTGTGATCGCAGGTTCTTTGACAGAATCTTCCATCTCCAAAGCCAAACAACTTAATGCGGAGTTTGTAGGGGTTCGCGGAGCCATTTGTGAGGATTCACGTAACGGTCAGGTGAGTGCTGAAAAGTCCAAACATATGCTGAAGCTTGTAAAGTCCTGCTAAAGAAAGAAGCCTTCGTGTCCTATTTAATGATTCAAACCTCTGAACAACTGCAGCAATATCTGGTTGCACACTCTGACTGTCCACTGGTAGGTTTTGACACCGAATTTGTATCCGAGGACACCTACAGGCCGGAACTGAGTTTGATTCAGGTCAACGCCGACGACGAAATCGCTTTAATCGATCCGTATACCATTGAAGACCTCGAACCGTTCTGGAGCTGGCTTGTTGATGATATTCGAACGATCGTAGTTCATGCGTGTCGGGAAGAGCTAAGATTCATTTTTCAGGCGACTGGAAAAACCCCACTTGATTTGTTTGATATTCAAATTGCAGCTGGCTTTCTGGGTATGGAATACCCTGCAAGCTATGGGAATCTGGTTCACCGACTCAGTGGCGTCTCACTAAAAAAAGGGGAAACCCGTACGAACTGGCGGCACCGCCCACTAACCGATGGCCAATGTAAATACGCAGCACAGGACGTTGAATTCCTACTCAGCATCTATCGGTTAATCGTGGACCGTCTCAAGGAACTGGGACGACTCGACTGGGTCACCGAAGAACTTCAGCGGCAACAGGCTCAGATCATAGAACAGGAAACAACTTCTCGCTGGCGTACGCTCTCTGGCATCGGATCTCTACAACCCCGTGAACTGGAAATAGTGCGGCAGTTGTGGCACTGGCGAGACGATCTTGCCTGCACAAAAAACAGTCCACCCCGCCGAATTATTCGTGACGACCTGATTTGCGAGCTTGCCCAACGCAAGTCCGCGAAACGCGAGCAGGTAAAGATGATCCGGGGCATTCAGCATCGTCGCATCCAAAAACATCTGGATGAAATATTAAGGGTGATTGAGAACGCTCTGGCGGTTTCCGACGATGACTGTCCGGAACGCAAAAAAAACAAAAGACCTCCCCAACGTTCCACTCTCGCTCAGTTTACGTACACCGCTATTTCTGATTTTTGCCAACGCAATCAAATGGCTCCTAATCTGGTTGCCAGCATGTCGCATATCCGCGACTATCTGGAGCAGCAACTGGGAAGTCACCGCAGGAATAAGAAACAACGAGCCCTCAAAAAACACCAGCCACTTATTACAAGTGGCTGGCGTGGCGAGTTTATTCTTCAACTTGTTGAAGATGTATTAAGCGGAAAGCTGGTAGCCCACGTTGCTAACCCCACGTCTGATCAACCGTTGTCTTTTGTCCCCCACTCAGCGATCAATCCCTCTTCCAACTCTGACGATTCCATACAGTAACCAAATCCCCCACGAATTTAAGATATTGGCACCGTTGCTAATCAGTAGTCTTCAGTCTTGAAAGAGATGCGTCCCAGACAACCAGGCATTCCGCATTAACTTAGCTAAACTCTCCCTATGTTATTGACCGGCACCATCAGCAGTCAGAATCACTGGTCCCTGATCATCTGCGGATTGTTCCGTGTCATGAAACCATGTCATTTCTTCCTGCACTAATGCTGTTTCCGGATTGGTACTCTTCACAACCGCTCGGAATTTGTGACGCCCCGCCTTACTCGCTTTGGCATAGACCTTTAATACAATCTCTTCACCGGGTCCCAGTGACTCAATCGGATTGAATACAGCCTGACCAGGAATCAAATCGGCTCGCCGACCTTCTGCCTTCACAGGCTCCACACCATGTCCAAACTGGCCTACAACATCGATATTTGTGGCAATTTTGGTTCCACGGTTTACAACCTTAATCTCGTAAACCGCGAGTTCATCAAGCATCTTTGGCCCCGGGGGATCGTTGACAAGCAGCTTGAGATCGGCAACGCCGGTAACAGCAGTGCTGAACTGTCCGGTACGACTCTCGGCAGCTGCTGCTTCCACGCGTACTGACAACTGATTCTTCCCATCCTGCATAAGAACACAGCTAAATTCAAAAGCACGTGTTGATGCCTCGGCAACCGATCCAATCTTCCAGGAAAGATTTCTACGGCCCGTCTGTAGATTATCACTGCCATCACTGTATTTCGCACCTGCTGGCAAAACAGCCGAAACAACAACATCTTTAGCCACAGTATCTCCGGTGTTAGCAATTTCAATCCGATAAGTAACCGGATTGCCGGCAAATTTCTTAGCCGGTCCATTTACGGACACTGCCAATTCGGGGCGTTCAATCTGAATGTCCAGCGACTGCTTATCATGTTCAACACCACCAGCAGAAACAGCAGCCTGAATTGCCATGACACCGGCCTGTTCGGCCGTCAGTTCCAGTTCAACAACCTTGCTTGCACCAACCGGCAATGCACCAATACTCTGACCTCGTACAATTCCCGGGTTAATCTTCAGAACAACATCTTCTGCCTCGCCATTACCTGTATTAGATACGCGAACCACAACAATTTCAGTATCGCCGTAAGTCATAACTTCAGGACCATCAATTGAGAGTTGCAATTCCGGCTGAGTCACATCGATTCGATTGATAATAGATTGGGGTTGAATCGTCCATTTAATATCCATAGCAAAAGGACGATTCTTCTCCGGAGCAAGTTTAATTTTCCAATAGGCTGTCTTACCGGCTGGCAGACTCCCAACAGACCACTGCAATTCAAGCCCGTCAGCCGTTGGAAGCTGATCGACTTCGCCCAAGTCACTTGTCACCGCAGCAATCTCAACCCAATCGGGAATACTTGTTACCAAAAACAAATCTTCAACGGTGGAAGAACCACCGTTGCTGGCCGTAATAACATATTCACCGGTTTCTCCGGCTCGTATTACTTTGGGTCCGGCCGAGGAGACTGAAATTACAGGAGATTGAATAATCCTTGTTTGGATACCGTCAGCAGCCACAGGCTGCTCGATATCAAATGCCGGTAACGTATTATCGCCGGGAGGTGAAGACAATGCATTCCCCTCATCGGAAATCACCTGAAACTCCAATCCCTGAGTATCGGGCGTAACAATTGGAGCGCTCGTCTGAGGAAGTTTTGGTTCTGTGCCCGATGAAACAGGAAGGGTATCTGCCGCTGTAGGGGATTGATCAGGGATAAAAGCATCGTTCATTTCGGTAGAGGTACCAACTTCCAGTTGAGTTGGCGGGTCAAACAGTGTGGGTTCTTCCGTGACCGTTTCCGTTAACACCTGGTCAGTTTCGTCAGACTCCGTTAGTAATAACTGATTTTCAGAATCGTCATTAGCAATCGTCAGTACAGAACTTGTATCATCAACAGCAACTTCAGCTGTTTCTACAGAAGCTTCGTCTTGTTTTTCCGTTAGGATGATGGGACTAGCTGTATGAGGAATCTTAATTTCAGCCGGGGCAGGAGCAGATGTTGCAGGGACATCGTCCGCATTTCCAAACGTAGCTAATAATCCTACCATTAACAGAAAGGCACCAGCAATCGTGAGTTTCCGTGTCATGATAAACACCTATAATATTTCGAGTGTGGGGGGGGTTTGTTAGCCCAAACAGCTAACTGATTCATGGGGAATCGTTACGTCCAATCGTCGGACATTCCGAACTTCGCCACCGATAATCAATAAAAACCCAAAAATAATAAAACAGGCAGAATAGCGACATGAGTGAAAACAGTAGACGGCAACAAATCGAATCGATGCTGAGCAATGAACCGGATGACCCTTTCCTGCAATATGCATTGGCGATGGAGCTAGAAAAAGAAGGGGAGCATCAACAGAGTCTGGAGTGGCTTGAGCGGCTTACACTTTCCGTACCTCCCTATGTACCGGCTTTCTTTATGGCCGGGCAGCAACTAACGCGTCTTGATCGCCTCGAAGAAGCTCGGGATTGGCTCACACGTGGTATCGCTCAGGCTCAGGAACAGGGTAATCTACATGCTGCGGGTGAAATGAACGAATTTCTGGCAATGATTTCAGATTAAAGACCAACCCGGAACTGTCGGGCCGCTGAGACAACAGCTTCTACCGTACGTCCCACAAACTGTATACACAATGGGAAACCTTCCACTGACAGTCCTCTGGGAACAGATAAGGCGGGCAGACCGAGGAAACTCCATGGGGAATTAAATTTTGGATCACCCGTCGTTTCCATGCCCGGCGGTGGAGAAGTGGTAGCCGGCATGATTACTACTTGTTGTTTATCCAGCCAGGAACAGACAGCCTGACGTTGTGCTGATTGATAATTTATCGCTTCCAGATAGTCCTGCGCGGACTGCCGTCGGCCTATTTCAATTTGAGATGCCATCTGCGTTGCATACCGGTCACAATACTCGTCAAATTCCAGTTGATGAACATCAGCTGCGTCACCAGCCATCAAACGCTGATGCATCATTGTTAATTCGTTGAAGTCTACAGGGCAATTAATTGTGTCTAAGTGGCCAGCCAACTGATCAATCAGTCCATTGACTTGATCATCACCCTGTCGAAAAAATCCATCGATGCGAAGGACGTCAACCTCGACAGACGAAATCCTTCCAACAGGGAGGTTTTTCAATGCCTGATAGCAAATCACAGCATCATCCACTGTATTCGCAAGAGGCCCCAGATGATCCAAATTGCGACTTAATGGAACAACTCCCTTGGTCGAGACTTCACCAAAGGCGGGCTTCAATCCAACGATTCCGCAATAACTTGCGGGGCGATTGATCGAACCACCTGTCTGGCTTCCAATCGCAGCAATGCACATACCAGCAGCCACAGCCGCGGCCGAACCACTACTCGATCCGCCTGGTGTCCTGTCGGGAGCCGCCGGATTACGGGTAACTGACGGGTCAAATCCGGCAAATTGCGTGGTAACCGTTTTCCCCAACACGATGACACCGGCTTCCAATAGATTCTGCACCAGCGGTGCGTGCTGTGTACATGTATCAATCCGCCAGTCAGTACCCGCCCGGGTAGGGAAGCCGGCCACATCAATAATATCTTTGATTCCCATGGGAATCCCATGCAGTAATCCGCGGTCCTGACCGGAATCGATCTCCGACTGCAGACGATCCGCCTCTGCGAATGCCCAATCCTGATCAACAGCAACCCATGCCTGAATCTCAGAATCGACCTGATCAATACGATCTAAACAGATTGTTACTAAATCAGAAATAGTTAATTGCTTTGAACGAATTCGCTGTGCCAATTCAGCAATACTGGGTACCTTCATAGAAGACTCCTGCGATTCTAATGACAGGCACTTACCAGTGCACAAGTGGAGCAACCGCCTTCGTCACAATTACCGGATGCAGTTTGCGTTCCGCAATCAGGGCCACAGCCGGCGATTACTGCTTCTGCAAACCTGGAGAATTGGACCTTGGAATCGTATCGCACTGCCAGGTCTGCGGTTAATCGCTCTAATTCCGGCGATACTTCTCCAAGAAAATAGAAATAAAGGGAGCTACCGTCGAATAGCTGTTCAACATCCAGCAACACATTACTTATCTGGCATAATTCAAGTAATTCGCAGCAAGCCTCAAATGCTGCATTTCGATTCTTATCGAGTCTCGCAAGCAGCAAGTCATCTTCAACGGTTACGTGACGTAAAATTTCCCCGTCACACTGCTGTCCGGAGACCGGTTCAACATTTGCCAACACCTCACCCAATTCCAGCCCGCGGTCCGTGCGGCAAACAACACGAAGATGACGTTGAAATACGACAGGTTCGACCGCGGTAAATCTACCAACGTTGCCCATAGCGCCAAGACGAACTAAGTACTGGGAAAAAGCTGTCATTTCCTAAACTGTGATACGGTGAAGACTTGTATTGATTGCTCTATAATAGCATTATCCATAAGTTGTCGTAAAATCACGCAGCATTAATAAGACCATATGGGCTTGCAGCAAATGATGAAAATCATCATTATTTTCAATCCTGTAAATATGCTATTTCACAATGATATCTGAACATGGCCACAACTGACATTCCCCAAACAGTTAACATTACTTCCTGGTACGATCTGGCTGAGTCCGTTCTAAACGGTCATCAAACTACTCGTGAAGAAGCGGAAGAAATACTTCGCTGTGACGACGACCAACTGCTTGATCTGATGGCAGCGGCTTTTAAGATTCGCAAAAAGTACTTCGGTAACACCGTGCAGCTTTACTTTTTGATGAATGCTAAAAGCGGACTGTGTCCGGAAGACTGTTCCTACTGTTCACAATCTAAAGTTTCAGATGCTGAGATTCCTAAATACAACATCCTCAGTCGGGCAAACCTTTTAGAAGGTGCGAAGATTGCTGCGGAAAAAAATGCGAAAACTTATTGCATTGTAATTTCAGCCCGTGGTCCAAGTGAACGTGAGATGAAAGCGGTTGAAACGATCGTACCTGAAATCAAAGCGGAGCATAACTTAAAGATCTGCGCCTGTCTGGGACTTCTCAATGACGAGCAGGCTGCAAGACTTAAAGCTGCTGGTGTCGACCGGGTAAACCACAATTTAAACACCAGTGAATCGCATTATGGCGAAATCTGTTCAACGCATACCTACAAAGACCGCATGGATACGCTTTATTCCGTGCGCAATGCAGGAATGGAAATCTGTAGTGGTGGAATCATCGGCATGGGAGAAAAGGATACAGACGTTGTGGATATGGCTCTTTCCTTAAGGGAAGTCGAAGCTGATTCCATTCCACTCAACTTCCTTAACGCCATTGACGGTACGCCTCTTGAAGGCATCAACACCCTCACTCCCCAGTACTGTCTCAAGGCACTCGCAATGTATCGTTTCGTAAATCCTGATAAAGAACTACGAATCGCAGGCGGTCGGGAAATTCATCTGGGCAGCCTGCAACCGCTCGGACTTTATGCAGCCAACTCACTGTTCGTGGGTGACTACCTGACTACCAAAGGACAGGCTCCAGCCGCAGATTACAAGATGATTGAAGAATTGGGATTTAAGGTTACTCGCAATATCGACTGATCCGCTAAATACTGAACCAACAAAAAAGCTCGCAACAGGACCCTGCTGCGAGCTTTATTTGTTTGAACTGCAGGTTTAAAGATCAGAGATCTTTAACAGTTTACCGGAAGCTCCTTCACCCGAACCAATCACAGTCACATAGACATTTCCATCTGCGTCAACGGCTATCGCGGTAGGCTTATCGAGTCCGACAATTTTGGCGACTTCTATCGACTGCCTTTTCTTAGTGTACTTAGCCGTGATCTGGAAGAGTCCCCCCTCGCTGGTGTCTGACCAGGCGAATTCGGTTGCCAGCAATTTACCCTTAGGGGCATACGCCAGACCCGTAATATCACTCAGCCCCGTTTCGAAATTAGCCAATTTCGATCCGTCTTTTGGATCATAAAACGTCAGCAGGCTATCTCCTGGAAGTGAAATTTCACCCATTTGACCAACGGCCAACGATCCATCCGGAGCAACAGTAATGGCAACAGGTGCGTCTACTTCTGTAAGTTCCTTCGTAGCAATCGCACGCATAAACGGGCCGACTTTTGCACCTTTTACACCCGCTCGTGAAATCCAGCCTTTGGTATCGTCGCCGTTGCAGGTAACAAACAGTGCATCACCTGTGAATGCCACTCCGTAAAAATTACCTTCACCAGCTAACTTTTCAGTTGCCGGCAGTTCCAATGCTGAGACGTCGTCATCATCAGCTTTCAATGCCGTTTGACCGGGAGCAGGGATATTGTATACACGTAATTTATCTTTAGCGTCGGGATATCCACCTCCACCTACTGCCAATACGTCCTGATCAATAAATGCCAATCCGAGCGGGCCGATTGGATAAACAGGTCCTTTTCCATATTTATCAATTGGAAAGTCGACGATTACATTCTCAACTTTACCATCAACAATACGAACCACTCGGCCGGCAGCGCTGTCTGCCACAAATAGATGTCCTGTGCCTGGCTGAATTGCTACGCCACAAGGCACGTTCAATCCTTCTGCAACAGTCTCCACTGTTGGCTCGGCCAGCAACATGCCTGACATCGCCCAAAACAGTACAGCTGTTGTCATCACTGTCAATTGTTTCATTTTTCTCTCCTCGAATTGTTTTCTGGCTAACATTTACGAGTCAGCCGGTTGTGTGTTTATGTTTTAGTTGTATTTAGCTTAAGGGAGTTCCGGTGGTTCCACATATGGATATCTGGCACTCTTTAGTCCCTCTTTCATAAAGACCACCAAGTCTTCAACTTCCTGTTCCGTCAGTTTTAATGGCTTCATTTCTTCGTCCAGTTGAGCGTTCTTTACGCCACCTTTATTATAAAAATTAACAACCTCTTTCAATGACTTCAAACTCCCATCATGCATATATGGTGCTGAAGTATGTATATCACGCAAAGGCGGTGTCTTAAAGCTGCCTTTATCGCCTTCAAGTTTGGTCACCTGAAACCGTCCTATATCAGGGTTATCTTTATCGTACCCCACTCCTAAATTATGAAAGGCCAGATCCGTAAAGCTATGTCCTTTGTGACAGGCACTACATTTGGCTTTATTGAAGAAAAGATCCATCCCACGCTTAGCAGACGGTGACAATGCAGATTCGTCACCTGCTTTGAACTGGTCATAAGGTGCGTTACCCGACAAAACGGTGCGTTCAAAAGAAGCGATTGCTTTAGCAATACCATCGGCCGTAACATCCGTTTTGAAGACCTTGCGGAACTGTTTTTTATACCCGGCAATGGCATTGAGTTTTTCAACCGCTTTATCGATCGGTAGATTCATTTCGATTGGGTTGGCAATCGGGCCTAATGCCTGACCTTCCAGCCCTTTAGCTCGCCCATCCCAAAACTGCAGTGGGAAGTAAGCTGAGTTAATGATCGTTGGTGCACTTCGACCACCCATCTGACCATCAACACCGGTCGCAAAAGCGGCGTCATTTGACCATCCTTTGTCAGGGTCATGGCAGGACGCACAACTAACAGTATTATCACTTGAGAGTCGCTTATCAAAGTAAAGCTGTTTCCCGAGTTCGATTTTTGCGTTGGTAAGAGGATTGTCCGGAGGCACTTTAAATGCCTTTAATCCTAACGGTAATTCTAAAACGTTTTTCTCTTTTGCATTAACTTCCGAGGAAGTTGTCATAAGAGAAGCTCCGGCCACCAATACGGCGTTGAGGAAAGCTAACGGTCTAAATGTAAGCTCCTTCATGATGTCCATTCTCCCTGATTTTGATTACTAGCTATAAAACCTAGCGTTAACATGCACCTATTTGACTACTCTATTGAAGTATAGTCAAGCGAATCAACAAGCCCCTGAATCATCGGAATTAAGGGCGCTGATTGGCAACTATTTCAAGCCTCATCGCGGGCTTTTTCAAATGCTGTAATTTTCTCTTCGTGCTCAAGAGTCAAGGCAATATCATCAAGTCCATTGAGCAGACATTCGCGGCGGAAGCTATCCACTTCAAATGGAATTTCCAGCCCTTCCTCACCTTTGATAACCTGTTTTTTCAGATCAACGGTAAGCTCGGTGCGGCCACCTGAGATAGTGCGTTCAAAAAGTTTTCCAATCGTTTCTTCATCAAGAACAATTGGCAACATCCCATTTTTGAAACTGTTATTGAAGAAAATATCCGCATAGCTTGGAGCAATAACGCAACGAATTCCATAGTCGGTCAATGCCCAGACGGCGTGTTCACGAGATGACCCGCTACCAAAATTACGTTTCGCCAACAGGATACTTGCACCAGCAACTTCGGGCTGATTCAGTTCAAATTCCGGATTATCTGAACCGTCATCATTGAATCGCCAGTCATAGAACAGGAACTGTCCAAAGCCTGTGCGTTCAATTCGCTTGAGAAACTGCTTTGGGATAATTTGATCTGTATCAACGTTGGCTCGATCCATTGCACCAACAACGCCTTTATGTACAGTAAAAGCTTCCATCAAATGGCAACCTCTTTTATTTTTTCAGATCTGCTTAATATCAGAGTTTATTTTTTTAGCTTCGGAAGTCCCAGTTACGGACATCGACAAATGAGCCTTGAACGGCGGCAGCTGCCGCCATTTCAGGAGAGACAAGGTGAGTACGGCCACCTTTCCCCTGACGCCCCTCGAAGTTTCGATTACTCGTTGAAGCACATCGTTGACCGGACTCAAGCTTATCCGGGTTCATCGCCAGGCACATACTACAACCAGCTTCGCGCCATTCGAATCCTGCTTCGGTGAAGATAGCATCCAGGCCTTCCGCTTCAGCCTGACGTTTGACCACACCGCTGCCTGGCACAACCATGGCATGCACTGCCTCTGAAACTTTATGTCCTTTAGCAACAGCAGCAGCGACTCTCAGGTCTTCTATTCGCGAATTCGTACAGGATCCGATAAAGACTCGGTCAACACCAAAGTCAGTCAGTTTCTTGCCGGCTTGAAGCCCCATGTACTCTAAAGCCCGAGCTGTTGTTTTTTGTTCCACTTCATCGTCAAAATCACCCGGATCCGGAATCGGAGCGGTAACTGAAATTACCTGACCAGGATTGGTTCCCCAGGTGATTTGAGGTTGAATGTCAGCTCCGTTATAAACTTTGCTGACATCATAAACAGCGTCTTGATCGGATGGCAGTTGACGCCATCGTTCTGCGACGACCTCAAAATCCCTGGGAGCATACTTGCGTCCACGGATATATTCTATGGTTTTTTCATCGGGGGCGATTAAACCGGCGCGGGCACCTGCTTCGATCGACATATTACAAACGGTCATCCGTTCTTCCATCGTTAGATCGCGAACTGCCTTCCCTGTGTATTCAAGTACAAAACCGGTTCCACCTGCTGTCGTCAGGTCACCGATCAGATACAACACCAGATCCTTAGCTGTAACTCCAGGAGATAACTCACCATCAACTCGCAATTCCATTGTCTTTGGTTTGTATTGGGGCAACGTCTGTGTTGCAAGAACATGTTCAACTTCACTGGTTCCAATTCCAAAAGCCAGTGCACCAAAGGCGCCATGAGTCGCCGTATGACTATCACCACATACAATGGTCATACCGGGCTGAGTGTAACCGAGTTCCGGACCAATTACGTGTACGATGCCCTGATTCTCTGAATCAATATCGTACAGCGTGACTCCGAATTCCTCACAATTGTTTCGAAGTGTCTCCACCTGCAAGGCGGCAACAGGATCGGCAATGGGCTGGCTACGATCTGTCGTCGGCACGTTGTGATCCGGAGTGGCCACCGTCCTTTCCGGACGACGTATTTTCCGTCCCGTCAGTCGCAGACCTTCAAACGCCTGTGCACTTGTCACCTCATGTACTAACTGCAAATCGATATACAACAGTGTTTGCTTGCCCTCTTCAGCATGAACCACATGCTGATCCCAGATCTTCTCGAACATAGTCCGAGGTCTGACACTGTTTGCATTTGCATCAATACTCATACTTATTCATATCTCATGGTTTGATGATTAAAACGAGATCCGGCAGCCCCTTAATGTCTGCCAATAGCGATCGCGCTTCTATTCAGTATAGTTATCAACCTAGATTCTAAAAACGCCCAATCCTGCTGTTTTTAAGGTCTCGGAAAGACCTCTAGTCAGGCTTTAATAATATTCGCTCGCGAAGGTGTCGTCGCCGCCATTGCATTACGCGTATCAATCACAAGGTCGGTATAATCTGCAATCAGCTGATAGTCAAAAACTGTATGATCCGTGGAAATAACCACCGCATCTTGAGAGTTCAGATAGTCAGATGTGAGCGGCTGTGCAGCAAGCTGCGGCACTTGAAAGCTACGCATAGCCGGCAATTCAGGAATATGCGGGTCCACGTAACTCAGGTCCGCTTTAAGTTCCCCCAGCAATTCCAACAAACGAAAGGAAGGACTTTCCCGCGGATCATCCACGTCCTTCTTGTAAGCAATTCCAAGAATCCCGATCTTTGCACCTTTTACTGGCTTGCCCAATTCATTGAGTGCCATCAGCACCTTAGAAACGACGTAATTGGGCATTGCAGCATTCACTTCACCGGCTAATTCAATGAACCGTGTTTCCATTCCGTTTTCACGTGCTAACCAGCTCAGATAGAATGGATCAATCGGTATACAATGTCCTCCCAAACCAGGTCCTGGATAAAACGGCTGAAAACCAAAGGGCTTGGTTTTAGCTGCTGCTATCACCTCCCACACATCGATTCCCAAACGCGCGAACAAGGTTTTTAGCTCATTAATCATCGCAATATTAACGCTGCGATAAGTGTTCTCCAGAATCTTACAGGCTTCAGCGACTTCACAGTTCGAAACCGGCACCACCTGTTCAACCGCATGGCCGTAAAGTGTGACGGCTAGTTCTCGACTATGCTCATCAATACCGCCAACCACCTTAGGAATCTGAGATGCCGTAAAGTTTGCATTGCCGGGGTCTTCCCGTTCAGGGCTGTACGCCAGAAAGAAATCCTGTCCTGACTTTTTGCCTGAAGACAACAGGATTGGCAACATAACATCTCTGGTGGTCCCCGGATAAGTTGTACTCTCCAATACTATCAGCTGCCCCGATTTTAAGTTCTCAGCAATTGTCTCTGTCGTCCCTACGACATACTGCAGATCAGGATCACGATCTGCCGTCAGAGGCGTCGGTACGCAGATTAAAATAACATCTGCTTCTGCAAGACGGCCCATCTCCGCCGTAGGAGTAAAAGTCCCGTCTTCAACACAACCGGCGATCCATTCTGCAGAGATGTGTGAGATATAACTTTTGCCTGCCAGTAATTGAGTCACTTTAGACTGATCAACATCAAACCCGATTGTCTGATATCCGGCGTAAACAAATGCCCGAACCAGCGGCAAACCGACATACCCCAGTCCAATTACTCCTACCGTAGCCTTACGCGATTCAATGGATTCAAGTAAAGTTTGAAACATTAGATTCAACAATCAAAATTACTAATCGTGAAGTGTTTGATGGACGGCCTGTCTATACGACATACGGCTAAAACGCAGTTTGGTTCGACAAACTCGCTCTCTATTAAGTTCGAGTTATTTACGTTCGGTCTTTAGAGAAAGACTCCGGAGAAACAACTCTTCATAATTTGGCACAGCCAAAGCTAAACGATGGCTTAGTTTACCAGCGGCAATTCCAACCTGTACATCCGAGAGATACCGCAACCAGATAGGATGACAGGCCGTGGAAGGATCTCCAAGAAACCGGCACCAGGCCCAACTGGCAGCATAGGACAAAGAATCTGCCTTAGTGGTCGTCTTAATACGTTCAAGCGATGTCAACTTCAGTGGCACAGCTAGTGCGGTGCGCTGCTCACCCATGATGGCCTTAATCAGATCACCATGCGTCTTAGCTTGTTCATCTGCTTCAGCTTCAAACCACTCAGCCATCCCTTCGTCAAGCCATAACGGAAACTGGCCCGTGCCAAATGTGGCAAAATTGATCGCATGTGTGGCTTCGTGAAGCAGGTCTCTCTGCAATGAATCGCCATCAACAGCCAAAATTGTCGGTTTACCTCCACGCACAACAAACAAAGATGTTCGACGAGGGGCTTTGGGGAGAGTTTTATCAAGATGCCGCAGATAGGCTACTCGGTTGGGAAAAATGATCACATGTACAGGTAGAACTGTAATTTTTTGACGACAGAATTCAGAGAAGCGGTCCGGCAATGTGCGCAATTTACCAAGAACAGCGGCTAAGCCTTTAGGTTCACGTTCATAATGGAAATAAAGCCAGTCCTTTTCGCTCATCCCTTCGGTCTGTTGCGTTGACAAGAAACCGGAAAAGGCTGTCAACGATGTCAGCGTGAAATAAAGCCAGTCGCGTCGTGAAGCCACGGCCGGGTAAGATCTGAGACCCGCGATTTCGACTTGTCGTTGCTTCGAATTCATCACGCTACAGGCTCAAAAGGCACGAGGAGATTGCGAACCTGAACAATTGACCATTTCACTGTTCGCGTGTATCGTAAATTCTTTAACGGACACTAATTATTAAGCACCTTTAAGTACTTACTAATTGGTTCCACTTATCTTCCATGTATGATACAGGTTTAAGCAGGCTCGGTGAAATGCCGAACTGAGGATCAAACCTCCGGGAATCTATCTGTGCAACACGCTTCGATCGGCCCTATCGCTCTTCATTTTCCCGAGAAAATTGAGTCTATCGATACCCTTCGTGATGAATTCCCACGTTGGAATCTTGATCTTATTCAGGAAAAAACAGGGATCTATCAGCGTCATATTGCTGCTGAAAATGAGTATGCCTCTGATCTGGGTGTCGCTGCTGCAGAAAGCTTGTTTGAAAAGTTCGATATTGACCGCAACTCAATCGACTTTCTGCTGTTTTGCACACAAACTCCGGACTGTCCTTTACCCACGACATCCTGCCTGATGCAGCAACGATTGAATTTGCCCACCACTTGCGGTGCTCTGGATTTTAATCTTGGCTGTTCTGGTTATGTCTACGGACTGGCGATGGCCAACGGTTTGATTAAGAGTGGGTCTGCCAAACGCATTCTGTTTATCACGGCGGAAACGTACACCAAGTACATCGATCCTAAAGATCGCAGCTTAAGAACTATTTTCGGAGATGGCGCTGCCGCTTCCCTTATCGAAGCCGGCGATCAGCCGGGACTGCAAAATTTCAGTTTCGGCACCGATGGTTCAGGGGCTGACATGTTGCTTTTAACTAAGACCGGCCCCAGACAACCCATGCCACCACGAAATCGGCATCGCTGGGATAGCGATCTCTACATGGATGGCCCCAACCTGATAAGTTTCACCGTGGACGCCATTCCGGGACTGGTTGACGAGATCCTTGCCAACTCCGGTATCAGCAAAACAGATATTGATTATTTTCTAATGCACCAGGCAACGCACAAGATGCTTTCTGAGCTTGCGAGTAGGATTGATGTGCCACAGTCACAGATTCCAATTCGCTTGTCTCATGTTGGCAACACCGTGTCTTCCACTCTGCCAATCCTGATTCACCAAATGCGGGAATCGGGCGACTTAAAAGCGGGTATGCAAAACTTGCTGATTGGTTTTGGAGTAGGTCTTTCATGGGCCGGTTGTTATTGGAAAGAAACCTTTGAAGAATAGTTTGCAAGAGTGTTTCGGAGCCTTTCTACATGGAAACTCTTCAAGGTCAGTTCTTAGTCGCTCCTCCCGGACTAATCGAGCCCAATTTCCATCGCACAATCATACTTGTGTTACAACATGATGAAAATGGGGCCTTAGGACTGGTTCTTAACCGTCCTACTAACAGTGAAATCGACAACATCTGGGAAGTCATGACCGGCACATCTCTTTCCAATCAAGGTGTCCTTTATATGGGCGGCCCTGTAGAAGGTCCTATTATGATGCTCCATACCCGACCTGAATTTAGTGAACAGCAGATCATGCCCGGACTGTACGTGTCCTCGCGAAAATCAAATCTAGCCAAACTGGTTTCAGAGAAAGCATTACCCTACAAAGTTTTTTCCGGATATGCCGGTTGGGCAGAAGGCCAGCTCGACGCGGAACTCCAACATGGTGGTTGGCTTGTTTCATCTGCATCGCCAGAAGATGTTTTTGGCATGCAAACCGAGGATCCCTGGAAAACGCTTTGCGAGCGTATGGGAAACTCTGTCCTACAGGCAGCCACAGGACAAATCCAAATCCCTCCCAATCCTGAAATCAACTAATCCTGCCGGAGAAATTTGCAAGTTGCAAGAATCCACATCGAATCATCAAGGTCGCACAATCGCCATCGGAGATATCCATGGTTGCGCAAAAGAATTACAGACACTGCTGGAATTAATCAAACCCGCTACCGAAGACACTATCATTTTTCTGGGGGACTATATTGATCGGGGGCCGGATTCGAAGACTGTGATCGAAACCGTCATCGCACTTCGTCGGTGTTGCAATGTCGTGACTCTGGTCGGAAATCACGAAGTCATGTTACTTGATGCCATTGAACAACCGCTGATGCTGTCACTATGGCTGCAGTTCGGCGGCCAGCAAACACTTGACAGCTACGGGGGAGACCTTTCAGCAATCCCTGACAGGCATTTGGAATTCATTGACAACTGCCTGCTATTCCACGAAACCAATGACCATTTGTTCGTACATGCTAATTATTTACCGACCATTCCGCTGGACCAACAGGACCCGCAAATTCTGCTCTGGACCCACCTCACGGAATTACAACCTAAGCCCCACGTCTCAGGCAAACGCGTTTTCGTCGGACACACGCCTCAAAAGAACGGTAGGATACTGGACTATGGTCATCTGATCTGTTTGGACACGTTTTGCTTTGGCAACGGAATCCTGACGGCCATGGATATCCATTCCAATGACATCTGGCAGACGGATGGCCAGATATAATATCAACTGAAAGATTCCCGCTATGAACAAACTGCTCTTCGCTTTGCTGCTTTCTGTTGCTTCACTGGTAACAGCTCAGGCTCGTCAACCAAATGTAATTCTCATTTACACCGATGACCAGGGCACCATCGACGTCAACTGCTACGGCGCAAAAGACCTCGCCACTCCTCACATGGACGGACTCGCGGCACGGGGCGTGAAATTCACTCAGTTCTATTCAGCCGCACCAGTCTGTTCACCTTCGCGTGCGGCAGTTATCACCGGGCGATATCCGCAGCGGGCCCAAATCCCCGGTAACGTTTCCTCACACCATGGTCATGCCGGAATGCCCGCCAGTCAAATCACAATGGCAGAAATATTTAAAGCAGCAGGCTACAAGACAGCGCATATCGGCAAATGGCACCTCGGTTACGATGAAGCCACTATGCCAAACAATCAGGGGTTTGACTATTCTTTTGGGCACATGGGAGGCTGTATTGATAATTACTCGCATTTCTTCTACTGGAATGGCCCCAACCGACATGACCTCTGGAGAAACGGGAACGAAATCTGGCGTGACGGTAGGTACTTCCCTCAACTGATGGTCGACGAAGCCTCTTCTTTTATCGAAACGAATCAAGAAAGACCTTTCTTCATATACTTTGCTATGAATATCCCTCATTATCCGTTACAAGGGACTGAGAAGTGGCGACAACATTATCAGAGCTTGGAAGCTCCGCGACGTATGTATGCGACACTGATTTCCACCATGGACGAGATGATCGGCAAACTGATCGCCAAAATAGAGACTCTGGGGTTACGTGAAGACACAATCATCGTCTTCCAGTCAGACCATGGACATTCTCAGGAAGAACGAACATTTGGCGGTGGTGGGAGTGCCGGAATCTATCGCGGTGCAAAGTTCAGTTTGTTTGAGGGTGGTATCAGAGTGCCCGCGATCATTAGCTGGCCCGGCCAGCTTCCGGAAGGAGAATCCCGTGACCAGTTAGCCACTGCAGTCGATTGGTTTCCAACTATTGCCGAACTGGCAGGCATCAAAAAGATCGAGCACCGAATTGACGGTAAAAACATTACCGATTTGATTCATTCTTCAGAAGCTCGGTCACCACATAAAGTCTTTCACTGGCAGACCGGAGGCGGAAACAACCCGCCTTGGGCTGTTCGTAAAGGTGATTGGAAACTAATGGGTAACCCTCGTGACACAAGCAAAAAAGCTCCGCTCACCGCAGACGACAAGCTCTTTCTAGCAAACCTAAGTAAAGATCCGACGGAGATGAAAAACTTCGCGAAAGACCACCCTGAACTTGTAACCGAGCTATTACAGCTGCACCAACAGTGGGTTCGCGATGTTAAAGAACAATAGTTCTCTGCAATTCAATGACCGATGAAAAGAAGCTGAGAACTATTTGGTTGGGTTTTCATACCATACCAAACCAAGATTTTCCCGCTCTTCACATGTAATTACGTCCAGATCACCATCTTCATCAATATCGACTAACTGCAGCAAATCAAACTTGGTGCCCCGGAGGTCACTTACAGGCATCACCTGTAGCGACTGTTCGCTATTAGAAACCTGTTTCAACCATGTCACTCCAGGCTTTCTTGGACCTGAATTTGGTTCGGTACTATGTACAAAATCCATGACTCCGTCCAGGTTGATATCACCAATACGAACGGACTTCCCTTTGAGTAAATCATAGGGAGCGGGAATCATGGAATCTCTCCATATCCCGGATTGTTCATTCTGTTGCAACAGCAGTATTTCCTTTTGATGCGTGGCAACTGCAATATCTTTAATACCATCTGCGTTAAAGTCCGCGTAGTCCATAAACATCACTTCGTGATTGGTTCCGCCCAGCACATGAACATTCCATGCATCCTGGTTCTGCACCTTCGAAGCACCAGGATTCTGCAACCATTTAACACCTCGCCCCGCACCTCGCCGGTCGGTAAATAAAATATCGTTAATTCCATCCTGATTTATGTCCGCTTTGATTAATGACATTACCCATCCGGCATGGGTCAGACGGTGGTACTTCCAGCCATCAACATTCCGGGCATCTGCCGGGGCCTGTAACCAACCCACGCTCGCATCTACCGCTTTGGATGAAACAACCAGATCAGGACCGTGCTGACCGTCCAGATTCATTGGCAGGGCAAACATCCAGGCCTGTAATCCCTGAGTTGCCGGTATAAGCTCTGTCTTCCAGTGTTCTGGGGCTAGATAATTCTCCGGTTCTTCCGGAGCCCAATGCACATGCATTGTTTTCAGGGCACCTTCCGAACTACTAACAACATCGACTCGGCCGTCCTGATCCAGATCCACAAAGACTGCATCCTCGGGCGAAGCAACCTTGCCAACGGTTACTGCCGGCCACGGCTTGCGCACATTTTGTTTACCCGGATGTAAACAAACACGAATCATCCCACCTTCTTCCCATGGTGTAACCAGGTCAGCAAGTCCGTCTCCATTGACATCGGCGATTCTGGCTCCATCAGCCCCTTTGGAAACTCCATCGATAAGATGAAGTTGCCAACCAGTCGATTGTTTCTCGTTTGCCGTTACAAGCTGAACAGGTAACAGGCAAAGCACCAAAATCACTAGTTGGAAATTCATTTATCGCTGGAGACTTTCTGGCGGTACCGGGAAACTACGGATACGGCTATAACGCGGATAGGATTCGAAGATATCTCCACCATCGAGAACACGGGGATCTTCTGTTACAGACAGATATTGAACCATCGCTGACTGTAATTGCCTGCGAACGCGGGCAAGCGACCGTTTATCCATCAGATTATTCAGGCAAGCCGGATCCTTTTGAATATCAAAAAACTCCCAGGCTGGTCGTTTATCCACTGACCAATGGAAGAATTTTGAATAATCCTCATGCGTTAGATGATCAATTAGAAATGTCAACGAGGGACAGGCGTCAATGTCATGGTAACCGCCATGCATCGGGCCGAGTTTATCGGGAGCGTCATATTTTTGCGGATCTCCGGCAGGCCATCGATCGGGCTTAAAATTACGAATTAACAAATACTGTTTGGTTCTCATTGATCGTTGAGGATAAGTCCAGTTCATATATCGTGACGATGAGTGACGTTCACGAGCACTATAAACAGCATCACGTGGCTTCCATTGATTTCCCTGTATATCCCCCAAAAGTCCCAATAAGCTTTGTCCTGTCATCTCTGCAGGAATATCTATTCCAGCGGCATCGAGAAAAGTTGGGGCGATATCCACAAAGCTAATCAGGGTATCGATTTGCTGGTCTGCTTTGATACGATCTCCCCAGCGTATTGCCATAGGCACATGAATACCAAACTCATATCCGTTGGCTTTAGCTCGCGGGAACGCCATGCCATTATCACTGGTGACAACGATTAAAGTATTCTCCAGTTCTCCGATCTCTTTCAGATACTCGAGCATCTCCGACAAGTGCGAATCAAAATGCTCGATTTCTGTGTAATAATCAAGTAGGTCTGAACGTATGACATGATGGTCAGGTAGAAATGCCGGTACATCTATAGAATCAGGACTTTTTCCCAGTCGCAAACCAATTCCATCTTCAAAAGCACGATGTGGCTCATGTGCTCCAAACCAAAAGCAAAACGGCTGACCTGGTTCGCGCTGACTTACGAATTTTCTAAAATTGGAACTATAGTCTGTCGAACTAATCGAGCCGCCTGGTGGCTTGACTTTCTCTGATGCATACGGTTTGCCGGCGGGGTTCTGCTTCCGGCCGGTGACATTCCAACGCCCGGGCCCCCAGGGTTTCCCGGTATATCCCACATGGTATCCATGGCTGGCTAACAGCTCCGGGTAGACCTTTAGATGTGCGGGGAAGGAACTGGCATGAGTCCCTGCATGTTCATTTTGCCATGGATAGCGGCCGGTCAGTAGTGTTGCTCTGGAAGGAGCACAGCCGGGTGAACCTGCAATCGCATTAAGAATTAAAACGCCTTCGCGAGCGATCTGATCGAATGCAGGTGTAGAAATACCCCGCGTTCCGTACGCCGAGGTATGTGGATAGGACTGATCATCTGAAATTGCAAAAAGCACATTGGGTGTATCTGCCTGCAGATGGCCGGGCTGCTGACCTAAAAATGTTAGCAAAACTAGAAAACTGAAGTTACGATTCATCACGTGAAGACCCTCGGCTACTTCCGGAGCGGATAACATTTCAAAATCACAGTATATCAAGCTAACAGAGTCCCGTTTGTAATTGCCCACTACAACTTTTATGATGGATCTAAACCAAACGTGATCGTCTCGCATCTTCAAGGACTCCGCTCATGAATATTTCAACCCGCAGAACATTCATTAAGTCAGGCGTGGCTGCTGCAATGGCAACCACATCCATACACTCTCTTGCTTTCGCTGCCCCCAAACGAAAAGGCTGGATTCAGTTATTTGACGGTAAAACTTTGGACGGCTGGCATCTTAATCCCGAAAAAATAGGACATGGAACCGGTGGGCAGTGGAACGTTGAAAATGGTGTGATTGCCGGCCAGCAGGATCCTCCAGGTTCAGGCAACGGTGGGATTCTGCTAACCGACCGTAAATTTGAAAACTTCGTATTGGAAATTGATATGAAGCCGGACTGGGGTGTCTGCTCAGGCCTGTTCATCCGCGGAAATGACCGCGGACAGTGCTTTCAAATGATGGTTGACTATCACGACGCCGGAAATGTTGGACACATCTATGGTGAAGGCACAACGGGATTCAATACGCGAGCGTTTGACATTAACGGAAAGTACGATGACGACAAAAACCTGATTGGTATCACAACGGACAAACATAAAGTGGCCAAAGATTGCGGACTGGACTACACATGCACTCCGAAAGCCTGGGTCAAAGCTTGGAAACTCAACGGCTGGAATACTGCACGTGTTGAAGTATCGGGAAAATATCCACAGATCAACACTTTCATCAATGGTCTTAAAGTGGCTGAATTCAACGGCGAAACCTGTAATGCCGCCAACTACGACAAAGAAAAGATCCATAGCATGCTGGGCTCATCCGGTAGCGTAGCGGTCCAGGTTCACGGTGGAACCGGCTGGCCTAACGGAGCCAAATGCCACTGGAAGAATATTCGTATCAAACCAATGTAGTCATACAGTCATGTCGACCACCACGATAGCTAAATCACAGAAAGGGCGATCATGAAGTCGCTTATTATCTCCACCTTTTTACTTCTTACCGCTTACTCAATTTGTCAGGCTGAAACGAACTGGTCTCAGTGGCGAGGATCCGGAGGTGATGGGCTCTCCAATGCATCAGATGTGCCTCAGATTTTCTCGGCCGAAAATTTAATCTGGAAAACGGAAATTCCCGGCGTTGGCCAGTCGTCACCCGTCTTTTGGGAGCAGATGGTCTATATTACCTCAGCTACTGATAATGGTGCTAACAGAATCGTTGTGGCAATTAACCGCACATCCGGAAAGATCGCATGGCAAACTTCTGTCTGGACCGGTAAACCTGAAGAAACGCATTCGATGAATAATCGAGCGTCCAGCACATGTGCTACCGATGGTAATAGCGTGGTTGCTTTCTTTGGAAAAGGAGGGCTGCACAGCCTTAATGCCAAAACAGGACGTATTTTGTGGAGCAAAGACCTTGGTACTTTTGAAGGCCCGTGGGGTACCGGGGCCTCACCGGTAATCGTAGACGATCTTGTCATTCAGAACTGCGACGCAGATAATGAATCCTCGCTGATGGCATTCGATCTCAAAACAGGGAAAATCGTCTGGCAGACGTCACGCGAGACTATTCGTGGCTGGAGTACACCCATTGTATTTCAGGGAACTGACCGAAAAGAACTGATTCTTAACGGACACTCAAAAGTCGTATCCTACAACCCCGTTACCGGCGACGTGTACTGGGAATGTATCGCCAGTGTAGGGCGGGGGACTCCGACTCTGGCTGTAAGCAAAGAGACCGTGATTTCTGTTCCCGGCCGATCGGGAACAATGGTTGCCATTCGGCCCGGAGGTTCCGGAGATGTTTCCGGGAAACAGGAGGCCTGGAGAGTACCGCGAACCGGTGGCCGCGACCTGCCAAGTCCTCTGGTGGTTGGCGACTACCTGATTGTCACACGCCTCCGCCCGGGAATCATCTCCTGCTACAACAATAAGACCGGGCAACAACTTTGGCAGCAGCGAGTCGAAGGCGCATTTTCATCATCTCCAATTGCGATCAACGGTATTGTCTTTACCGTAACAGAAGATGGTGTGACTCATGTCTTTAAACCCGGGGCATCATATGAAGGCATCGCAAAGAATTCTGTTGAAGCAACTCTCGAAGAAACTTTCCGTGCCTCGCCAGCAGCCTTCGACGGACACCTGCTGCTGCGTTCTGATAAATTCCTTTATTGCATCGGCAACAAGTAGTGAATCGGCCAGTTCCTGAATCAGTAAACCCGGACGAAGTGCCCGATCTTGCAGCTGAAGTGGTGGCCAGCGACCGTTTTCCGGTACTGGCTTCGATCGACGAACAAACTCCTCGGGTTCGCCCGGTGTCCCCTGTTAAAACCGAAGGATTTACTGTTTGGGTAGCCAATTTAAAAAACTATCACAAGACAGAGGAGATTGCCGCCAATCCCAATGTAGAACTCTGTTATGTCAATCAGAATCATGACCAGGTTCGCATCACGGGTATTGCTCAAATCGAAAAACGGGAAGAAATTATCCAAGAGATCTGGGTAACAAACTCGCTGTTACGGCATTATTTAGGATCACCTGACAACCCGCTGTTGATCATTTACCGTATCGAACCAACGCAGGTGCGATACATGAAAGAATGGGCGCTCGAGTATTACCAAGTCACACTTTAAAGATGTCGCTATTTCTTTCCGGGGTTTGCCCGCAGGCGATCCCAGTGGACACGTGCCACGTCCCACATGTAAGTATTGATACCTGGGTGCGAGATCAGTGATTTATCGGCAGCTAGTTTAATATACTGACGAGCCAAATCATGCTTCTTTAAGACTTCGTAATACAGTCCTAGATAGAGGTGGGCATAAAACAATCTCCCCTTGAGGGTTTTAGCATCCGGCTCTCCGCGTTCGGCGTCTTTCAAAACATCCTCCGGCGTGGCTGTACCACGATACATTTCAAAAACCTTCATCATCGGGATCCGGCGATCATTTTCGATCGGCAACATAACCTCTCGTGCTTTTTTAACACCTGTTTCCGGTACCATGCAGAGAAATCGCCAAACGGAGTTCTCCACATCCTGATCATGAAACGTTTGATACAGTTCAAACTGTTCGGCACCTCGCCTGTATTGTTCAGCGTAATACATACTTATTCCACGTTCCCATTGTCGCGACTCAGCATTCGGCGCAGCTTTAACGTATTGGTCAAAACTCTTTACTGAGGCCTCAAATTGCCCCAGCCGAAACTGCACACGCCCGCGCATATAATGAAATGTCGCAACGTCCTTTAGTTTCAAAGCCTTTTCAAGTGTTGCCTCAGCCTTCTCGAATTCCCGAGCACGGTTTTGAGTTTCGAACTGTTGATAGAGTTGTTGTACTCGGGCTTGCAATTGCTCATCCGAATTCTGTTTTTTCTGCTCGTCCTGTGCTCGCAAAATACCAGCGGCGAAAAACAGCATCGTCAGGACTAAGCAAAAGGTTCGGGCTTTACTTTTTTTTATTTTGTTCATCTTTCTCTTTCAGCTCTAGCCAGTTGTTATGTATCTCAAAAAAGGGGGATACGACTTACAGTAATGGCACCATCTAAACACCGATGCACATCAGATTGTTTAATACGAGGACGCGTATGATAATGACTTTTATACTGCAGCACCCCTGACTGTTCCAAATACTCGAGCGTTAACGGGCTTGGATCAGGATCCGTTTCAACTGTTTCCACCTGCCTGCCTGTAAGAAACTCAGAGTCCGGGAAATTGATATTCCAAAACTCGCCACTGGCAAGATCTCGCCAACGATATACTTCAAACAGTTCCCCGCAAGCTTTGGTTGCCGCTGTCCAGTCAATCTCCGCATCGGTTCGGTGATAGTGTGAAAATGCAAATGACGGAACACCTAAAATAGCTCCCTCTCGGGCAGCTCCGGCTGTCCCTGACATGTAGAGATCGACTCCCAAATTAGCACCGGCATTGACACCTGAGAGAACCCAGTCAGGCTGCAAATCCAAATGCGACAGGCCCAGCCGCACGCAATCAACGGGTGTGCCACTACAGGCATAATGTCCGTTGTCCACCTGTTTTAGCTCCATCGATTCATACATCGTTGCACGATGACTAAAGCCGGAACGTGGCCCATCCGGAGCAACAACAACAACATCTCCCAGCTGTCGCGCGAAAGCCTCTAATGCATGAATTCCCGGTGCATCAATGCCATCATCATTGGTAAGCAAAAATAACATCCGTCCTACCCCATTTGACTAAATAAACTTGAGAGCTGATCACTTAATTCATCCAGCACTGCATCTTCAGCCAACAGGACCGGGTGGTGAAGCAAAACGGTACCATCAGCAGCGCGCTCACTATTAGCAAGGGAAACAGGTTTTAAACACCGACGTTCGCTGCGTTTAGCAAATCCTCTGAAACCTTCAAACAGTGGCAGATCCAGTTCCTCAGCCGCTATCAACAACTCTGTACGCAGTTGACTGGAGGGTACAAGCCACGCGATCTTATAAAATACTGCTAAGTCACCTTCAGCATGACGCAATCCAGAAACCCCTTCAGTCGAAGCGGTACGTTCGATGAGTTTCATGGCATTTTGTCTCCTCACCAAATTGTATTGGTCCAAACAATCAAGCTGTGGGTTTAGCACCGCGGCCTGTAACTGACTTAATGCAAAGGTATCATTACCTCGATCTTTAAATACATTTATCCGCTGCCATATCGATTCATCTCTCGTCAGTACTGCACCGCCTCGACCGGCAGACAACAGCTTGCTTCCGCCAAAACTAAGCACTGCCACATCACCATAAGTTCCTACCCGCCGCCCGTTGACACTTGCGCCTGGAACCTGACAGATATCTTCAATCACTCGTACACCACGCTGCCGGGCAATTTCGCAAATACTCTCAATATCCGCCAAACCACCGTGCAGGCTACTTACAATCACAGCCTTTGTGGATGGTGATAAGGTTGCCTCGAAGCTGTTAGCACATAAACTCCAGCTTTCACAAGAAATATCTGCCAATACAGGTCTGGCTCCAAGGGCTTCTATACAACGAAAGTTTCCAGGGAAATCGTAAGCCGCCAGTATTACCTCGTCACCTGATTGAATCCCCATACCTCTCAAAGCCAATTCAATGCCAATAGTTCCGGAACACACCAAGTGAACATGTGAACATGAAAAATACTCTGCCAGATTACTCTCCAGTATTCGGGTCTCCTCACCATGATATCGTCCCCAGTCGCCATTGCGATAAACGGACTTCAAGGCTGCAAATATTTGCTCATTTTGAGGTGGCCAGAGATGAGAAAAACGATCGGTCATCAGTCTAGTTAATAGATGGTAAGCCTGTATGTTTAAGCGTATCGAATGAGCCCATCGCCAATCCCGTGTTGCCGGGTCTGTATTGACCTGAAAATCGTCCGAGTGGTACTCTTGACATCCTTTTATTGTAATTCATGTTGCCTTTCTGCGTGATGACCCTTTTGATGTTCCGATCAGTATCATGCCGGTGTCGCCAGCGACCACCGTTTGCCGTAGTGGCACTGATTTTGTCAGCATGTTCTATTGGATGTTCTGATCATGAATATCTGGTCACTAAATCTGATTTCCTGGCACCGATAAAACGTCCATTCAGGCCTGAAACCTGGGTAGGGCCATCCCCCTCACAACGTTCTCTCAAAACGCTGCAAAAATTCAATTTAGTTGTCCATGACGAGAGCGACTGGATCCGCAACTACAGCATCAGCGAAACTTTAGAACGACTACAGAAATCAATTCAACATGATGCGTCTCCCGAAAAATTATACGCTCTAACGGAACTGGCCTTTCTCGATGCCCAGACACTACTTGGCGAAGACAAACGACATGCCGCTCTGGAAAGATTCACACTCGCACTGGTAAATGCCTATGGCTACCTTTTTACACCACAATTCGAGCATCTGAGAAATCCCTATGACCCACAGTTTCAGGAAATCTGCAAGATGTACAATCAATCGCTCGAACAGGCGATGAGAGTCATCGCCAGTGATGGCCAGTTGCGTTCGGGAGCCACCTATGGACTGCAACTAGGTGAGCAACTGGTCAATGTCGAAGTCAGATTCCCAAACAACATACCGGAATCCAACATCTCAGAATTGCGATTCGTCTCTGACTTCAGCATTCAAAAACTGCTTCGACACCACCGAACCTTTGGATTAGGCGTTCCCATGATCGGGATTTGTAATGGTCGGGAAACGAACCCGGCGATCGAGCAATACTATCCACCAGAAATGTGTCTACCGCTGTCCGCCTTTATGAAAGTTATCGACAGAAAAGACTCAACTATGAACATGCTGGCAAAGCAATGCGTTCTGGAGTTCCACAATACTGTTGACAATTCTCAGTTAGTCATCAATCGAACAACTGTGCCACTACAAACAGACACTTCGATTCCTCTGGCATTCCTGCTCGATCAGCCTTCCTTAAGTCGTCCTCGTGAAGCAGCAACAACCTCACTGCTAAATCCAAAAGAAGCCGGGACGGGGCTGTTTATGATGGAACCTTACGATCCCGACAAGACGCCTGTCATTATGGTACATGGATTTTGGTCATCACCGATGATCTGGATGAATATGGTAAATGACTTGAGAAGCTTCCAGAAAATCCGGGAAAATTACCAATTCTGGTTCTATCAATACCCGACCAGCCAACCGTTCTGGATCTCTGCTACAAAATTCCGTAGGACACTGCACAATCTGTATAGAAATTTAGATCCTGAAAAACATCATGCGAAGCTACATCAAACAATCCTGATCGGTCATAGCATGGGAGGGTTAATTTCACTGATGCAAACACTCGACAGTCAGGATGAGATGTGGAAAATTGTCTCTGACAAGCCATTCGGACAACTTCAAGCTGCTCCGCATGTTCGACAGAGTCTGGCGAACACCGTCTTCTTTCAACCAAACCCCTCCGTCACGAAAGTCATCACAATCGCAACACCGTTTCAGGGAAGTGTGATGGCCAATGACTATACCAAGTGGATCGGGGAAACTCTCTTTAAGCTACCGGAAAAAACCGATCTGGTTACACGTCAATTGGTCAAAGACAATCCCAGCCTATTCCATAACACAAGATTGCTGACAGCCCAAACCAGTCTCGAATCACTTCAGCCTGGCGGCCAGATCTTTAACTTCCTGCAATCCGCTCGCAGAAACCCTAACACAAGCTACCACAACATTTATGGCAGCAGACAATCATCGGCATTGATGAAGAAACTGGCCTCGGAATCCGATGGTGTCGTCTCCACTTCCAGTGCTCAATCAGCCCACGCGGACACACAGATTGCTGTAAACGCCAATCATCTTTCCATTACTGACATAGCGCCCACAATTCTGGAGGTTCGTAAGATCCTTCAACTGGAACTGCACAGAAATCAACGAACCGCCATGATTCCCACAAGCCGTTTCCCACATTAGCTTACTGCTTTTTAATTAATTCCAGACATATAACTTTATCGGTACCGCGAACATACAGCAGACCATGAGACACGACCGGGGCGGCCCATGCGGGAAAACTCAGATCATAGGTTGTATCAAACGACAATTCATACTCGCCTTTACGAGTGCCTTCCTTAATATCTCCTGCTACAGGCTCGAACTTTTGCGAATCAGCCTTAAACAGGAATAAGTGACCATATTCACCCTGACATAGAAAATGTCCATCGATAAATGTAAGTGAACACCTAGTGATTCGTGGGATTTTCCACATCACCTTTCCTGTCTTCCATTCGACACATCGCAGGTCGGCATTCTGAGTATGCCGACCACTGCAGCCATAGAGATATCCATCTACATACACTGGTGTGTTCCAGTGAGCCTGCATCGCCTTCTCACGTGAAAACTCTTCATCTTTCCAGACAACGCTATTATTCCCTGACTCGACTTTCAGCAATGCACTTCCAGGGCCGTATGTCTCCGAAATAAAGACTTCCTCACCCACAACAACGGGAGTCGCGGCATTGACACTTTCGAGCAGATGAGCGCGCCACGGATACTCAAAATCAACTGCTCCGTTAGCTGGATCAAAGCCAATCAATCCACCCCGAGCAAAAGCAAAACACCAGCTTCGATCGCCAATGGTTGCCAACTTCAGGCTGGAGTAACTAGCCAGATCATCAATCACCTGATACTTCACTTTTCCGGTCGACTTTTCAAATGCAACGATTGCCGTGCCATTGGGTGATACTAGATCTAGCTGACCAGGCGGAATCTGTTTATCTTTGGCCGGACTTCCGCCAACCATACAAATCAACAAATCTCCGTCAATCACAGGGTTACTACCAACACCAAAGAAGTTTTGGATCACACCAAATTTCTTAATCGTATCGACGGCCCACTCTTCTTTTCCCGTCGTAGCATTGAGACAATAAATCATCCCCTCTGTGCCATAGATAAATACGCGATTACCATCAACCAACGGAGAACACCTCGGTCCCGGATCATACCCATATAAGTCCTGATAATCAGATGTGTATTTGAATTTCCACAGTTCTTTACCCGTTTCCGCATTTAAGCAAACGACAAAGGCTTCGTTAGCGATGCGGTCAAACTGATAGTAACGTCCTTTCGATACCGTTCCGATACCATAACTGCTCCCTAAATTACGTTCCCAAAGAACCTTCAGTCCCTTCTGCCCCCAGTCCGTGATGATTCCGGTTTCCTTAGACTTACTGTCTCCGGTAGGACCTAGAAATACACTCCAGTCACTGCCTGACTTCCGAGTACCAAGATCTTTCAGTTCACCATCGGCTTCAACAGCCGCGACAACCTGTTTGACCTCAACAACAGGCGGCGTTAAAACTGGCTCAGGTGTATTTTTAAAAACAAGAAAACCAATCAACAAACTCGTAATAAGCAATCCACTCGCAAGAAACTTAATATTCATCGAATATCCTTCTGACACTCAAAAACCAAAAAGGCTCATTCTTTATAATGACTTTGAACTACGAGATTTTATTGTAACTTTTGATCGTCTACTTACCAATCAAGCCTCGACATTGACGAGCACTCAGCACCTATGATCACAATAAACGACTCTTGCACGATTCCTAATGACGAAGTCGAACTTACTTTCTCGCGTAGCCAGGGTCCTGGCGGTCAGAACGTCAATAAAGTTAATTCAAAAGTCACGCTGCACTGGGATATAAAGAATACCAGAAGCATTCCAGCGCGGCTTAGACAACGTATTTACAGCAAGTATGCAGCCAGGATTAATAAGCACGGAAAGCTGGTTATCAGCAGTCAAAAGTCACGCGAACAACACCAAAACCGTAGCGATTGTTATCAAAAACTAAGGTTAATTATCCAAGACGCTCAGAAAACAAGAAAATCACGCAAACGCACCAAACCGACCAAAGCCTCCAAACAGCGACGGCTGGACAATAAAAAACGCCGCAGTCAGTTAAAAGCGGGGCGCCAAAGGCGTTTCGAGTATTAATCGAAATGCCTTTAGATTGTTCGGTGTTTCGGTGCTACACAAAGTCATCGAAATCGTTGATAATAAGGTACTTGTAAAACTCTTGCTGACATTGACTACATGACAGATTCCCGCAACATCACAGACATACTGGAAAACTGGGGCTATGATTCCCAATCCATCCGAGCTCGTGTAGTCGCCGGGCAGAATGGCAATGCCGATGTTTTACAAATGCGGGTTGAAATGGGAATCATCCAAATGGAGACCGAAGGACGACCCGATGGTTATCGGCCCGAAGGCTTTGCCACCTATCTGGATTTTCTCCTTCAGGAAGAGATTACTCGTAGCGATAAATGGACGCTGGATGAAGAACAGTGCGTCGAAGTTGATCGAGAATTTATGCAATTCTACCAACGACGCATTAGCTGGCTTTCGATCAAAGAATACGAACGTGTTATCTGTGATGCCGACCACACGCTGGCATTGATGGACTTTTGTAAACGCCATTCTCCAGACGACGGCTGGACCATTGTCCATGAACAATACCGCCCGTTTGTACTCTTTCACAGAACTCAGGCGGCCGCTTATCAACAGCTCAATGAAACAACTCCTCAGGCTGCCATTGAATGCATTAACGAGGGACTCAATACTATCCGAAGTATCTTTGCTGAACACGAACTCGAAGAACATTTCGAAGAAGATGAATTAGTCACGCAGTTACGAGATATACGTGAGTCACTACGTACTGAGTATGGTGTCGGAAAGACGCTTCATGAACAACTGGCCGAAGCCATTGCACGTGAGCAGTATGAACGTGCAGCAGAGATCCGCGACAAGCTCAGTCAGAATTAATCAACTTTGACTGCCGCGATCAAATCCTCATAAAACCGGCAGCTATGTTCAATGATCTGAGAATACGTCAAAGACTCCAGTTCTTCCCCCGTCAGGCGAACATCAAAGCACCCGTCGTAACCATTCTCCAGCAAAGCCGTAACCATTCGCTCAAGTGAAATACTACCGTCGCCTAACAGGCAACGGTTTTGTTCTTCGTCAGGACTTCCTGAAGCATCGCCCAGAAAGACAACTGCCAACTGCGGTACCAGTTGTCGAATCAGGGAATAGAACTTACGACTACGACCCCAATGATAGGTATCGATCGCCATTTTGAAATAATGGCTACCCATCGACTCGACATACCTTAAAGTCGCCTCAAGATCGGTCATAAAAGTCCAATCGGTTCCGGCACGCGGATGCATCGGTTCCAGGGCCAGGACGACATCATTAACTTCAGCAACCGGCAATAACTGCTCAAAAGCCATTTGCATAAGTCTTTGAGCATGACTCTTGGTATGGCCGGCTCTGGCACCTGTATAGATCGTCAGGCACTCAGCCTGTAGCAGCGACGCCGTTTCTATCGCCTGTTCAGCATCATCAACAGCTTCCTGAAAACTGCGCCCGTCATGCCCGGTAAAGCCGCCAGCAAAGTAGACAGTACTTACATCCATTCCGGTTTCAGCTAATAGCTCCGCACCCTTTTCCTCGCCATAGTCAGCAAGTTTCTGCCGCCAGATTCCCATGGCTGGCACACCATAGCGTGCGAAAGTGCGAACATCACTTTGAAATGACCAGCTATAAGTCGTAACTTCGCTTATGGAGAGACGTGGCATGTCAAAATGGAGATGGATAAGTGGAGCTTTTGGAGACGTGAGATACTTATATCATAACGACTTTAAATCCAAGATGGTATCTCGACGTAAACTACTCACGTAAATTCCAGGCATCTAGCCATTCTTCTCCGGTTCGTTTGAATCTGAATCGTTCCATCATCTTTTCTTCCATATCATCAAAATGACCGGCACCATAAAAGATACCTATCTTCTTCTTGGACGAATCTTTGAGTTGTGTTTCGAGTACATCTAAAGCTTTGTCGTTTCGCAAGTGAATAATAGTCGACCCCTCCGGCCCGCTCATCACATCCGGCAAACCATCCATTTGCTCGAATTGCTGAGCCATTATTGTCTTGATCTTTCGCTCACGATCCTTGGAAAAAAGAGCAACCAGCAGACTGAAGTCGCTGGTCTGTCCAGGTGTTCCCTGCATTGCTAAACCCTGACCGATTGATCGAAAATACATTTTCATAAAACTCTCATCGCGTTCTTTCATCTGCTTGGAGAATTCTCCCGGACTCATGTCGGCATGAACAAAGTTATCCACGGTGTAGTCGATCTGTTCCAGTTGGTGGGTCAGTCCCAGGATTTTTTGCATGCCCGACTGCGATCCGGAAACAACGTCCAGACTAATGCCTTGCTTGTGGCCTTTTTCAATAACCGTTCCTTCCGGAGCAACTAACTCATACAGGACTACATCGTAGTCTTCAAATAATTCATTGAGTTGAGCGTAATATTCTTTTTCACCGATATGAATCGCTCCAATTAAGTCCACCTGAACTTTTCGCTGAGTTCCCTTGGTACCACGCATCTTTACCACGGACGTTTGCAAAGCCAAAGCTTGCTTATTATCATCTCGATCAATCCTCACATACGATCGATTCTGGGTCTTCGCCGGCGGCTTCTTTTTAACCGTCTCATCTGCAAAATTAGCTGAACAGACGGCCAACACGAGTGCCATCAGTAGCAAAGGTTTTGAAAATGTGATTTTCGAGGACTTATACATCACTTACTCGGGGTATTAATCAAGATTGCTAATAGAACAGGCCATTTCAGACGATTAGCAGGGCAGTCAATCGTTAAAGGCCATGGCTTGTCATTATAACGGTATTCAATGAATATTCGAGACAGGCGGCCTCTATGGTCGTTCCTATTCTATGTATCTACTCCAGTTTCCCATATTTCGTGTGAATATCTGGAAAAATCGTCATAGATTACCAGAGTTACTTAACTCTTACGACCATCACTGACGATACGACCATTAACAACTAACAGGTTCTGCCGATGCGTACGTACGCATTGGGAAACCGAGATTCACAGATTAGTGGTATCAAGTGATGAGATTCCCCCGAATTCAAACATTACTCGGCGTTCTAGCCATTATGACACTGGTAGCAACGAGTGTTGAAGCTCAGAATTACGGCCAACGCCAGTATTCCGGTCCATTTGTTGACTTTGACGAGTTCAACCCGGATTATCAGTTCTTCGCTCCGTTAGATAATACTCACTTTGGTGATTTTACACCAAACTTCGGGTGGTTCTTTACCTGGGATAAGCTGTTCACCAAGACAGCCAGGCCTCGTCAAGAAGAGTCCTATGGATCGTTTGACAGGGGAAGCGGAAAGCGTATCAGCTTAGGATTCATGCGCCCCGACAATCTGGGATGGAATCTAAGTACCACGACTCTTGGCGGCCCTAACACCTATCAGGAGCTAATTGTAGAACGTAATAACCGAGTTGCCGAAGAAGAGGGCGGTGACGGTGGTGGTGGTGGTGGTGGTGACGAACAACCAACGCCAAATCAGGATGATAATAATCCGATCACCGGTCAGCGTGACTATATCCTACGAGACTCAATTAACGCTGTTACTTACAGCAGTTGGGAACTGAATCGTACCTGGCGTCTTAAAGAAAATGACAAGGGACGAATTTGGGAGCCACTCGTGGGTATCCGGTACAGTAATTTTAGAGATTACTTTGAAAGTGCTGAGTACAATCGATATGATGAGGACGGTCTGCCAGTGCCTCAGATTCCCAATCCGAACAATCCCGATTCGCCGGCTCCGGATGACGCTGAGATAGAAGAATATATCCTCAATCAGGGGATACACAATAATGACATGTTTGGCGGTCAGTTGGGACTGAGGTGGTATCGTAAGCAGAGTCGATGGTTACTATCTAATGAGCTTCGCTTTTTCGCGATGAATAACAATCAAAGCATTCGTAAAGATCAGTTGCGAGAAGTAACTCAGGTAGAAGTAGGTACCGGCGAGGAACCCGAATCACAAACTCGTGAGCAAACTATTACCTGGGATACTGATAACTCGTTTGTCTGGGGCGGTGAATATCGCGGTGAAGCAGCCTACACAATTACACGCGATTTAACAGCTCGCTTTGGGTTTAACGTCATCAACTATGGCAAAGGTATTGGACGAGGTGAGAACTACGGAGACAGATTCCTGACCTATGGTTTCAACTTTGGAATCACGCTGAACCGATAAAAATCGGCTGGGAATAACGAGAGGGCCGTCAGAAATGACGGCCCTTTTTTCGTAACTTCTAACCTTCCGAATCATACATTTTGGTTCTCTGAACGCTATTGGCTTCCTTGGTCGGGCCATTTTCAAACTTCAGATAGGTCGGATCGATTTTTTCAACTTCTTCGGCAACAGCCTGACAGGTTTGAATAATCTGCTCTTCCGTGTGAGTTGACGAGATAAAGAAACGCAATCGTGCTGCTGCTTCTTCTACAGCGGGATAAAGAATTGGCTGTACATTGATACCACGTTCAAATAGCTGATGCGATAGTTGCAAAGCATGCAGCGAGTTACCGATAATCACAGGAACCACCGGTGTATTATTACCTAACCCGGTATCGAGACCACGTTTACGTGCTTCCTGCAGGAAGAATCGACTATTGTGCTGACTTCGGGCAACACGTTCAGGTTCATCTTCCAACACTCGCAATGCCGCTAAAGCGGCTGCGGCATTAGCTGGAGAAAGCCCAACGCTGTACACAAAACCGGGTGAAGTGTATTTGAGATATTCTACAAGTTCCTTGGTTCCTGCAATGTAACCACCACAGCTTCCAAAGGTCTTGCTTAACGTACCCATCCAGATGTCAACTTCACGAGCATCTACCCCGAAGTGTTCGCTAATACCGCGACCATGTTCGCCCATCGTACCGATGGAGTGAGCTTCGTCAACCATCAGAAAGCAATGATGTCGCTTCTTAATCTCAATAAACTTAGGCAGGTCAGGGAAGTCACCGTCCATACTATAGACACCTTCCACCACGACCAACACGCGTCGGTACTCGTGGCGGACTTCGCTTAAAATCTCATCCAGTTCACGCCAGTCATTGTGCTTAAACGGCCGACGACGAGCACCGGATAGGATTGATCCCTGAATAATACTGTTATGTGACAAACTGTCATGAACAATCAGATCACCAGAGCCAAAAAGGTGACCGATCGTCGATTCATTGGTCGAGTGACCGCCAACATAGGTAATCGCGTCCTCGACACCGATAAAGTCCGCGATCCCCTGTTCCAGTTCACGATGGATCGGCTTTTCACCAGAAACCAAGCGACTGGCCGAAACACTGGTCCCATATTTTTCAACCGCTTCCTGAGAAGCCTTCACGACGGCAGGGTCACCGGACATTCCCAGATAGTTATAGCTAGACCAACTTAAAAGTTCACGACCGTTAATCGTTGTCGTATCATTGGTTAATTCTTCATGAACACTAAAATACGGATTAGGTAAACCTGTTGAAGCCAGAAGCTTCTTCGTCTTTTGCAGGCGTACATATTCCGGCATCAATGCAAAGTTATAATCTGATTCAGGGATTTCGATCTGGGCACTGCGTATGCTCTTAGGCTTCTTCGCCACCTGACCTAACTGAGCATCGATATCTTTGAAATGATCCTTAACGGCCGAAGCAACTTGTGAAATGGTTTCAATTTCCTGCAGCACATCCTCAGGAAAACGTTGACCAAAGACTTCTTCAATCGAATTAGCAATTTGAAGCCGTTCGAGTGAGTCCAGTCCAAGGTCAGTCACGATATTTGTTTCCGCATTGATGCTTCCCGCACGTTCTCGTGCAACGTCACGAACTTTTTCCATGACCAACTCAAGAAGACCGGTTGGCAGATCTCCAACCGCTAAATTCTTATCAGCGGCCGTTGCCGTTATTACCACCTCTTGAGCAACGGTATCTTCCCATGCCAACCAGGAAGCGATTGTTTTTAGCGAGCCATCGAGGAAACTGTTTCGACATGCGTGTCGCTGAATCTTTCCGCTTGAAGTCTTAGGAATCGAACCAAATCGTACAAGTACAATTCCATCTGGCGGAACATCATGTTCAGCTGTCACATCATGCCGAATTGCCTGAATCACATCACTCCAGTCTTCTCGTCGTTTACGTTCAACTTCCGCCACGACAATAAGTCGTTCCCGACCTTCTATATCCACAGCAAAGCAGCCAACGGCACCGTTTTGCAACCGGTTACTAGCACGTTCCACCGTCAGTTCGATATCCTGCGGATAACGATTTACACCGCGAATAATGATCAGATCTTTTAAACGACCCGTGACAAAAAGATCGTCACCCTGAACAAAGCCCAGATCCCCGGTTCTCAGATAAGGACCGGTTTGCGAATCTGCCAATTTAGCTTCGAACGTCTGCTGTGATAATGCCGGCTTATCCCAATAGCCCCGGCCAACACTTGGACTGTTCACCCAAATCTCACCCACTTCACCTGACGGCAGCCGTTTATAGGTTTGTGAATCAACAATGGCAACATCTTCGTTGGGAAATACACATCCACAGCCAACTAAGGTTCGGGCACCACGAGTGTCCGGGCTGACCGGCACCACATGATGTTCATGCAGCGAATCGTTATCAAATGACTTTAGAGTTGGTTTTTCAGTCGAGACTTTACCAGTCACGATCAACGTGGCTTCGGCCATGCCATAACAAGGATAAAAGACCTGTGAATTAAAACCAACTTCTTCAAACTTTCTAGAGAAGTCATTGAGCGTTGAAGAACGAATTGGTTCAGCGCCGTTATATGCCAACCGCCAACGACTAAGATTCAAACCCTCCATCTGTTCTTCAGTGATTTGCTGAGAACAAAGGTCATAGGCAAAGTTTGGACCACCTGAAATAGTGATCTTATATCTGGAAATCGCCTTTAGCCAGCGAATCGGTTTCTGTAAGAATGCCATGGGGGACATAAAGACGCAGAAACAACTGGTATAAAGCGGAGCCAAAAGGCCTCCGATGAGTCCCATATCATGGTAAGCCGGCAACCAGCTCAAACCACGGGACTTCCAACTCAGATCAAAAGCATAAGTAATCATCTGTAGATTAGCGAGCATGTTACCATGCGAGATCATTACGCCTTTGGGAGTTCCGGTTGAACCGGATGTGTATTGGAGAAATGCTAAATCATCTTTTTCGATATCCGGATTCTTCCAATCGGTACTCTTTTCGACCGGAACTTCTTCAGTCGCAATCCATTTTGCCGACTGTAATCGCGGACTATCTTCCAGTATATGCTCACCACGATCGATCACATCACGAGTCGCAAAAACAAACTTTGGTTTTGCATCGTCAGAGATCGAATCGATACGATTCATCTTGCGATTTCGTCGCGGAGGATAGGCCGGTACAGCGATAGCTCCGGCAAACAAACAGCCCAGAAATCCTTTGATGAATTCCATTCCGGGATGATAAAGAAGTAATACCCGTTCACCTTTGACCGAGCCCGATTCCTGCAATTGCGCAGCAATAGCTCGAGCCGAATCTCTCAATTCTGCATAAGTGATCTGCAACTCATCTTCTTCACCATCAACCAGAAACGTATATGCTATCTGATCCGGACGTTCTTTTCCCCAATACTCCAGGGAATCGACCAGATGGGTTTCGATGGGCTTGTACGGGGCAAATAAGCGATCTAAATTCACCGCATCAACTCCAACACCAATATTTGTCTGTCTCGGTTCTTAGAATTCCATTCCAGAAACTACTAACTACTCCATCAGTTCCCGAGATTTCAGATTAACACGAGGTCTTAAATCTGGCAAACAGCCCTGTCAAACATTCCTCTTTTCCGATGTTTTGACAAATTGTAACCGTTATAACCAGTAGAACCCACTATGTATCCGTGCCTGTCCCTGCACGAAATACGACAATTGAAATGTTTCTCAACCAATCCCTGGTAAAACACCGCAGACAAAAGACACCCTCGACAGTGCAAAAACACATTCCAATGCTGTTTACATCCAGAGAACTACTGCCTGCTTCTTTTCTTTCGGCAAGGATACCTGTAAGAAACAATGTTTACTACAGTGCCCGCTAGAAGTTGTACACGATGTAAAATGTGTTCAGGCGTTACATCTTAACAACTACCAAAATCCAAGCAGCCGTTGCCGATTAATCTTATGCAGGCTAGTTTAGGAAAGTATGAGCGACTCAAATTTGATCACCAGCAAACAAATCGAATCCATAGGCGGACAAACTCGTCGTTTTAAGAGTGGCCTATTGCACACGATAGATCTGGGAGCGTCCGGAAGGATCATCAATGATCAATGGTTGCAAAATCTGCGGGGGCAAGCCAAACTGGTGGAGCTCAATCTACAGGGTACGGCAATCACCGATCAGGCTTTGGAAGTTCTCAGCACGTTAACTTCTCTGGAAACGCTCGATTTGTCAGCAACAGCCGTCACCGATAAAGCTCTCGAGACACTTGGCACGATGCACCATCTGATCGTACTTAGCCTGACTGGCAGCAAGGTTACTCAGGAAAAAGTCCGTGAACTGCGGGCCTCAATGATAAACACTCGTATTATCCATGTAGAATAAGCCGTTTGCTGACTGTTAGAATAGTTCTGCGACTGGTTCGCCTTGCTCAAGAATAGGACGCGGACGGCCCTGAAAATCGTTCACAAAGGCGTGATGATCGATACCTAATGAAGCGAACATCGTGGCTGCGATATCCGATGGCGAATAGGGATGCGTCGTTACTTCAGCACCGGTCTTATCCGTTGAACCGATCACCTGACCGGTTTTCACACCACCACCGGTTACAAACAACGAACCAGCTGCTCCCCAGTGGTCACGTCCTCCATTTGCATTAATCTTGGGCGTCCGACCAAATTCGGTCAGGAAGACAACTAATGTTTTTTCAAGCAATCCACGTTGCTCCATATCATTAATCAATGCCGCAAATGCTTTATCCATTCCCGCCAGATGATAACCACGCTTTACCATTTCCTGAATCGGAGGATGGTTCTGGCTCGCTGCATTATGATTATCCCAGATATTTCCATAGTCAGAATCATAGCCATAGTCGAGCACGATAAACGGTGCGCCAGCTTCAATAAGACGACGAGCCATTAAGCAGCGTCCCCCCAACTTGGTCTTGCCGTACGTTTCACGCACAACGCTCTCTTCCTGATTGATATCAAACGCCTCACGCAGAGCACTGGTCGACAACATCCGCAGGGCTCCCTTGTACTTCGTTTCAGCAGCAAGTAACTGCTGGTCCCCGTCGAGGCGTTTCAAGGCCTGATCAAACTGTTGGCGAAGCGAGGCTCTCCGAGTTAGTCTGGCCAACGGTACATCTTCAGTCAAAGCTAACGATTTCGGAATCAGATCTTCTTCCATTTCGGCCGGAGGGTCATCCAGCTTATCACCAACGGTGAAGTCGGGTTCTTCCGGCAGTCCACCAATACAATAAGGAAGATACTGAGTGCCCATCCAGCCACTCTTAAAGAAGTTGTACGGAGGTGGTCCGGGGCGAGTGATTCCGGGCAGGCAAATATATCCGGGCAACCCGTTTCGGGATCCCTGCAGATGCGAAACGATGGAACCAATATTCGGCTCACTAAATAACTCATTCCGTCCAACCACACGACCACTTAAAGTCATCACCTGGCTGATCAAATGATCATTGCTATGATGGGAAAAACTGCGTATCACTGAGAGCTTGTGAGCAATCTTAGACAGCTCGGTCATCGTGTCGCCAAATCGCACACCGGGCAAACTCGTTTGGATATCCTGCAATTTCCCTCGAATCTCTAAGGGAGCATCCATCTTAGGATCGAAGGATTCATACTGAGTGACACCTCCGGCCATCCACAGAACCAGCACGCTTTCAGCTTTACCCTTACCCAGGGCAGGCTGCATTGCGAACGCCTGTAACTGTGTCTCCCACGGACTAAAGGCAGAAGCGGTCGCCCCTAAGGTAAAGGCACCGACTTTCAGCATGCCTCGCCGTGTAACGGTAATATCCTTATTGTAAAGATGGTCACTCATAACTTTATTATCGGGAATACCTATCCAAATAACAACGCAATATTACTCAATCTGGCAGATTGACCGGAACGATGGGTTATCTAACGGCTGTTTAACCAAAAAGAGCCGTGGGCACCTTATTCATAGCTCTTCTGTTCTTTATTTTCCACGAACCTGCTGGATTAACTTCCCGGAAAGTACGGGCCGCCATAAAGAGCTGTCTCACCCAGTTCTTCTTCAATCCGCAATAGCTGGTTGTACTTGGCCATGCGATCGGAACGTGATGCTGAACCAGTCTTGATCTGACCGGTATTCAGTGCCACCGCCAGATCGGCAATTGTGCTATCTTCAGTTTCACCTGAACGGTGACTTGAAACACTACTGTACCCGGATCGATCTGCCAGCTGAATTGCATTGATGGTTTCGGTCAACGTACCAATCTGATTTACCTTGATGAGAATACTGTTTGCAATGCCTTCGTCAATACCACGTTGCAAACGTTCAGTATTGGTGACAAACAGATCATCACCAACCAATTGCACGCTATTACCGGTCTCGTCGGTCAATTGTTTCCAACCGTCCCAGTCATCTTCGGCACAACCGTCTTCGATGGAGCAAATTGGATAGTTAGCCGACCAATCTTTAAGCAAACCAACCATATCCGAAGTACTCAAATCATTTCCGTCGAACTTATAGGTGCCTGCCTCAGCGTTATAGAATTCTGTTGAAGCGACATCTAATGCAATAGAAACCTGTTCACCTGCCTTATATCCCGCCAGATCAATGGCTTCCATAATCAAATCCAAAGCTTCCCGGTTACTACCGAGGTCAGGAGCAAATCCGCCTTCATCACCGACAGCAGTGTTCAACCCTTTACCATGCAGAACTTTTTTCAGTGTATGGAAGATTTCACAACCGCAACGCAGTGCTTCAGAAAACTGAGTGAAACCGAGCGGCATTACCATGAATTCCTGCACATCAACTGAATTATCGGCGTGTTCACCACCATTAAGAATATTCATCATCGGAGCTGGTAACATTTGAGCAGCTGTCCCACCGAGATATCGATATAGTGGCTGGCCGGTAGCATCAGCTGCTGCTTTAGCGGTTGCCAGTGATACACCGAGAATGGCATTTGCCCCCAGATTGCTCTTATTAGGCGTTCCGTCGAGTTCAATCATTGCACGATCAACAGCCTGTTGATCGAGAGCATCGTAACCCTGAAGCGCTTCTGCGATTGAATTGTTGATATGATCAACAGCCTTTAATACACCTTTTCCTAAGTAAACCGAAGCGTCACCATCACGGGCTTCCCAGGCTTCGTGAGCACCGGTACTAGCACCGCTGGGCACAGCGGCGCGGCCAAAGGAACCATCTGCAAGGAGGACGTCGACCTCGACCGTTGGATTTCCACGGCTATCGAGAATCTGACGGCCTTTGATGTCAGTGATGAAACTCATACGTTGCATTCCTGTTATTGAAAGTATTTTGGCAAATGATTGTGTAAAGCACTCGGCTTACAACGACCGAGATCTGTAAATAGTATTGTGTCCCAAGTCACAGCTTTTGACTAGGTGAGACTTGTCAGAAGGCGTGAGTACACCAAGCCCTGCTTAACTCATAGCATCGTTGATTGGCAAGCATCATCGCGTAATCCTGAACTTCACCCAGCAATAGGTGTGTAAGGTTTTGCGGTTTCCAATAAAGCCTATCGAAGTAAAATAAGAGAGAGGTTAACCAGCCCACAAAAAACGTGGGCACAGCCGGTCGTTTTAGTAAACGGCACAACACCGAGGAAACCAAATATGTTTACTGGCCTGGTCGAATCTACCGGCAAAATCACTGCCCTCGAGCCTCAGGGCCCGGGTATGCGGATTGTCGTGGATGCCGGTGGACTGGCCGATGGAGTCAACATTGGTGATAGTATTGCCAATAACGGTTGCTGCCTAACGGTCATCGCAATCGATGGTACCTGTCTGGCATTTGAAGCGGGTCCCGAAACACTGGCAAAAACCAGCCTCGGGGGTAAACAGGTCGGTGACTTGCTTAATCTGGAACGATCACTGCAGGTTGGAAACCGTCTTGGTGGCCATCTAGTCACCGGACATGTGGATGCCGCTGGGATTCTGGATGAACGTCTGGACGATGAACAATGGTCTACTTTCTGGTTTAAGGTTCCTCAACAACTCACGCGTCAAATGGCTCCTAAAGGGTCGATTACCGTGGAAGGTGTCAGCCTGACACTGGTAGACGTTGAAGCAGAACGCTTTAGCGTTGCCCTGATCCCTCATACACTTGAAGTAACAACGCTTGGCAAATTACAGCCGGGAAGTATCGTTAATCTGGAAACTGATTTACTGGCCAAGTATGTCGAACAACAAATGTCCGCCTGGTCGGCCAATACGGAATCTTAACGACAGGTTATTCATGGTCAATCGTCAAACTACTACATTCCTGAAACAACGTATGGAGGAAGCCGGAATTCGTCCGGTTTCTAAATTCGGGCAGAACTTTCTCATTGATCTTAACCTCGTCAATATGATCGCTGACTCGGCGAACCTCACCAAGCAGGATATTGCGGTTGAAGTTGGCACCGGCACCGGCAGCCTGACAGGACTTATCGCACAAAAAGCAGGTCGAGTGATCACCGTTGAAATCGATCAAAATCTCAGTCAGCTTGCTCAAGAAGAACTCGCGTCGTTTGACAACATCATCTTTCTGCAACAGGACGCACTACGCAATAAAAACAACCTATCTTCTTTATTAATCGAGACGATCCGTGAAGAAATGGCCGGGGTCGATGGGGCACGTTTAAAGCTTGTCGCAAACCTGCCATACAACATTGCGACTCCATTGATTACAAACCTACTCACACTCGACGATATTGTGCCAACCTCAATGACCGTTACGATCCAAAAGGAACTTGCTGATCGGATCGTTGCTCGTCCGGGCACAAAAGATTACGGTGCCTTGAGTCTGTGGATTCAGGCTCAGTGCAGTCCTGAGATCGTGCGTATCATGAGTCCTCAGGTCTTTTGGCCACGCCCTAAGGTGGATTCGGCTATCATTCACCTTGAGACAGATTTCAATAAGCGCCGACGTATTCCGGATCTTGCTTATTACCATCGTTTTGTCCGCAATTTATTTATTCACCGCCGCAAGCTGCTACGAGGGGTACTTGTCAGTGTTTTTAAAAATGAACTAAGCAAGCAGCAAATTGATAATGTTCTGGAAGGACTAAACCTAACCGGCAAGTTGCGTGCCGAGCAACTGGCCGTGCCCGTCGTGTTTGAACTCTGTGAACGTTTTCGCGAAATCCAGCAACAGGAAGACAAAGCCCTATGAAGTTTGTAGAAATTACCGGCCAGAGTTTGGCACAAATTATCAACGATGATGAAATCCATGCTGATGACCTCGCTACGGCCGGAGTCACCCCGCAGTCGATCATCCGCATAAACGAGCAGGGGGACATTGAAGTCCGCCGCCCGACACAATGGGAACTTGTGGGCGGCCTGCTAGGCAACTACGAAGAACGTATCCGTGGCATAACGGGCATGGAATGGGCTTAGTTTTTAAGCCATAATCATTCGTAATGAATTTAATTTCATTTGGAAGTGGAAGCACATCTGGTGATGGCCACGGTCTTCAAAACCGCTGAACCGGGCGTGAACCGTCCGGTTGGTGGGTTCGATTCCCATACACTTCCGCTTTTCGTCATACCTCGCGGAAGCCACAAAACAGCGGTACTGAAAGAACCGAAAGTGCAGCAGCAACGCAAAAAATTATCTGAGTCGGTTTGGTTCTGGATTTATCTGTTCAGTACTGCTGGATTGATCAGTCTGGTCATCCTGCAGGGTAAATTTGATACCCGGCAGGATCTGGAAGAAATAAACTTTCGAGCCCGGATGCAAACCTACGAAGATGATACTGGTAACAGCGCAACAGACATGCCGACACGAACCACGGATGAATTTACGAATGAGCAGATTGTTACACTGACACCACTCTATATCCTCTTTGGTCTGATTTTTATCGTCTCCTGGGTCGTACTCTGGAAACAGCATATTCTTCGCAAATCGGCTGAAAATCAATCTGACGAACAGTCTTCGACAAATAGTGACCCGCCTCTATCTATAAATCATTAGTCATGGAACTTTTTTACGAATCACCATTATATGCTCTTGCTGCAGGGGTTCCGCTTTGTGTGATTCTGGTTGCCATCTGGTTCCAGACTGGAACTCATAAACTTCTGATCGCAACGCTGGCGGTCGCTACAGTCACTATCGGCTTAGTCTTCATGGAAAGTGCTGTGAAGACTCCTCGCGAACGGATTTACGAAACAATCTTTGCCATCGCCGATGCCGTTGAAAAAGAAGATTTTGAGACTGCTGTCGGTTACGTATCTCCGGAATCGGAAATTGTTCGCAGCCAGGCACTCAACGAACTCAATAAATACGAGATCTCATCGATCAGCGTGAAAAACAATCTGGTCGTGGTGTTTGATAATTCTACTGCGCCTCTAACGGCCCGTACCGGTTTCAATGTTGTGGTAAAAGGTTCCGCGCGACAGCTTGGTATCAACAATCAAACCGTGCCCAGATATTTAGAAGTGACCTTTCAATATCATGCAACCAATGATGCCTGGTATGTGAAATCATACGGTCATACCGACATCCGGGAAGGCATTCAGATTGAAAAGAGATTACGAGAGCAGAGAGACAACTAAAGCTTTAAGTTTTTGAGCAAATCATAATCTGTCAAATCAAAACTCATCGGGGTTATGGTGATAGCGCCTGATGCAATCGAATCTACATCAGTACCGGCTCCTGGAACCTCAACGAACGGCTGATCTGTAGACCAGTAATAAGTTCGTTGCTTGGGATCGCGGCCGACAATGTAAGGGTCTTTATGTCGGGTCAGCTTCATGGGAACGACTTTCCAACAAACGGGTTCGTTGTCTTGGTCTGATGATAAAGCACTGGCCGGAATATTGACATTCAACAAGGTTTTTCCGGCTTCTTGTGACAACAAGTTCTGCAACAAGTCTAATATTCGTGAAATACTCAACAACGCAGCATGTTGAAAATCCAGTTCACTCTCATATTCCAGTGACAAAGCTGCAGCGGGAATATTGAAGAATGTGGCTTCACGAGCTGCTGCTACTGTACCGGAATAGATCGCATTCATTCCGCTATTAAGCCCTTCATTGATACCACTTATTACGAGATCCGGAGGCTGTTCAAGCAGACTCATAATCCCCAGTTTAACGCAGTCAGCAGGCGTTCCGTCCACGACCCAAACTTCCCGATTTTTAACGACTGTACGCTTGGGTGTCAGGGGTGTGAGATAAGTGATGCTATGACTCACTCCGGATTGCTGCATTGCCGGAGCGATAATATCCAGACGACTTATCCGACTATCTTTTTGAATTTCTTCGGCGACTGCCCACAGCCCTTGAGCATGAACTCCATCGTCATTTGTTAGCAAAACATGCATGTTTTAATTAGTCCTCATTTACCTTAATGAGTAAACTTCCGTCAGTCCTATTAAACTCCATTGGGGGAAAAACTGACAACCGGGCTAAAAACCAATCTCCCTCTGACTGTTGATTTTTCCCCAAAGGTCATATAATCGAATTTTGAGTTTAATCCGCACACAAGGAAGACCGTACGGTTATGACCAGCATTTCAAGGGAACGCGTTCTCGTTCTGGACTTCGGCTCTCAGTATGCCCAGTTGATCGCACGCAGAGTCCGCGAACAAAATGTTTACTGTGAAATCGTAAGACATGACATCTCTGTCGAACGAATCAAAGAACACAATCCACAGGGCCTCATCCTTTCCGGCAGTCCGTCCAGTGTCTATGAAGACGATGCTCCTCGATGTGATCCGGAAATTTTCAAAATAGGCTTGCCGGTCCTGGGAATCTGCTATGGGATGCAGCTAACAACTGAGGCCTTCGGCGGACAAGTTCAAAGTACTTCAACACGTGAATACGGCCGGGCGATGTTAACGGTCGATACTGGCAGTAGCCTCTTTGAAAACACTTCGGCTGAACAGCAGGTCTGGATGAGCCACGGCGATCAGGTTTCAAATATCTCTGATGATTTCACTGCACTGGCAAGCACTGACACATGCCCATTTGCTGCCGTCAAACACAATACACTACCGGTCTATGGAATCCAGTTTCACCCGGAAGTAACGCATTCACCCGAAGGCGGGCGATTACTAAAAAACTTCCTCCTCAATATTTGCGGCCTGACAGGAACCTGGAAGCTAGGTGACTTTGCTGATGAAACTATCGCCAGAATTCGGGAACAGGTCGGGAGCAAACGCGTCATCTGTGGCTTATCCGGTGGAGTCGACAGTTCGGTCGTAGCCGCCCTGCTATACAAAGCCATCGGCAATCAGTTGGCCTGCATTCTTGTCGACAACGGACTGTTACGCAAGAACGAACAAACCACAGTCATCGAAGCATTTACCGATCACTTCAAAACTGACCTACGCGTTGTCCAGGGTGAACAACGGTTTCTAAATCAACTGGCGGGAATCTCCGAGCCTCAAGAAAAACGCAAGCGTATCGGTTATGAATTTATCGAGTGTTTCAAGCAAGAAGCCAACAGCATTGAGGATGCTCACTTTCTGGCTCAGGGAACACTCTACCCGGATGTAATTGAAAGTGGTGCTGCAACTGACGGTCCGGCGGCCACTATCAAACTCCATCACAACGTCGGTGGTCTCCCCGAGGAACTTGGTTTTGAGCTGATTGAACCTTTACGGGATTTATTTAAAGACGAAGTCCGCAAACTTGGTATTGAGCTTGGGCTGCCGGAACAACTGGTCTGGCGGCATCCGTTCCCGGGTCCCGGACTGGCTGTCCGTTGTTTAGGAGAAATCACGAAGGAGCGACTTGATATTCTCCGCGAAGCGGATGCCATTGCAATTGAAGAAATCCAAAATGCCGGATTGTACCGTGAGACTTCTCAGGCCTTTGCCGTGTTATTACCTGTTCAGAGTGTCGGCGTCATGGGCGACGCCCGCACGTACGAAGATGCCGTGGCTATTCGCTGTGTCAACACAGACGACTTTATGACAGCAGACTGGTCACGGCTTCCCTATGAACTGTTAGCCACAATTTCGACTCGCGTGATCAACGAAGTCAAAGGGGTTAATCGGGTCTGCTATGATATCAGCAGTAAGCCACCGGCAACTATCGAATGGGAATAAGAACAGGCCTGACCACTGCATGGTGGCCAGGCCCATTGTAATGGGCTCCTGAGTAAGTACCGACCAACATTCGAGAGGGGAGGGGAACTCGTGTTTGGTCAGTCTCAGAAGCGACAGGTATTAATAAGTATCGAACCGTACAATGCCGATGCTACGTTCGTGTATACATCGTTTCTGCTAATTTTCGCTTTCAATCCTTTCAGGAACTCTGACAATCCAATAAACACGCCGAAGTAATATAACCCGAACAATTGTCACCGACCGTGCAACCGGTCACTAAGTTAACCAGTAATCACTGATATGAGCAAACAATACATCTATACAATCACCGACCTCACTAAAAAACATGGTCCCCGTGAAGTACTCAAAGAAATCTATCTCTCCTTTTATCCGGGCGCAAAAATCGGTGTTTTGGGGCGTAACGGTACAGGCAAAAGTACCCTCCTGAGAATTATGGCTGGAGAAGACCATGAATTTGACGGGGCGGCACAGCTAACGGATGGTTTCACCTGCGGATACCTACCTCAGGAACCTCAACTCAATCCGGAAAAAGATGTCTGGGGAAATGTGGAAGAAGCAGTTACCTCCCGACGAGCCATGCTCGATCGTTACAATCAGATCAGTGTCGAATTAGCCGAGCCGATGGAAGATGATCAGATGATGAAGCTCTGTGACGAAATGGCCCGCCTTCAGGACGAAATTGAAACGTCCAACACATGGAATCTTGATCGAGAAATCGAGGTGGCTTTTGATGTCATGAATCTTCCTCCTCGTGACGCTGATGTGACCACGCTTTCAGGTGGTGAACGTCGCCGGGTAGCTCTCTGTAAATTACTACTGGAACGTCCCGATCTATTACTACTGGACGAGCCAACCAATCATCTTGATGCTGATTCAGTAGCCTGGCTGGAACGCCATCTGGCTGAATACCCAGGTACAATCGTCGCTGTCACTCACGACCGGTATTTTCTGGACAACGTCGCGCAATGGATCCTTGAACTGGATCGGGGAAAAGGATATCCATTTGAAGGCAACTACACGGCCTGGCTCGAACAGAAAGAATCACGCCTTAAAGTAGAAGAAAAACAATCTCTGGCAAGACAGAAAACAATTGCCCGTGAGTTAGAATGGGTTCGTTCGTCTCCCAAAGCACGACAAAGTAAAAGCAAGGCACGACTGGCTGCCTATGACCGCATGGTGGCACAACAGTTTGAAGATCAAATCACCGAATTTGAAATTCAAATTCCTCCCGGAACACATCTCGGCGATTTAGTTATTCAGGCCGAGAATCTCTCTAAAGGATTTGGAGATAACATCCTGATGGACAACCTTTCGTTTTCACTGCCTGCCGGGGGCATTGTGGGAGTCATTGGTCCAAACGGAGCAGGGAAGACTACGCTGTTTCGGATGCTAACCGGACAAGATAGGCCCGACTCGGGAGAATTACGGGTAGGTCCAACCGTTGAAATGGGCTATGTCGATCAGAACCGTGATGAGCTCAATGCCGATGCAACTGTGTATGAAGAAATCTCAGGCGGCTACGAGCATCTCGACATGGGCGGGCGTCAGATTAACTCGCGGGGTTATGTATCCCGGTTTAATTTCAAAGGTCCCGATCAGGAAAAGAAGGTCGGAACACTATCCGGTGGTGAACGAAACCGCGTCCATTTGGCTAAGCTACTGCGGCAAGGATCTAATGTCCTGCTTTTAGACGAACCAACAAATGATCTTGATGTGGATACTCTACGCGCCTTAGAAGAGGCAATACAAAATTATGCCGGCTGTGTGGTTGTCACCAGCCACGATCGCTGGTTCCTGGATCGACTTACCACTCACATTTTAGCCTTCGAAGGTAACGGCTATATACACTGGTGTGAAGGGAACTACCAAACCTATGAACGTCAGCGACGCGAACGTCTGGGCATTAATCCGGACGAGCCTCACCGGTTCAAATACAAGAAATTAGTCTAAATAAGCGGCGGTGAGAACGAAGGAATCTCTCTAGCTGACAGACATCTGACTTGACGGCAGCGGTTGTTCATACAATATTCATTTATAGATATGTTAAACATTGAACTAAAATTATAAGGAAATAAGGCGGTGACAATTCTGCGAGTTGGCTCGACACCTAGATACGCATCAAACTTCGATAAAGCTTTTGGCGGCAAAAAAAAGAGTTCCTCCAAAGCAAGTGCAAAAAAGAAAGCCTCCAAAAAGAAGACTTCTAAGAAGTCCTAATTCTTTTAACCCTAGAGGTTATTGTGAAAATACACTTGCGATACTGTAGTAGCTGAAATTACGAACCAAAAGCTGTCAATCTGGCAGCAAAATTGCTCGTTCAGTACAAACGTCAAATTAGTGGATTCGAACTTAAGCCAAGCACGGGAGACTGTTTCTAATTGAACGTAGGCGGTGAGTTGATTTACTCCAAATTGGAAACAGGCGTTTTCCCCGAAGAAGATCATGTGATCAGTCAGGTTGGTCGACGAATTCATGGATAAAAATACAGCTTTTTATCCATCTCGATACCCCCTACCACATTCAAAAAGGCTTACAGCATCTTTGCTTGACAAGTCTTTTTTACTGGTCTGCTAATTAAATACTGTGAAGAAGTATTGTTTAGTTAGCACGTCCCAGAAATTCATTCGTACGGGTGTCCACTTTCACAATTTCGCCTTCTTTCAGATATTCAGGGACTTGAATCTGCACACCCGATGCAAGTATCGCCGGTTTAGTACGACCTGTCGCTGAATTGCCTTTTGCGCCGGGATCAGTCTGAGTGATCTTCATTTCGACGGTGTGTGGAATTTGAATACCAATACACTGATCGTTGTAGATCAACGCAAGAATACCTTCCAGGCCTTCTGTCACATACTGCATCTGCTGAGTAACATCTTCTGCGGCAATTGAATACTGATTATAGTCCGCTGAATCCAGAAAATAGATGTCTGTACCATCCGAATACATTAACGTCACGGCTCGGCGTTCAAAATCCGCCTCATCTAATGACTCGCCACCTTTAAGCGTGATATCGACTTTTTGTCGGGTAATCAGATTGCGCCCACGAAATTTATAAAGCGTCGCGGCACCCCTGGCTGACGGACTCTGAACGCTGATACTCTCAATGATGGTGGGAGCCTCATCATAATTCAGCACAGATCCGTTCTTAATTTCTTTAGCTTGCATGCAGTCGATTCCTTATCGGTTAATCACGTTTATATTTCTAATGGACCTAAAAAAGAAACGACATCAAACAAAAGTACCTGTCCCCGGATCAACAGCAACTCCATCGACCAGCTGAGCTAACGCCTCTGCAACTCCAAGCAATGCTCCCGGATCCAAAAATTCCTCGGCATCATCTTCGGTCATGGAAGCGGTCAGTTGTTCGAAGTGAAGAATATCCAGCCGCGCTGTACAGGCCGGCAGTTTTTCTAAAAGCTCTTCCTGCCCCGGCAATAAATCTTCCGGGGAAATTTGTCCTTGAAGTTCTTCAAGCTGCTCCAACGTTTCTTCACCATCGACGTAAACGATATCCAAACCAATACAATCGATCTGGTTGGTCACAGTCAATGATTCAATCAGTCCGTTTTCTATTTCATTAACTTGTTCTGAATCGAATTTACCGACTCGAGCGAGGGCTTTTTCCACATCATCTACCGTGGGCCGCTTCGCTTCAACAAACAAAACCATGAAGGTTTCGCGCCAGCGAAACAGCGGATCTCCAAATAATGACATTCTGTTCGTCCTTTTGTTATTAGCCTAATTCACGCGACCGCTTTGTGGCAGCTTCGACAGCTGCCATCATAGCGCCTGAAACACCACGGTCTTGCATAGCACGTAACCCGGCAATCGTTGTACCACCTGGACTGGTAACCTGATCTTTCAATGTACCCGGATGAAGCCCCGTCTCAAGAACCATCTCGGCCGCTCCTTTAACAGTCTGAGCAGCGAGGCGGGTAGCGATATCCCGTGGCAACCCCATCGCAACACCACCGTCACTCAGAGCCTCGATAATATTGTATACATAAGCTGGGCCTGACCCGCTTAATCCGGTAACCGCATCCAAATAACTCTCTGCAAGCTGATAAGCAATACCCGTACTATTAAGTAACTGTCCCAACTCGTCACAATCGCTCTGCGTGGCACCTTCTGCCGGACTGTAAACAGCGGCTGATGTGCCCACCAGGCAAGGTGTGTTTGGCATCACGCGGATAATTCGAGTCGAGCCCAACATCGTAGAAATGGTAGCCAGGGAAACTCCGGCAGCAATCGAAACGACAAGCACATTTTCGTCAATGGCCTCGGCAATCGGAGGCAAAACAACTGGCATAATCTGAGGTTTAACAGCTAAGAAGATAATGTCGGATTCTGCAATCACACTCTCCGCTGACTCCAGTGCCTGTGCTCCCGCGACGCGATTACTAAAACGCTGACGGGACGACTCAGCAGGATCAAAAAAGGAAATCACCTCGGGAGCAATCGACTCGTCGGCCGCAGCGAATCCCGAAGCTAAGGCGGAAGCCATTTGGCCGGCACCGATAAATCCAATTCGTTTTGACACGATTCGTCTCTTCGCTAATAACGACTTAATATTCACAACGTGCAAATGCACCAAATGTTCATGCTAAGTCAAAATTGGTATTTGATAAATGCTTGGAAACGCAAACGCAGCAAGAAGAAAGGAGTAATCTGATCGGAATAAGCGGTTATTACCGAATGCGCGGCCGATCAAGAAACTCAGATACCGATCGACTCGGTCCAATCGGCTTACGCTCTTCTTTCATAAATGACGGAAACCAGAAACGGCTATTCGTCGAATTCGATATAGATCGTGTTTTTTTTGAGCCGGTCGGTGGTGGTGGCGGTGGCTGAACCGCTGTTTTGGATTTAAATGGATTTAAGTAATCAACAGCCTTTCCCAACGCATTCATATTACGATGATGCATACGAGCAAGTTGACTGGGAATCTCACCAACATCCGGCATTTTGACGCTTGCCCATTCCGGCCATTTAGGGGCCGGCAGTGCATTAAATGGATTCAACCGTGTCCAGCCATCAGCAGCACTTACAGTGAGAGGCGGATAAACCAACTCTAAAGCAAACACTGCAATAACCGCAAACGAGAATTTTGAGAATTTCTTCATATATCGATAAAGGAAAATCTAATCTTAATCGGGACATCAGATAATCAAGCTCAAACTGTCCCAAAAACGATGATTTGTGTCTATACCGAAAGCGGCTAAAATAAAACTATGAACAGCGGCTCCAATGACAACGATTCCACCGGTAGCAACACATCTCAGCTAACCCCTCTCATCCTTGGTACAGCCGGTCATATCGACCATGGGAAAACTGCCCTGATACGAAGACTGACAGGAATTAATACCGATCGACTTCCGGAGGAAAAGAAACGAGGTATTACCATTGAGCCCGGTTTCGCCCAGCTCATTCTCCCTCCCTTTAAACTGGGGATTGTCGACGTTCCAGGTCATGAACGATTTGTACGTAACATGCTCTCAGGTGCAACCGGCATGGATCTTGTCATGCTAGTCGTTGCTGCTGATGACTCGGTAAAGCCTCAAACCCGAGAACACCTGGATATCCTGAGATATCTGGATGTTCAGGCAGGTATTATTGCGATCACTAAATGTGATTTAGTCGATTCGGAACTCACCGAACTCGTGGAAGCAGAGATCCGAGAAGTCTGTGTCGGTACATTCTTTGAAAATGCTCCATGCATCCATACCAGTTCTGAAACCGGGCAGGGGATTGAAGAGCTGAAAGAGGCTATTTGCCGACAGGGTGAGTCGATTCGTCATGTATTGCCTGACCTCCAGGATGCCCCGTTCAGACTGGCCATCGATCGTTGTTTTTCGGTAGATGGCCACGGAACTGTTATCACGGGCAGTGTGACAAGTGGCCAGCTAAGTATTGATCAACACGTTATGCTTGAGCCAGGCAAACACGAGGTACGCGTCAGAAGCCTGCAAAATCACGATCGGTCAGTGAATACAGTGATGCGAGGTGAGCGGGCTGCAATTAATCTGGCTGGCATTCATCCCGATCAAACCCGAAAAGGGATGGAACTGGCAACTGCCGGATTTCTGGTGCCCAGCAAAATGCTGACGGTCAACATTACCGTAGCTCCCAACTCACGTTTTCCACTAACAAACCATATGTCTGTCAGATTGCATCTTGGCACAGCTAACCACGTTGCATCACTCAAGCTACTTGAACAGGATGAACTTTTTCCGGGTGAGCAGGGGATTGCCCAACTTAGCACCGATTCCCCCGTCGTCTGTTGCTGGAATCAACCGTTTGTACTTCGCATGGAATCTCCGGCTATCACAATTGCGGGCGGAAGAATTCTGGATCCTTGTGCTCATAAAATCGGTTTTCAGGATAGCCTGCAACTGGAATTTGTACGGGGACTAATCAATGGGAATGACGATCGGACAAGAATCCAATCGGCCATCGGAGTACGTGGTTTTAAAAATCCTTCTCATACAGATTTGACACGCATGACAGGTATTGACGATCCTGACAGCTACATTCAAGAGCTCATCAAGCAAGAGAATATACTAGAGGTCGAACTCAGTAATTCCGTTTCGCAATTGATCCATGCCCGGACACTAGCCGCCGCCGGTACGCATGTCACACGAATTCTAAACAGGCTGCATGACGAAAATCCGTTAAATGTCAATTTCGATATCGCTCCGGTACGCGAACGCCTGCGGTTTCTAGGTGTTGACGCGATACTAAACAGAGTCTTTTCTCTATTACAAAAAGAGGGGATAATTCAGGTCTCGATGGGACGTCTAGGGTTAAAAGAACGAGGCCCTAAATTAACCAAGAATGAAGCCAAACTCCTCGAACAACTGCAGAGAATACTGAAGCAGAACGGGCTAGAGGTCCCCTTCGTCAAAGAGCTTCAGCATCAAGCAGATAAACAGGCCGATGCCGTCGTGCAATTGCTGAAGATTGCAGAGTCAGGCGGCACGATCAGGAAAATCTCTGACCAACTCTATTTATCTATGCAAACAGTCGACGATGTGCAGAAAAAAATTAGTTCATTGATGGCTGACGGAAATGGTAAAACAATGGCCGAAATACGTGATGTCTTAGGCACCACCAGGAAATACGCTGTGCCGTTGTGCGAATATTTGGATCGTAACGGTTTTACCGTCCGAAAAGGCGATCTCCGATTCCTTGGCTCATGAATCCCCTTGTCCTATCCGTCCATGGGATTGAAAATAAAGGAATCTAAATCCCCAAAAGTCATGAATGATCTATTACGAAACATCCCGTCTGTCAGCGAATTGCTGGATACTCCGGCAATTAAAGATCTGCTCGCGGCGACACATAATCGTGTCGTTGTCGAGGCAACTCGCGCCGCAATTGAACAGTTGCGTAGCAACATCCTTGCTCACAACACGCATGATGTTAATCAGAATCACCTGATTCAGATAATCGCTGAAAAGGTTAAATTAGTTTACGGTACATCGTTGCAGTACTGCATTAATGCCACCGGCATTATTCTGCACACGGGGCTTGGGCGGGCACCGCTGGCCACCGAAGCGGTCCAGGCAATGGTTGAAACAGGTCAGGGGTATTCCAGTCTGGAAATCAATTTGAATACAGGCAAAAGATCCGAACGGGTTGAAGCCGTTGAGCAAAAACTACTGACACTCTTTGGAGGCTCCGCCGCCGCAGTAGTTAACAACAATGCTGGTGCTACGATGCTTACCCTGGCAGCTCTCTCGGGTGGTAAAGAAACTGTCGTTTCACGTGGGGAACTGGTGGAAATCGGCGGTAGTTTTCGCATGCCTGATGTTATGAAAATGAGTCAGGCCACGCTTTGTGAAGTTGGAACAACAAACAAAACACGTGCCGCCGACTATGAAAATGCCATCAGTGAGCAAACTGCCGTCCTAATGAAAGTTCACTGCAGCAACTACCAGATTACCGGTTTCAGCCAGGCAACGCCGATTGAAGAACTGGTCAAAGTAGCATCCAGACACGATCATGTCAGCGTCGTCGATGATATTGGTTCAGGAGCCCTTTACGACTTTGCGAAACTTGGAATCAAAGACGAACCTTTGGCTGCTCAAAGCCTGAAAGCAGGGGCAGACATCGTATTGTTTAGCGGGGACAAGCTATTGGGTGGTCCACAATGTGGAATCATTATTGGTAACCGTGAGGCTGTCAGCAAAATCAGCAGACACCCCATGATGCGCGCTCTACGACTGGACAAAACCATTCTGGCAGCACTCAACGCCACTCTGGATCTGTACCTTTCGTCAAATCCAACCGAACGAATTCCGGTTCTCCAGTTACTTAGTGAACCTTTAGACAATCTACATAAGCGAGCAGAAGTTTTGGCCGCCAGATTAAATCAGTTATCGGATTTTCATGCAGCAACGGCCGAAGATGTGACCTATTTTGGTGGAGGGAGTGTACCAACGCAGGAAATCAAAACATGGACGATTTCAGTTAAGCACAAGAAACTATCACATGACGGATTATCAGAGGCCCTTAGGACCGCGGACACCGCTATTCTGGGAAGAATTAAACAGGATGAATTTCGTCTGGATCTGCGAAGCGTTTTTGCCGCTCAGGATGAACAAATAGTTCAAACTTTCGATTGCCTCAATCGCAATTAATCTATGGCATTTGGTCTCTTCCAACCGTACTATGGAACAATGAAGAAAGATCTCTGATCTTGCTCGCACAGGTCATCCGAAAATCATATTTTAGAATACAATCTATTTTACGCATGAACAAAAAGAGCTTTACCTGGTTTACGTCATTGCTTCTGGCAATGAACTGCAGTTTTCCGACCACGGGAAATGCTCAGGAATGGCTGCGCTCAAAAGATAATCATGCCTGGGCTCGCTTCCAACCGGAAAGTTGGAAGTCGGTCCGCGTTTCTCAAAGTTTGCTTGATGTGACAGGAAAAGTCACATCCGAAGTAATCTCCCTGACAACAACGGAATTACTTGAATCCAATCGTAATCAATATACGCTCAGCGTCGAATCTACGGTGAAAATTGGTGAGCAACGCGTTAACCAGTCGAAAGATCGTATTAAACGTGAAATCAACACGAAAGGGGAAGGATTTTCTGAAGCCGTTGAAAAAGCGACAATCAAAATTGGTGATTATGAAATGCCTGTGGAAGTCTTCAGCGTGCAATATTCCACAAAAAAAGGTAAGCGTGTTAGTAAAGTCTTTGTCTCCAAGGAAACCATGCCGAGCGTTTTGCGTCGGGAAACGTTGTTTACCAACAAAAAAGGAGAAGTTGAGTACAAGACAACCTCCAATGTCGTTGAATACGGATTGACCAAAGAGATTCTGGGAAAACAAATGCAAGTAAGTCGAGTCGTAACGGTTCATGAGCAAAACGGCAGTCGGATTCGAACTGACGAACTCTTCTGTGGAGATGTGCCGGGGGGGATAATTGCTCAGGAAATCACACAAACCAATGCTGAGGATGTCATAACCTCCAAAACCATCCTTTCCTTGCTGGACTACGGCATTGGCTCAGCAACCACAATTCGTGGTAAAGAAGATAAAAATTCTGACGCTCAGTAAGAGAATTTGTCCGATTCCCGGCGTTCACCAGTGGAATCTGTCGCTATTTAAAACATTTTTGCATTCATTACGTTGTCAAAAGCTCTTAATGCGACCATAATTTGTCATCACATTTTTCCTAATGGAGGCACTCACAGCCTAAATTTCAACTTATTTATTCAGTTTGAAACACAGGCCAATCAGCAGGATTTAGTACCACAATGGAAGATAAAATCAGATTAACGGCAATCACTTTTGATGATGTCCTATTGGAACCAGCTTACAGTGAAATAGTACCATCTGATGCTGACGTGCGGACTAAGCTAACCAGAAACATCCAGCTAAATATACCTCTTATTAGTTCTCCGATGGATACCGTCACAGAGCATGCGATGGCAATCGCACTGGCCAAGATGGGGGGAATTGGTGTTATTCACAAGAATATGTCCGTCGAAGGTCAGACTGACGAAGTCAATAAAGTAAAAAGAAGTGCCAACGGTATCATTGTTGATCCGGTAACACTGGAACCGACGGCTAACGTCGGTGATGCTCGTCAACTAATGGAACAACATAATGTTTCCGGCGTCCCTATTACTGAAGCCGATGGGAAGCTTGTAGGTATCCTAACTCGTCGAGACCTGCGGTTCCTCGAAGACACATCTCAGGCGGTTTCCGGGGTCATGACAAAGGAAAATCTGGTGACTGCCAAAGGTGCTGTCACTCTAGAAGAAGCGGAGCAGATTTTAACTGCAAAAAAAGTGGAGAAACTGCTTCTTGTGGACGATTCATTCAAACTGACCGGACTGATTACGATCAAAGACATCGACATGATGAAACAGTTCCCGGACGCGTGCAAAGACCATCTTGGTCGTCTGCGTGTTGGAGCGGCGATCGGCGTTTTTGGTTTTGAAAGAGCCGAAAGTCTGATCAATAAAGGTGTTGACGTTTTAATTGTCGATAGTGCTCATGGCCATTCGAAGAACGTCATTCAGACGGTCAAAGAAATAAAAAAACAGTGGAATATCGATGTGGTAGCTGGAAACGTTGCCACACAGACAGGTGCTAAAGATCTGATCGATGCCGGAGCAGATGCCGTCAAGGTTGGAATTGGCCCAGGTTCGATCTGTACGACTCGTGTCGTTTCAGGTGTTGGTGTTCCACAGGTCACAGCCATTTATGAGGCTGCGAAAGCAGCTAAAGATGCCGGCATACCGATTATTGCGGATGGTGGCATTCGGTTTTCCGGCGATATTGCCAAAGCAATTGTTGCCGGAGCAAATTCTGTCATGATTGGAGGACTTTTTGCAGGACTTTCTGAAAGTCCTGGACGATTAATCCTCTACCAAGGTCGTACCTTCAAGGCCTATCGCGGCATGGGATCCATGGGCGCGATGGTCAAAGGTTCGAGTGAGCGTTACCGCCAGAGTGGAAACGGCAAGCTTGTTCCGGAAGGTGTGGAAGGACGTGTTCCTTTCAAAGGCGATCTGGCAGACTTTGTATACCAATTGGTCGGTGGACTACGTGCAGGTATGGGATACTGTGGCGCGTTCACCATAGAAGGCCTGCGCAATGATGCTCGGTTTATCCGAGTAACAGCGGCCAGTATTCGGGAAAGCCATCCTCATGACATCGCAATTACTCAGGAATCTCCAAATTACAGTCCGGACCAATCTGCCGGCAGTGACAATAGCTAGTTTGCTAACCGCCGCAGCAGGCGTCTTATTTCTATTAATTGCAATTCAATCCCCTGCGTCGGCAGACACTCCGATCCGTATCAGGACGACAAGAACCACCCCGGGGACGATGCGAAATCCATCCACGACTCGACTGCGTGTCACATCATCGGAAGTTACCACTCGGATTTCTTCAATCAAAGAAGTCACTGCTGGTACAAATCCTTTGATAGTCCAAACAGCGACACTTCAGGGATCAGCAAACAATGCGGTGACTTCAGGACAGACCGAAGAAACTGACAGTTTCCCGCCAATCATTGAAATCAAGGCTAATCAGAATTCACAACAACAATCAAATACTCAGTCAGCTGTGGAAGACACGGATAGATTCCAGCCTCAGATTTCTGATCCGGCACCTTCGGTTAACAGTCCTCCCGTCTTTTTGCTTGGTCAGGACACTACTGAGCAGAAACAACCAGTCGAAGCGGAACAAGCAGAGCCTGTCAAACTTAATGAAACACAACCGGCGGAAGCTACCGAAGACGGTCCGGCATTACCCAATGTTCCGATTCCGCAACAAGGTGTTTTAGACCCACTGGCAGCACCTGCAGGTGCTGCGATTAAAGGCGTTGCTCCACTGAACCCCAGAAACTGTGGAACTCCTGATTGTGAAAAAGCTGCCACATTGATTAGCGCCAAGCCTATCAGTGAAATCTCTCTGGACATTTCCCCCAGCTACAAACCAAATCTCGATCAAAAACCACCTAAACTCCAGCAGGAAGTACGCAAGTGGCGGAACCGAAGCGGACAAGTATTAGCAGAAGGACAACTTGCGGACTATGCATACAGCAACGTACACATCAAAGGCAGCGACGGTAAACTAACGGCTCTGCCTATCAATGAGCTTAGCGTGGATGACATATGTTACATTGCTGATGCCTGGGGATTTCCAAAACAGTGCCGTATCGACAATAGCCCTTATGAGCAACGAGCCTGGGAGTCATTAAATTTTCATTGGCGAGCTGCAGCCGCAGTACACAAACCAATCTACTTTGAAGACGCTCAGTTAGAACGACATGGCCACACACTTGGGCCATGGTTACAACCGATGCGATCCGGAGCCCATTTCTTCACGAATATTGCTATTTTACCGTACCACATGGGTATTCACCCCTGGAATGAATGCCGGTATGCACTTGGTTACCACCGTCCCGGAAGTCCTGCTCCGCGAATCAGGCCAGCATTCCCCATCAGCAAAAAAGCAGCTTTGATTCAGGCCGGATCAATACTGGGAGGAGTGTTCATCATCCCTTAAGAAAACCCCTAAAAAATAAACTCGCCTTCCAGAACAAAAATCGTCAGGGTTAACTCGACGGGTCAATAACAGCTTTGATGAAGCGTCTGGGAGCGATTGGCTGAGGCGTTACGATCCTAAATCGTAACGCCTCATTTCCTTGATATATACAATTTAATAAAAACAGCAAGTCAATTATAAATTCACATGACAACTCTCAATCGACAGCAAAGCCGTAACGTCGACCATCTGGCAACCGAACAACTCGGCATTAGCGGTCTAACGCTAATGGAAAACGCCGGTCGGGCCTGCACTGATGTTCTTGAAACACATAACTTCGACTCGGTAATTCTTCTCTGCGGTAAGGGTAATAATGGCGGTGACGGATTCGTCATTGCCCGACACCTGCTAACTCGGGAGATCCCTGCCATCACGATTCTTCTGGTTGATCCTGTAACCTTAACCGGGGATGCTAAAATCAATTTCGAAATCCTAACCAAACTGCCTTCCATAATCCAGTTTGGCAACGCGGATAATCTCACTAAAACACTCAATACCCTGAACGTCTCTGAAGAAACGGCAATTGCAGACTGTCTGATTGGAACCGGAGGGCGGGGTATACCTCGAACGCCGTTTGCTGAGGCTATCGAGTGGGCTAATAAACAACCTGCCTACAAAGTCGCAATCGATATTCCCTCAGGATTAGATTGCGATACCGGAGAAGCTGCCTCACCGACGTTTCATGCTCAGCAAACACTCACGATGGTTGCTGCGAAAACAGGATTTTTTAAAAAAAATGCCCGTAATTATACGGGCGATGTCATCGTACTTGATATTGGCATACCGCTGTCGGCAATCCATGCAATCAGCTGATTATTCTGAAGAGGAAATCGGTGGGTCAAAATCAAATTCACGCCATTTCATAGCACGCCGCATCGGTTCGATACGCAGTACCACTTCACCATCCTGAAACAAACGAACGGTTCCGTTGGATTCGCTCACAACGACGGAAATCGCTTTAGTGACTTTGGAGATCGAAGCTGCAGCCCAGTGTCTTGCCCCTAATCCTTTTGACAAGGTTAAACTTGTCGCGTTGACCTGAATGATTTGACAAGAGCGTTCTATAGCGCCATCACTCCCAATCACCATCGCTCCATCAAGCTGAGCAATTTCCTTGACCGCATCACGTATCCGCGCATCTTTAATGTTTCGATCGTTCTTCTTATATCCACGTACCGGATCAAAACCTGCCGGGTGACAATGCTCCAGCACATTGCGGGCATCGCCTACGACAAACAAAGTACCTACAGGTTTTCCCTCACGACCTTCAAAACCGATTTCCACAGCCAGATCCACAACCGACTTTAAGGTTTCAAGAGGCACCCGTGTTTCTAATTTTCTGAGATCCTTAGCAGTCAATCTTCCTAAATGCTCATCCAGCCGAATGAGTGAGATACTATCATGCATATCACTATGGAAACCCGAATATACGGCAACCACCTGAGAACCTGCTTCCAGTATGTCGTTAGCAACACACTCGAGCAGAGCTGTTTCCATTAATTCCTGTACTGGAATATCATCTGCTTCAAGAAGCACAGGAGTAAGACCGTGCTCCTCTGCACCTTCTAGGTACTCCGCCTGCTGAGCGACGCAGAGAATCAGATTATGCCGTCCCGCCTTTCGCAATGCTGCCCAGTCTGCTGTTGTATCAAGTAACAACAACAGCGCATCGGCAGCAGAGGCCTGACGCAACTTAGCCGCCTGTTTATATAGTGTTGCGAATGGTTCTCGAAACTTGCTGGGCACGATGTTCGATAATCTATAAATAAATATTTACGAGGAGGACTCCTCCGGCAGGATGCCTACTTTCACCTGAGTATCACCGATCAAGACAAAACACGAGCAAAAGCAGTAAAACAGGCTCAATAGTAAGGCCTCCGATCCTTTTCAGCAATGGCAGTTGGATGAGATTCCCATTGTTTCTATTACCGGAGTCCCTGCCATTATCGAATCAGATTACGAGGGTGCAAGGCATCGATCAATGATTCACTTCCATCATGAATAATCTCTGGAGATTTACCCTCCAAGCCTGCAACCCAAGTCTCAGGATCTTCTCCCCAATCTTCACCGGTGAAAATCCTCAATCCCTGAATTCCTGCATATTGCACGGCTGGATCACGGCTTTTCAACGCCTTCTTCAATTCGTCAAATACATCCTGCCCCTGAAAATTACCCAGCACCCTCAATGCAGCTGACTGAACGTCAGTATCTTCATCGCTGCGTACCGCCGTCAACAAAACCGTTTTGGCAACATCGCCTGGTCTGGTTCCCCAGGCTTTGCATGCCACAAGTCGAATATCCGAATCACTGTCTTGCATGGCAGTCTTCAGTCCTGCTTCTGATTCAACAATATGAAAATGGGCTAATGTACGTACGAGTTCCCGACGCACAACCGGCACTTGCTCCTGACTGATTTGTTTTGATAAAGCCGTCGCATGACGTCGCTGCTCAAGAATTGGTAGGGAATCAGCATCTTCACGCAACTCTTCCAGAAAACTTTCTTTCTCGTGCCACGTTGTCATATAACGATCATCATCCCGCCACTCGGACCAGGCTCGGTCATTTACCCAATTCCAATTCACAATTGGGCGGCTTTTACAACCAATTGACTGTATCAAGATGCCAATTAGCAAAACAATAAAAAAACGCATTGAACTCATATTTATATAAAAACCCACGTTTGACGTATGCCTGATCGCAAAGAAGCGTCCAAGAAATGTAACAAATCACGGAAAATCAGGTCAACCCGAACCAAGAGTCAGGTTGGGGGATATTGTCTAAAGACTGTCTGGTTTTCATACTAGGCAAATGCTTGATCACAACTGGTTAACCTCTGATGAGGCCCTTAATGCAATCGCCGGGCTTTCTGCCGAAACAACGGGGGCAAATATCCGCGCAAAAACACTAATGAGATTGCGCAAGCAGTTTTCCTCTGAACAAACGCATTTCATTGCCAGTCAGATCGGGCTACGAATACAGGCCACAACACGCTTTGCTCTGGCGGCAGAAATGCTATTCACAGACCGTAGCCTGCAGCAAACTACCGATGGAGCAATCGCAGCGTTCAAGGCGTCTCTGATCAGCAAACTCGCCCCTCAAGTAAAACATGTAACCGACTTGTGCTGCGGAATGGGGGGGGACCTTCAAGCTCTTGCTGCACGCTATAACGTAACAGGCGTTGAGCTGGATCCTCAACTCTGTCACCTCGCAAAACATAACGCGACACTCAATAATCTGAATACTGTTGAGATCATCACAGGCGATGCGTCACAGTCACGGTTAAATACTGACTGGGTACATATTGATCCTGACAGACGTTACGATGGTTTGCGTCACACCGATGTAAACTCATTACAACCGGGGGGCGAAACATTAGAGCAGTTGATCCGACAGGTTGGAAATTCGCTCCAGGGCCTCTCGGTAAAACTCGCACCCGCAAGCATTATTGCACAACACTGGCAATCTCAATGTCAGTTATACTGGATACAATCCCGCAACGAATGTCGTCAGCAACTGGCTGTTTTTACATGTGACAATGCCAGGCAGAATTACCGAACAGCATTAGCCATCGACCAATCGGCGACGCCGAAATGGGAGTTCTCTTATCCGAATGAAGGCTTACGCAACAGTCGTGATGTGCCTCTCAAAGGATCCGTTGACAAGTTCCTATACGAACCCAAACCAGCTATTCTTGCCGGTCAACTGGCTCCGTCCTGGGCATTATCTCACGATCTGCAATATATCCATTCAGGAGTCGCTTACTTCACATCTGATTTTGCAAGTAAACTCTCTGGCGGTACATGCTACGAAATTCTTGAAGAGTTGCCCTTTGACCTAAAGAAGATAAAACGACACCTCAAGCAACATGACATCGGACGACTGGAAATTAAAAAACGCGGTGTCGATACCACACCCGAACAACTCAGAAAAAAACTCAAGCCAAGGGGGAAAAACGGAGCTACGCTAATTATTGCCGGCAATCCCCATTCCGAAAAACCGGCCAGAGCCTACATTGCAAAATACCTATAACCAGCATAACCGTTTGCTGATTTACCGAATCAGGATTCTCCAGACCTTCGACGCAAAGTGATTTCCCGGTGAACGGTCTCTAAGTGGTACTTTTGTTTGAAAACCATTACTTTGCCCGGAGCAAAACATGAAGTGGATTGTTAAGCGACTCATTTATCTGGTGATCTTTGGCGGTGTCCTGTTTATCCCTCTGTTAATTTTGACTGATCCAACCAAGGATAAATCCGAGGGGACCGATGACGCAGGGTTTCTGGCTTCAGTCAGTAGCTGGTTCGAAGAAGCGGGCAATTCTATTAGCTCGCTCTTCAGTGAAGATGACACCGAAGTGGGGACAATTAAAAATGCAGCCATGACCACACCTGACCCGGATGGACAGTCACCTCACCTAGACGGAGGTCTTTTTTCCGGCATCGATCAAATTCTAAGTTTCAATACCACTCCTACAGATATCGCTAATCGTTGGGCTCTGGTATCCTTCCATGTCAAAGATGACGGCTTACGTAGCTATCGGGTTCCGGTTGTAACAGGCGAAAAACAAGACGATCTGGCCGGAGCCCTTACTTATCTGTTTGACGAACAAGAACAACTGCAACGCATAGAATTTCTAGGATACACTAAGGACGCTTCCACTTTGATTAATGTGATGAAACAGAAGTTCCGCATGACCCGACGACCTAGTCCACGTGAAGCACTCTATGTAAAGAGCCGCAACAAACTCCCTGTTAGTGCCTTAAGGATTTCCAAATCTGATGTCATAAATGCGGCAGCCGAATCACCGTCACTAGAAGTTCGATTCGAATTAAACCGACTTCATTTTGGAGCAATCTTAAGTGACGTATTTCGTCAACTTCTTGCCACGGACAAAAACGGTTTGAAAATCTAAGCATCCGGAAACTAAGAATTCGGTAAATGTTAAAATTCTATAATTTCCGACCGTCCCATGTCTCCTATGCAATTTCAATTGCATTATAATTCAGAAGCGGACATCGATCCTTCGGGGATTATTTTTGAGTCTTCTCAAACCGTCTGTAGGGCACGAGGCCCGAATAATCCAGAAACGGACGTCACACTTGACGGGATTTGACAGTTATCGTCATCTTGTCGACAGGTTTTCCACCGTCAGACAAACGATTTTTAAGACGACAAAAGTACTGTATTTTCCGTCAATAGAGAGCTATTTTGCTCTTTGTTTTTAAAACACTTTGATTCGAGTGCTAGCAGCATTACAATCGGTTCCCACTTATCAATCAGCAAGAATGCTAACTTGCCGACATGTGAGTAGCGGAAGATTGAAATGAACCCTTAATGGGATCATGATTTCACTCGGTTTCACTTGTAGATTCGGCAATTACGCGTACTTCAGCATTGCTGGCGAAATCGCCCAGAGGCGGTTTCCAAAGGCGTTAGAACCAAGAAGGTTTTATTGGAAGCTGAAAAACGCTTAAAGGAATATAAAAACGTGACCAAGGATGAAATGACAATTGTCTCGGCCATCAGGAATCGACTGGTCAATGAAATTGGACCGGACAAATTCGATGTCTGGTTCGATCGATCTGTAACCTGGAACCTGACAGGCTCGACGCTCTATCTCTACGCTCCCAACAGCTTTAGCGCTGAACGATTAAAGCGCATTTATCAGCCAAAACTGCGCGACATCCTTTCATATCTGTCCCACAGCCATCTCGAGCTCTCATTCCAAGTTGCCAGCGAACAGCCCGCCGTACAGCAACATCGCGATTCTACAGGACAAGCAACACTACCTCAGGCTGAGAAAATTTCACTTGCCCCGGCCACACAATCTATTGCTACGCATCGACCAACTGCAGGGCTGCTTAATCTGGTTATAGGTCAATCCAACCACATCGCTGTTAGTGCAGCTAAATCAATGTTGGATCGCCCCGGAACAATCTCGCCGCTATTCGTGCATGGTCCATCAGGCAGCGGTAAGTCACATCTGCTGCAGGCCATCTGGAATAAATTCCGTAGCCGGGTAAAAGCGGGCCGGGCTGTATACCTAACGGCAGAACAATTCACCACTCACTTTCTGGAATCACTACAAGGCAACGGACTCCCCAATTTCCGCCGCAAACATCGCGACGTAGACGTTCTGATCATCGACGACATCGAATTTTTCGTTGGCAAGCAGGCGACGATGATTGAGTTTCACTATACTGTCGATACTCTGCTTCGCAGTGGTAAACAGCTTATATTTTCGGCCAAAATTTCTCCCACCGAGATCCATGGACTTGGCTCTGATCTGGTTGCCCGGATGGCTAGTGGACTAGTCTGTGGAGTAGAAGCTCCGGACTTTGGGATGCGGCTGGAAATAGCCCACCAATACTGTCAGCATTTAGGAATCACAGTCGATTCAGGCGTTATCAATATGCTTGTCGAACGCGTCTATCCTGATGCTCGCCATATTCAGGGGGCAATCAACCGCGTTAGTGTATTACAGCAACTCACCGGCGAATTATTATCTTACGAAGATGCCGACCGACAATTAGCTGACCTGTTTAATCGTCCACAACGCAATATTCGCATTTCCGATATTGAAAAGGCTGTCTGCGAAGTATTTGGGGTAGATCGCAAGCAATTAAAATCTACTGCCAAAGCTAAAAGTATCAGTCAGCCTCGAATGCTGGCGATGTGGCTCGCTCGCAAGTACACGCGTGCTGCTTATTCTGAAATCGGTGACTACTTTGGTAAACGAGCTCACAATACCGTCATATCGGCTCAGCAACGCGTCACAGACTGGATTGAAACCGAATCATTGGTAACTATCCCTCATGGCCAATGTCGCGTGACAGATGCTCTCAGGCGTTGTGAAGCCCAGTTTGGAACTTAGAAGACCGAGTCGAGAATCATTTAAGCCCATAAAAGAACCTCACTATCTTTGACAGTGAGGTTCTTTTATTTCAGCCGGGTTAAAAGAGCTAACGGGTTAGACAAATTTTGTCTTACCTGGAATAGCAACTTTCGGGATATCAACATCCCCCCACTGATAAACAGCCGGAGAGAGGTCCTTTTCAGAATTAAGCATCTGATCCCAAGTAATCGTTTGCCCTGTATAGCAAACTTCACGTCCAAGAATCGCCATCAATGTACTTTTGCACATATAGTCGCCATTGTTAATGGTTTCACCACTACGAATGGCTGCAAACAATTCTTTGTGTTCAACATCATACATACTTGGTTTGGGCCCACGATAGCGGAAGATTTCTTCCCCACCAACTTCAACCGCGTGGCGTAGAATCTTGGCAGACCCTTTGGTGCCCGTGACATAGTCTTCCACATTGTTCGAACAACCTGCCTGTTGACGCGTATAGGCATAAGTTTTCACACCATTTTCCCACTCATAGCAAACGGCAAAGTGGTCATACCCATGTCCCCATTGTTCGTCTACGCGCTGTTGACGACCACCGAGTCCCGTTGCCTTTACCGGTGGTATATCATCCATCAACCACATCGCTTTATCGAGGCTGTGAATATGTTGTTCTACAATATGGTCACCAGACAACCAGGTAAAGTACAACCAGTTGCGTACCTGATATTCCATTTCACTCCAGTCCGGTTTGCGACCACGATGCCACAATGTACCGGTCAGATAATTTTCCTGAATCGAGGTAATATCACCAATGACTCCGCTCTTGATTTGTTCCATCACGGCTCGTACGCCGTAGTCATATCGCCAGCAAAGGCCAGATACCACATTCAGATCTTTTTCTTTAGCAACACGGACAGCATCCATAACCTGGCGCACACCAACTGCATCGGTTGCCACAGGTTTTTCACAAAAGACATGTTTATTCTGCTTTACAGCCTCTTCAATATGGGCTGGGCGAAAATGAGGTGGAGTACAAAGAAGTACAACGTCAACATCGCCGGCCATCAGTTCCTTGTAGCCATCAAATCCTGTATAACTGGCCTCTTCGGTGACAGCGAATTTATCGCCAATCTGACGTTCCAAAATATTTCGCGAATGCTCCAGACGATCAGCAAACACGTCGGCCATAGCCGTCAGGCGAAGGTTATCCTCAGCACGCATCGCATTCACAGCAGCACCGGTACCTCGACCACCGCACCCGATCAGGCCGATCTTGAGAATATCTGAGCCCTGAGCGTGTACCGCATTGGCAGCTGTAAAAGTGGTGGCAACAGCACCGCCTGCGGCAACTGATGTTTTTAAGAAGTCGCGACGACTTTTATCTGTATTACCAATGGTGTCTTTTGACGACATCATACTCTCCTTATAAATCAAACAACTCTTATTAGCTGTTATTTCGGTTAATGCTATATCTTAAATATCGAGCCTCTCAGATACAAGCAAACAGGTCATAACTAATACACCAGTTGAACATCACTTTAAGCGCTGCACATAGTTAAGCAAGTCCTTCTCCAACTCTGATAAACCACTACCAAAGGCTGAAATAAACATAGACAATCGTTGCTTTGCGGGAACTTCGGACAACGGAGCATGAAGACGTTGCATTTTTACGAAACTACGATACTGTTCTGGGCGGGTTTTCTGTAAAAAATAATTCAACGCCCAGGACTGAGCATAGGCAGCCCGCACCGTCTCGCTCGACCTGAACACTTCATCGGAACTGAGTAAATCTTCAAGTTCCAGCAACCGGCCGGTTTTTACCAGTTGCTGAAACTGCTTCAAATGATATTGATTGACACTCCCGATTGCAGACCAGCCAACGGCATGGCTCAAATCCGGCGCTTCGAAATAAATCGCCATACCCTCACTAAGCCATAGCGGCGTATATGACAAACGGCGTATCATACCTGAATTAAAACTGAGTTGATGCGTTCCTTCATGAATAATCGTCGCTACATTCCTTTCGGCGGTGGGATGATTCAGCACACGTCGAATCTGCTGAGCGGAAGTTCCCGGCCGGCTACCCTGAGCCTTCATCTTCTCCTGACGTTCCGTAAGCCGGGAAAGATCATAGAGATTGATACGATTGGACTCCTGATTGTAATAACCGGGTATGAATTCAGAAGAAACGCCAAGATCCCCTTCCACATATCTACTGAACGACGATTGATTCTTGTGTACGATCACGACTAACGGATCAGCGACAGATTGCAAATCACCCCGTCTTTTTCCCCAATAGGCATAATAAGCACGATGCAAACGCTCAAGAAGTGTTCCCACCCACTTGGCATATTCCGGCACCGTATTGAAACACACGATGTAGTGTGCCGTCTGATGGATATTGAAATTTTTACCAAATTCAAGACGCAGGGACTCTATTATTTTTTCGCGCGAAGCAAATTTGAAATCTGTCTTATCGTTTTCACGTTTCAAAACGTTTTGTCCGGAAATCTTTTGCAGCTGATTATCTTCGTGCAGCAGCAACAAAGTATCCGGATCCCCGGAATCGAGCAGGCGTCCGCGAAGAATTACTGTCTCCCCCCGAAGATGCACCTGCAACCGATCAACAGCACTGACCTTCGATAAATCAACTAAAAATACAGCGCTCAGAATCCACAGCCCTAATGGGCCGGTAATAAAAAACCGCTGAAAATATCGAGCAAGCAAGCTAGTATTCCCTGACTGCTTTAGCGTACAGAAACATCCTTGGTAGATGGAGCGGGCTTAACAAGCTGTTCTGTCATGCGAGACAGGTAATGGATCATACTGGCAGCACCATTGAAACCGACAACGCGTTCATCAAGTTCCATCCGAGACGAGTAGATTCTGCCTTTTACCAAATCAAATTGAAACTCGCCGTGCTGCATTCGTTGCATCAGTTGACTCTTAACTTTAGCATCGTGAACGGGAGTGATTACCTGAGTTCTCACCGTAATCGTTGCCAACTCATTTGCGACCTTACTGAGTGTATATAATTTCCTCAGTTTGATTGTCTTTATCCGGTTATCTTTAGTGCGAATACGAACCTCTTGTGGTGTGTACCATTTCTGCCCAATGGCAATCGGATAATCCGGAAGCCGAGGCATCAAAACTCCGATTCCGGGATTGAATTGAGCAACTTTATCTTTTCGCGAAATGATGGCTCCGCTTGGACTGACAGTAATAACAGCTAGTGGTTTGCCAATGGATGCAGCAATCCGTTCGTAGTTTTCCGGTACGACTTGATCCGTTTTGCTGTTGTAGCGAACCTCGTCCTGCCCCGTAACTTTCTGCCACAATTGCGCATCTTCCACTCGGTGCAGAAGCGTGATATTTCCCTGAGTATCAACTTCGTTGACCTGAAAGACCCGGGTAGAAACACTACGAGACTTTAAGTTTTCAAATTCGCCATCAATCTTGGTGTCCATTGAAACCAGATGCACGACACGTGAACGAATCAATTCACCTTCTTCTAAGTGATACTGCAACTGATATTTCTTGGTAACCTGAGCATCCTGCGTTGCCTTCAAAGCAGCCTTTTGCAGCTGTTGTTCAAGATTAACATCCTGAGCATTGGCCAGCGGGGAAATGAGTCCCGGAATGATAAGAGAAAAAACAACGGTCCAAAAACGGAATTTCGCCAACGTCATCGCATGCCTCCCTGCACACTGTTGAATTACGCATGATTGCTCGAATCCATTCGAGTAGCTTTATTGTTATTTTTTATGGCGAATACGGCCACCCCAATCTAGCTTCTCACGCAAACTTCGATAATCATTTTGGCCATCAACTTCAATCATCAAAAACGGTCGCTCCGCTTTCTTCACTTGTATTACATCCTCTTGAGTTACGCTGGCAATCACTTTGCCATCCACAGCGACAGCAGTTTCTGCGGTGGTTTCACGTAAAGTCATCTCATAAATGCGACTTGATGAGTCCACCACGGGACGTACCGTGAGGGTATGAGGGCTAATCGCGGAAATCACGAAGGCATCCAGTGTTTTACGAAGAATAGGTCCGCCGGCTGAAAGACTGTGAGCGGTCGAACCTGCAGGCGTCGAAATAATAAGCCCATCACAACTGAAAGTCGTTGCCAATTCACCATCAACATGCAAATCAATGTCGAGGATTGAGAAGGGAGCCCCGCGTAATAGTGCAGCCTCGTTAAGACCTATTGTCGATGCCACCACTTCGCCATCGCGAAAAACGGAACACTCTAACATCAGATGTTCAACAATACGGCAATTACCTGCAACAACATCACCAAATGCCTGTGCAACTTCACCTGGAGAAACTGAGGCTAGAAAGCCGAGTCGGCCCAGATTTACCCCGACGGCAGGGATTCCCAATCTGCTAAGTTCCCGGGATGCGCGCAGAATCGAACCATCACCACCGAGTACAATTGCCAAATCTGCAGCTGCGGCATCATCAACAACCTGAAAACAGTCGTCAATCGATTGTCGAACCTGAGTTTCAGCATCGAAACTTCCAGCATTAGAGGCACCTCCGTAAACCATCACACGGGGCTTGCCATCAGCCTCAACCCAATTTGCTAAATTTGAAAGTGACATTTTATGATGTTTTGCAGCCTCGTGAGAAGAATCTGAAGCTAAACAGTCTCCATATTTGCTGTATCCTGTGCCATATCTTTGCAGGCCCGGTAAACACCTTCGTCATCTAATCCAAGGTCACTTAACAGTTCTCCTCGTTCGCCATGTTCTACAAAGATATCAGGAATCCCCAAACGGCAAACATGAGCGGTATTCAATCGGCGTTCAGCCGCAAATTCCAATACTGCGGAACCAAACCCACCGATCAATGCTGCTTCTTCAACGGTCACCACAAAAGGACTGTTACGCAGCACTTCTCCAATCACGTGCTCATCGAGTGGTTTGACGAAACGAGCGTTTACCACGCCAACCTCGAGACCGGCATCCTGTAGTTTGGCTGCAGCACGCAAACTCGGCTCTACCATCGCACCTAATGCCAGTATTGTTCCATCTTTACCTGTCGACAAAACCTCAGCCCTGCCAAACTCAACCGGCTTGGGCTCCCGATCTAATTCAGGTGAAGCACCTTTAGGATAACGAATGGCGGTTGCTGAATCATGAGTTAATGAAAAATCCAGCATCGCCTTCAAATCATGTTCATCAGCCGGTGCCATAATCGAGATATTTGGAAAAACACGCAGATATCCCAAATCAAACACTCCATGGTGAGTGGGGCCGTCAGGACCAGCCAATCCGGCTCGATCCAGCATGAATGTGACCGGCAAATCCTGCAGACAAACTTCCTGAAATATATGGTCATAACTTCGTTGTAAAAATGTACTGTAGATTGCCACAACTGGACGGATACCCGCCTTACACTGACCTCCGGCAAATGCGACGGCATGGCCTTCGCAAATTCCAACATCAAAGAAGCGGTCAGGGTATAAGTCACGAACCGGTTCGAGTTTATTCCCCTGACACATCGCTGCGGTCATACAGGTAACACGCTCGTGCTTGGCCATTTGTTCCAAAATAGCATCACGAGCGTGATTCGTATAATTAAGTAATCCCGATCCACCGGCTCCTTTCTGTTGAAACACTGCTTTACCTTCCACACGCTCAAAAACTGGCGGAGCGTGGAAGGTTCGCGGATCTTCTTCTGCGGGCTTAAACCCATGACCTTTCTGCGTAACGACGTGTAGCAGAACCGGCTCATGAATTTCCTTTGCCATTTTTAGATACTTTCGCATCAAGCCAATATCATGACCATCAATCGGACCCAGGTACTGAAATCCCATCTCTGCAAAAAGCATGCCTCCGTGAAAGCCGGCTTTGACCGCTTCTTTCATCTGAGCCAAAAACCGTTCGGCCGGATCGCCGACAACCGGAACACGTCCCAGCACTTTTTGTACTCCGGCTTTTAACGACGGATAGATCGAGTTTCGCAGTCGATCCAGATAGGATGCCACACCACCCACTCGCGGACAAATCGACATTTCATTGTCATTAAGCACGACCAACAGATTGCCATTGGCATTGTTCATCGCTTCATAGACGATGCCGGATGGAAATGCTCCGTCACCAATCACTGCCACTGCTTTACGTTCAGCGTTACCTGTCAGAGCATCTCCGCTGTGCAACCCCTGTACAGTGGAAACACTGGCACCGGCATGACCTGTCATAAACAGATCGTAATCGCTCTCAGACGGATTCGGATATCCCATCAAACCTTTTTTCGTACGAATAGATTTGAATTGTTGATATCGACCGGTAATAAGTTTATGGGGGTAGATTTGATGCCCCGTATCCCAAATTAAGCGGTCCTGAAGAAAATCAAAAACACTATGCAAAGCCAGACACAGCTCGACCACTCCAAGATTGGAGGCGAAGTGCGCAGATCGTTCACTCAGCAACTCGCACATCACATCACAGATTTCGGCAGCTGTTTGGTCTAGTTCAGCCGCCGACATCTCATGCAATTCCAATGGCGATTGCAATTTAGAAAGAATCGGATGTTCCATAAACGGTTCAGTCAATTAAAGGTGGAGATGTATAGTCTCTTCTTTTAATTTAGTTATTCCGTTCCAAAACGAAATATGCCAACTGTCTTAAAGATTCGGCAGTTTCACCGAACGGCTCCAGTTGTTCACAGGCCTGACGTATCAGATCTGCAGCCAAATCCTGACTTTCCTTTGCTCCCATCAACGCAGGGTAGGTCAGTTTACCATGTTCTGTGTCTTTTCCGGTTTGTTTTCCAAGCTGTTCCACGTCTCCCTGTTCGTCCAGCAGATCATCAACAATTTGAAATGCCAGGCCCAGATATCTACCATACGTATCGAGGCGTACAATTTGTTCATCCGTCGCTCCGGCAGCAATCCCACCTAATCGCAATGATACCCGAAACATCGCTCCGGTCTTCCGTTCGTGAATTTTCTGCAACTGTTCAACATTACCTACTGTATTTTCAGCCCGCAAGTCATCAACCTGCCCCCCAACAAGCTGACAAGGTCCTGCCGCCTCGGTTAATACCTGCAAACACCTCACAACCTGATCCGCTGACGCATCACAACAGGCAACGACTTCGAATGCCTGAGCAAGCAGAGCATCACCGGCCAGAATCGCATTAGCTTCACCATAAACAACGTGAACGGTCGGCAGACCCCGACGAAGTTCGTCATCATCCATAGCAGGCAAATCGTCATGAATTAGGGAGTAGGTGTGAATCATCTCAACAGCACATGCAGAAGCAATGGTAGCATTACTTCTATGACCGCAAGCATCCGAGGCCATTAACACCAGCATTGGACGCAGGCGTTTTCCCGGAGCCAATAATATGTGGCGTATGGCGTCTGCTAATACCTGCGGACAACCGGCCGCATATGTCGTGACTTCTGCTAACGCCTGATCCACCTCCTGACGTAGTTCTGCCATGTACTGTGAAAGCAGAACTTCTCCGCTTGTTGTCATAGGAAACTCGAATTCTGTTGAAATATTAACGCCGGCACACGTTGTAAATTAACGTAAGAACAAACCCTTAATCTAAAACAGGTCTCCAGACTCGTCTATATCCTCACCGGCAGACCGGCGGCGGGATCGGGAAGCCTGTTTTTCCTGCAATGTCGACTGTTCATCTTCAAATTCTTCGGTAATCGGATTCCCATCGGTATCCACTCCTGTCAGCAACTCGATCTTTCGCTCTGCACCAGCTAATGCTTCGTGACAATGCTTTAATAAGCCAACGCCCTGCTGATAGCATTCGAGAGCTTCCGACAGGCCCAACTGGCCATTTTCCAGTTGAGCCACGATCTCTTCAAGTCCTTCCAGAGCCTGCTCAAACGTTAATTCCTGCTGCGGTTTCTTTTTTCCCATGGGTTGCCCCTTTCCCCCTGCTGGATTGCTATCCATTAAGATTCAGTCTCTTTGATTACTTCACTTGAATGGATCGTACTGTATATTTTCCCACCAATGACACGTGTCACAAGTTCCTCACCGTTCTCGACGTCGGAAACATTATGAATAATACTTCCTGATGCATCCTGAGTGACACTGTAACCACGATGTAAAACGCCAAGCGGATTTAAAGCATTTAAGCCTGCTGTGGCTAATGAGATTCTTTCTTTGCCGTGGTCAAGACGATCGTAAATAACTCGTGTAAGACGTTGTTCCCAGTCATCTACCAGGCGAGCTCTTTGCTCTGTCAAATCATGTGGACGTTTCAATACCGGGCGAGAAGCCAGAGTAATTAACTGTTGCCGAGCCTGTACCACACGACTTTGTAAAGTTGTCACCAGTCTTTGCTGAGCGGTTTCAAGTAGCCTGCGTACATCGGACTCGGATGGCACCGCTAATTCAGCTGCCTCAGAAGGAGTCAACGCACGGCGGTCTGCAACTAAATCTGAAAGCGTCACATCGATCTCATGTCCAACAGCGGAAATTACCGGAATTTCGCTGGCAAAAACTGCTCGCACTACCTCTTCTTCGTTGAAACACCAGAGATCTTCCATACTACCTCCACCACGACCTATAACCAGAAGATCCGGAGCATCTGTCAGAGCATTGACAGTCCGAATACCAGCTGCGATTTCAGCCGAGGCTCCTGCTCCCTGAACACGAGTCGGAATCACCATGACTTGTACATTACTCCAACGCCGCCGAAGAACCTCCAGAAAATCACGTATCGCGGCACCGGAAGGACTGGTTACAAAGGCAATTTTTCGAGGCAGCCAGGGAATTGGCTGTTTATGTTCTTCATCAAAAAGTCCTTCTGTAGCTAACTGACGCTTAATTTGCTCAAATGCTAACTGCAGGTTGCCAAGCCCCTGGGGTTCAGCTTGCTTAACGACCAACTGATAACTACCGCGAACAACGTATAAATCAATCTTGCCACGACAAATCAACTGTTGACCATCTTCTATTTGAAACGGGAGCCGCGCAGCGGTACTACGCCAGACAACCGCACGAATCGTAGCATCCTCATCTTTCAGGCTGAAGTAAAGATGGCCTGAACTGGGTCTGGATAAATCTGAAACCTCACCAGCAACCCAAATATCACCAAAAGCAGTGCCCAGCAAGTCTTTGGCTGCTGTATTCAATTCACTGACGGACAAAATCTGAGGCGGATCGGGCTCCGGATTATCCTGCTGATCGATATCGCGATATAAAAATTGGTCATTCATTGTCGAAGGCGAGCCTTTCATGCCGGCTTGTACAGAGTATCCCGATGATCTCGACAACTCGTACCTTCAATATACTAAAACTGTGACCCAATGCATGTTGATTAGGCTGCCCGACGGAAGCTTCCGGGCTTCGGCAGCAAAACTTGCTGTCCTTCAAGAAAGGATCCGGTTTTAGCCCAGTGCTCAGCACAGGCCGTCTTTTGCTCAAGAACATCCTGGACTAACTGACGATAATGTTCGATACCATCACGATCTAATTTTTCCGGGACATGAATACGACGACCAATCATCATCCGTGTCTGTGTAAAGGGTTTGGGAATGGCAAAACGATCCCAGGCTTTTTCCATTCGCCAGCAGGATTTATAGCCAAAACCGAGGCACACCAGAGGGATTTGCAAACGTGATGCCAAATAAATACATCCCGGAGCCAAAACGCGACGTGGACCTCGCGGACCATCGGGAGTCATCGTTAGATTCATCTCCCGGCCGACCTTCAGCAGTTTTTTCAGGCTGGCCACGCCACCGCGTGATGAACTTCCTCGTACTGTGCCGAATCCCATGTAGCGTGCCGCATGCGATAACCATTCTGCATCCCGATGCCGACTTAACAACATGGTGATGTTACATCGTCCGCGCAGATAGAACGGGATGGGAATGTATTCATGCCAGAATAAATAGATATTCGGGCCTTCAAATCCATCAACAACTGGATCGACCAAAGGCTCCTCTCGATGCATTTGATATTTCAGTGTCCCCATCCAACTGCGCATAAGTCGGGTTAGACCAAACCCGCCAAGTCGCATTATCCAGGGAGCATCAATTTTCATTTCGTGTTACATCCTTGCGACACACTATTTTTCCAATTTCCAGTTTAAGATCAGTTTCACAAAGGCCATTGACCGCTATAAACTTCTGTCGCCGGTCCGGTCATAAAGACATGGTTTGTTTCTTCGTCCCAATACAACTCCAGATCACCGCCAAGCAGATGATTTAGAATCCGTCTATCTGTTCTCCCGGTCAGTACTCCGGCAACGCATACAGCGCTGGCTCCGGTACCACATGCCCAGGTTTCGCCTGAGCCACGCTCCCAGGTTCGCTGGCTTACTTTAGCGGACGACTTGACTTCAATGAATTCAACATTCACACGGGCAGGAAAGGCCGGATGATTTTCTATTTTCGGTCCTACTCCCAATACTAAATCGTCCGTTGCCTCTTGCACATAAATCACGCAGTGTGGATTGCCCATCGATACACAAGTTACCTGAAAGGACTGCCCGTCAACTTCCAATGTCTGGTCGGCGACCGGTGTTCTGTCAAAGGTTGTTGGAATCTGTGCCGCTTCCAGAACCGGCTCGCCCATATCCACGCGAACACGCTCTACTTTTCCCTCGACAGCTTCCACTTCCAGTGATAACACACCGGCTCCGGTTTCAATAGTCAGCGATTCTTTCCGACAAATTCCATGATCGTAAACATATTTGGCTACGCAACGAATCCCATTACCACACATTTCCGATTCACTGCCGTCTGCATTAAACATTTGCATTCGAGCATCCGCGATATCAGAAGAATGAATCACGATCAGCCCATCCGCACCAATACCAAAATGCCGATGCGACATGGCAACGGCTAAAGCAGACAAATCAGCCGGCAGCGATTCTTCAAATGCATTAATGTAAACATAGTCATTTCCGGCACCATGCATTTTTGTAAACTTCATTTTCCTTAATCCTGTTGCGTCTTACCTTAGTTGTATGAGCGGTTGCTGGCCGTTGGGTAGCGGTCGGGCAATACGCGTATTCAAGTCATGCAGAATACGCTCCATAGTACCGTCGAGTTCAGGGAAAGCTGTGCCGTTGACCTGAGGCTTGTCCAGTGAACCGGCCACATCAATTCTGAGCAGTCCCTTACTTGCCTCTGCAACCACCTGATTAATCAGTGGAATCGCAATACGCTGGCGTCCCACTATGGAGTAGAAATCCATATTGATTTCTTTATCAAAAGACATCCAGCCATCGCCATAGAGACTCACCGCATCACCCTCCAGAGCAATGCGATCCATTATAAACCGTTCCGACTTAATCCTGAAATCAACTTCACTCGAGGAAAACGCTCCCCGCTCCTTATTTCCTCCCAAATTACTTAACAAGGCCACCATCAGTGGTAACTGATAAATATCGGCGTCGACCAGGCGAATTCGGCCTTCGCCGGACCAAGTTGAGCGATCTCCAACCTCACCTCGCAAACGCGCAGCACCGTTGATTCGCCCACCGGCCTTTTCTTTTACATCATGCTGCCGCATCAAGTATCCCAAATCCGCTCCCGACAATGATGCCTGTAGCAGAAAACGGTCCGCTGATCGACTAACCACGCGATCGACGCCAGACTCAATTCGCAACTTATTTACGAACTGCAGTTGCAGGTCGACTCCCAGCAATCCACCGGCAGTTCTAGCCAGAATACTTTGTGCGTCCTGACGTGGCTGACGCACAACTTGCAAGTCCTGCTGCTGATCGGCAGCTTCATACCTGGACTGTGCAATACTGGCCCAACGTCCAACTAACAATTGTTTAGAATCCACCCAGACCGGACCCGACAACTTGGTCAGCTGCTCGTCCCCCCACATCATCGAATCGATATCCAACCATGCCTTCGAACGAAAACCCTGTCGATCGCTCATGCCGTTTAATAAGACGGAACCATAGACTCCGTTAAATCGGGGACCGCATGTAAATGCCGCGCCGGCTGCGCCTACTCGCACATCCCAATTAGACTGCAATTGACCACCAATCGGTTTTACAAATTTCATACCCCCGGCGATCTGCAGTTGACCTACCAAATCCAATGACTTAAGACCTTTAGAAAGTGACTCCGGTAAAGCACTAAGCAGATCCTTATCGAATGCCAAACGATCGATACTCAGGTGTTCAATTGCCAGATCCCAGCCACCATCCGGGTTAAAGTGACTAACAGCATCAAACACAAATTCTGTTTCATCATGCTTACCGCGAACATCTAACAATTGAACATGACCGTCATGAATGACGAACTCGCCAGTCAATTCATCCACTGCATATGGGAACCAGGCCGGGTTGATCTGTACTCGGGAAGTGGCGAAACTTTCATCCGGCACCCATTTCTTCCCGCGAATATATAAACTCGGTTTCTCACGAGATTTATATTTTTCAATTTTCATCGTCAGATGATCCAGTGCTCCCTGCGGTTGCAGTTGATCCCAAAGCTCTGTCACATTTCTGTTCTTTACAGAAAAGGCGGTGCGTAGTTCTTCATCCAGATCCACATCCGTACCGGTCAGCTCCAAATTCAACTTGCTGTCGCCATCGGCCAAAGGGGTCAGCGAACCATGCAACTGGATATATGAGTTTCCTTTGTAACCGCTGAAATCTTCAAATCTCCAGACCCCTGAGCGAAGATGAAGTTCACCCTCTACGCGGTGAATCGGATAGGGAAACTGCGCATAACTAACTGTGCCGGACTTAACTTCAATATCGATTTCACGCTGCGGGTTATATTTATCTCCGGAATATTCATTTCGAAGTCGCTTTAGCCAGACAAGTCCTGTCGGTCGAAGCACATCAATCGTGCGCCGCGTTTTAGAATCCAAAGCCTGAATCAACTCCGTGTCCAGAGGGACTGCACCATCAGCGGTTACCTGGATCCATCCTTTGGGAAAATCAATAGCATCTTTCAGGTTTCCCTGAATCTCGAATCGCTGTCCATGAGTATAAGCTTCGACTTGCTGTAATTCGACGTCTTTGTTCGAAACCAGAATACGACCGGAAACTTTATGAAAGGGGTATGGAAATTTCCAATAGGTAATGTCCATATCATGAACATCCAGAACAATATCGGTTTGTGGATGTAAACCTGCCGAATCATACGTCAAGTGTAAACCTGTGGTACCTCTGGGCGAATACATCTCAAAGATGCGTGATACTGATTCAAGTTTTCCATTGCCCGTCAGTCCCTGAGCAAGTGTCTCATCAACCTGCAAGTTCTCTGCGCGTAGTGTAGCTTTGACGGCCGGTTCTGAACTCAACCTCTGAATCCGAATACTGCCGGTTAACGGCGAATTGGCCAAACGCCCGTTGAGCCTTTCACAACGAATTTCATCTCCCTGCCAAGTCACCGTACCAGAGATGTCCGTAATCGGAGTAGGCAAACGTCGGTCTGAATAAAATCCATTACTTAAGACCCCCGCTGCAACCCAGTCGTAAGACCAGTTTGACCGGCCGCTCTCATCCAAATCAATCTGCGTGCGCAACTGCATAGCAAATTGAGCTTCTCCCCGGAACCCCATACCTGCCGGTAGCTGATCAAGAACATCAACCGGCAAATACTCCAGCAGCCGTTCATCCAGTACCAACCCGTCTACTCGAGCGTTTAGCAGAGAAGGGTGATTGTCCAACGAAATCGCTCCCTCAATCTGTAAGCCTGATGCCAATTCTGTTTCAAACTGCAGGCGCACTTCCAATAAATTTAAGGCTCGTACTGCCACATCGTCATTCTGAAACACCTGTTCCCTTGGCTTTTGCACAATAACTCCGTCAGTCAGCATAAGCGATAATTCCTGCGAACCCAGTTGCTGAGCATCCGCCAACAACACCTCCATCGCTGACAATCTAACCGTTGGAATTTCTTTCGGAGTAAATTCAGTAATGCCAAAGCCTTCAAGCAACCGTAGCAGGTTCAAATTACCGTCAGATGCACGTACAACACGCAGTTTACCGCCTGTCAACTTCACTTCACTAAAGACAGGTTTATCTGTTAACAGAGTGCCATAGTCAGTTCTGCCAATTAGTTCCAGCCGGTCAAGCTCAATGACCGGAAGTCGGGTAAATGATCTGGCTGCACCATCCGCCTTGCGGTTGTCTTGCATAGCAGGTGCTATTGCCTCCGGACCTGAAGGCAATAGCACCTCCAAACCAGTCACTACAATTCCACTGTTACCACGGCGAACAACGGAATCCACATTAACAATCGCTGTCGGCATCGCCTTCTTTACTGCGGCCAGCAACTGAGCATGAATCTCTTCATCAACACGAGACCCGATCCAGGGGTGACCAACAACCAGCAATGCTGCTAACAACGATACCAAAACTGCAAATTTTCGAATCCAGCGATGTAGAAAACCACCACCCTTAGGCGTGAGGTTAACAGGAGTTCGTTTTGGTTTATCCATCACGCCCTCCTTCTGGCACAGGCTCAGTTGTACTTAAAGTAAAACGTGAAACACAATAGGCCACACCAGCACCAGCCAGTACTGACAGAATCAGCACGGCTGGCTGGCGATAGCGAATGGAACTAACAAACACCATATGCAAGGCTGTGAAGTAGACTGCGGGAGAGCTACAAAGAACAACACTGTGCCATGATGCCTGCTTCGTTCCTTCGGTTGACTGTGATTTCTTACGAATCTTTGAAATCACAGCCAACAAAGTGAGCGACATAATGCCAAAATAACCAAGGGAGATGACCAGGCGGCTGACACCTGAGCCAACAGAATCGGAATTAGGAAAGATATTCCACATTCGAATGAACTTCACACCCGCCAGACGAAATACTTCTGATGGATTCTCACGCGCCCACTGAAGCGAAGCGTCACGCAGACGGGCGTTCAAACGATATTCGTATGTATCCATTGGTGGCGCTTCAGCCAAAGTATCTTGCAGAGTTTGCTGATGATAAAAGTCCTGCATAAAAGACATGTCACTTGCACCATCAGCATCAGGACGAAGTCCGTCATAAAGACTGGCGCCCACCTGTAATGTCGTTGGCACAAAACGCCCCGTCACCTGATGATTGCGAATCCACCAGGGCATCATTACCACGACAAATCCCAAAACTCCGATAACGGCAAATCCGAAATTGCGAAGACGCTGTTTTCCAGTCAAACAAATGACAGCCAAAAGAGCAGGGGTATAAAGCAACCAACTAGGACGAATCAGTACTGCAATCGCCGCATTAACACCAACAAAGATCGCCGCCCACATTTTGGATGATTTCTTTCCATCCGACCACAGAAAACAGTAATACAGGGCCACTAATTCCAGTGACATGAACAAACAAAAAGGGCCTTCGCTGAGTATGAGAATACTCATGGCAATAGCCCCTGGATAGGAAGCCGCAAGCACGCCAGCATAAAGTCCGACACGTTGATTGAAGAGCAGTGTAGCCAACCAACCAACCGCCAGAACAGTGAAAGCACCCAAAATTGAATTCATGATGCGGACGGAAAGTACCGAGGGCTTTCCGTCGCAGAGCCAGTGCCAACCGGCAATCAAAATAGGGAATCCCGGAGCCCGTGAAATTCTGGCATTATCGCCCCCGAACTTATATTCATTGCCTTCATAGATTTGATGGCCCAAAACCCAGTAGGAAAATGAATCACCAAAAGCAAACGCATTTTGATCCACTTGCTGCTGCTGCCAATAGACACTGGCACCACAACGCAAAGCGAGCGCAATCGCAAATATTACGATCCAAGCAACAACCACTGGCCTTCCTAACTGCCTCATTGGTGTTTCCATTGCATGACACAGCAAGTGCAAACCCATCCATGGGAACTCACCGGTCAGCCTTCGTTTTTATCATGAGAGGCAAACGCAATGTGCTGTTGATTCGATGCTCTGGCTTGCCTCAGCCAAAAGCACAACACACGGTTATCTCTCCCGCAGAACAGTTAATCTATGTCAAACCATCATTTCAGGTCAACCATGATATTCCATCCAGCAAAAAAGACCAATTGAGCGTCAATCTACATAAAAAACCAGGAACTCAGTTTTTCATGATTGCTATATGCTAGCAATTAAAAATTTTGTAGGCTTACTAAGTCGTATGTTTGTAGGAATCTCGATATACTTTTCGGAAGTAAAAAAATGGACAATCGTAAAAAACTATTAATCGCGAGTTTTCTGACGCTAGTGGCGGCTGGTGTTGGTTTCGCAACTCGTGGTGCTGCTGGTTCCGCCTGGGCCGAAATGGGCATAAGTCAAACTGCATTTGGCGGTATTATGGGTGCCGGTTTTGTGGGATTTGGAGTTGTCATTCTTGTTGGTGGTTTCATTGTTGAGTTATTGGGTTATAAGCCCGTTATGCTACTTTCTGTTGTCCTGCACATTGTCAGTGCGATCATGCTTTTTCTCGCGCCTTCACTTTATGAGGGATGGCTAGCGGATTTAGGACAAGAGGATGCTACAAACAAAGTCATTTCCTTGTTGACCGCAAGTGTTTTTATATTTTCTATCTGCAACGGACTATATGAAGCGGTAATCAACCCGCTTGTGGGTCAGCTTTACCCCGAAAATCAAACCCATTACCTTAATATTCTGCATGCTGGATGGCCTGGTGGTATGGCGCTTGGCGGCTTGCTAGCTGCTTGTTTCCAAAACAAGGATGCCTGGATTGCTGAAGTCCCTTGGGAAATTGCACTTTCATCCTATTCATTGGTTCTGATCGTCATTTTGCTGATGAGTCTCAAAGAGAATTTTCCAGAAACGGTTACCAGTAAAAGTAATATGTCCGTTGCGGTGTTGTTTAGTTGTTTTGCCTCAATTCCATTTCTCGTGTTGATCGTTATTCACGGCATGATCGGTTATATGGAACTTGGGGTTGATAGCTGGCAAACACGATTAATGGAAGGGCTTGTAGAAAACTCAGTTACCGTTTTAATCTACACATCTATTCTCATGTTTATACTTAGATTCTTTGCCGGGCCAATTGCTCATAAACTGAACCCAATCGGATTGTTATTAGCCAGTTCCGTGATTGCCGTTTTGGGGCTTTTCTGGTTGAGTATGGATACCACAAGCGTATTAGTAATTTTTGCGGCTGCAACACTTTACAGTCTTGGTAAAGCCTTCTTATGGCCCACCATGCTTGCTGTAGCAGGAGAACGTTACCCGCAAAGCGGTGCCGTCGCCATGAGTGCTCTAGGAGCCGCAGGGATGCTAACCGTGGGACTTGGCGCAACAACAATGATTGGTGCTCAACAAAGTAATGAAATGACAAAACACCTGCAGGACACTGCACCAGAAGTAGCAACTGAATATGTTCTTGATAAGACAAGTTCATTTTTAGGCTACAGTTACAGCGAGATCGATCCTGTGAAGCAACAGGATGCTCTTGACAACGAGGATAATGTTAATCATACAGCTATCCTAAATTCATATAATCACGGTTCTCGTCAAGCCTTGCGATTAACAGCTATCGTACCTGTGTTAATGGGAGTTGGCTTCCTTGCTCTGTTACTTTACTACAAATCACAGGGTGGTTACAAAGTAATTACTCTCAGTGGGGGAGATGAAGACAGTGATGACTATCCCACTGAACAATCTTCGACAGAAGCAGCAGCCCAAGACGAATCGCCTGCTGAAGATGCCGTAACAGAGGATGCTCCTCCAGTAGAGGAGACTACGGCCGAACAAGAGACGTCAACTGAAGAGCCTAGTGAGGGTGATGGAGAAGAATAGACTCTTGTCCCATCTCTTATAGATTGAGATTAACGGCGAGTTAGCGAAAGCAACTCGCCGTTTTTTTCTGCGCGGATACTACCAGGAAACATTAGCGGATCACTGGCTCCTAACACCATAGTCTCAAGCTGCAACCAATGACCACGCGTCATCGCCTGACGCGGCCAATCAGCTTGCTGCCAAAGCTGTACTAAGACCTCACGCACAATAACCGAGGCAACACCTTGAAAAGCCGTACACTCTAATACGACTTGCTCATGACTACACACCTGTAAAACTTTCTCGGCTACCTGCCCAGCTTCTGCGGCCAGATAATCAGACAACTCCAATGCCGTTTCTCTTAATCGCAGTACGGCCTGATCAGCATCACTGTGATATTGTGATTTCAATAGCGGTAACAATTCATTACGAATTCTGTTGCGTGTATAGTCAAGGCTTTGATTTGAACTATCCTCTCGGTAGTCCTGATCTAACTTGTGAAGGTAGTTGAGTACCTGTGTACGCGTATGCGTCAACATAGGCCGCAGAAGCGTAATACCATGATCCAGGATTCTTGTACGGGGAATACCCTGTAAACCCGTCAATCCTGTACCGCGAAAGATCCGGTCAATTAAAGTCTCGATCTGATCGTCCTGTGTATGTGCGGTGAGTACATAACGAGCACCTAATTCACGAGCTTTTTCCAGAAAAATCTGATAACGCTGATTACGCGCTTCTTCTTCTGTTTTGTTCTCTGCCTGAATTCGAAGTCGATGACATTTAACCTCCAAATGGACACATAAATCAGCAACGAATTGCTCATCAGCATCGGATTGCTCTCCACGCCATCGATGATTCACATGAACAACATGCAGTTCACCGTGGCTCTGCTTAGCTCTTAGAGCATAAAGCCCTCGTAGCAGTGCCACACTGTCAGCTCCACCTGAAACTGCCAGAATTACACGGACATCATGCCATTTGGAGGTCGCAAATTCCTGTTGAAGAATCACTTCAAAGTCGTGATAGTCTGCCTGTTCGCTAAATTCTGACACTCTCAAATAATTCCGGGCCATTAACCGCTTTGACTGGGGGCTCAAAAAGTTGCAGAGCGGACTCTCTGTCTGGTAAATTGGTCTTGTCGCATTTTATGACGAACGTGAGTCTTAAAAAAGCGACTTATCAATGGTAAACCCAATAAACCAAACTTAAAACACTTTGTAGAGCGCCGTATTCTGAAGAAAGCCCCTACTGCGAAGATGTTTGTTTGAGATTTTTTATGATTCGGTTTTCGGATTACATTTCGATTGTCTTTAGTAAAGCGATCGCTGCTTTCGATTTAAGCATATTAACGGTACTATTATCAGCCGTTAAGAATTGCTTGAGCAATGATTCCTTGCTGCTAGTCACACCTTCAACACAGCCGATGCGTGTTACATTAGTGAAGTCTGACTATAAGATGCCAATCACGCCTGCAGTTCTGGTTTTTCCACTCCGGTGGGATTGCTCGAAATCATCAGTACACAAGATTTTTGTCAATTTCCCCGACACTTCAAAAAGGCAAGACGCGTCCATAAAACAGGCCGCTTTGCAATGTACTGACAAGCGACTATTCATGTAATCGACCTTACATTTATCTCAAACTACATTTTCATTACAGTAGCTAATGGGCATTTGGATTACAGCGGACGTCACCACGCTTGTAACGGTCGCTCGATATATCGAACGGGAAAATCCTTATGTCCATATCCTTAATATTTCCGTGCCTGATTATCGCAATCACGGCAACCGAAGGCGTTTTCGGCCTTTCGGGTGTCATTACCGGAGTCATCATCGCACTGATCCTTACTAATACTCTACAAAAGAAAAACCGGGCGACAAAACTCAAGGAACACGAACTGGAGGCCAAACAGATCATTTCAGAGGCTAAGATCGCAGCCAAAGAAGCGGAGATTCAGTACAAATCAGAAGCTGAAAAAGAACTTCGTCAGTCCAGAGAACATTTACGTGAGCAAGAAGACCAGCTCAACGTACAGGAGAATCAGATCAGCCAACGCGAAGACTCACTACGAAAACAGGAGAAGATGGTACAGGCGAATCAGCAACGACTAACGGACAAACTGCTGGTCGCTGAACAACGTCAAAAAGAACTCGACAGACAACTCGAGAAACATTGTTCATCGCTAATGGAGCTTACCAGCCTGACCAAGGCAGAGGCCACCACACGGCTGCTGGAGCTTCTGGAAGATGAACTTGAGCAGGAAATGGGTGCGGTCATTCTAAAGCACGAGAAGAGCCTCCAGGAAGTCTGCCAAGAGAAATCTCGTGAAATGCTGATCATGACAATGCAGCGTTATGCATCTACACATACCGCTGACAGTACAACAAGTACAATTGATATCCCTAGTGATGAAATGAAAGGCAGGATTATTGGGCGTGAAGGGCGTAATATCCGAGCCTTTGAAAAGGCGACTGGAGTCGACGTAATTATTGACGATACACCCGGTGTCGTGATCGTTTCCAGCTTTGATCCTGTTCGCCGTGAAATCGCCCGACGCTCTCTTAGCGACCTCATTACCGACGGTCGTATTCACCCCTCGCGTATCGAAGAAGTAGTACAAGAAACAGAGAAAACCATTGAAAAATTCATCATCAAAAAGGGCGAAGAGGCGGCAATGGAGGTCAATGTGACGGGACTTCACGAACGCATCATCTATATGTTAGGGCGACTGCATTTCAGAACCAGTTATAGCCAAAACGTGCTACGACACAGTATCGAAGTCGCTTTTATGGCCGGGATGCTGGCTGAGATGGTGGGACTCGATGCAGATATAGGCCGCCGAGCAGGCTTGCTGCATGACATCGGAAAGGCTGCTGACCATGAACTTGAAGGGGGACATCCGCAAATCGGAGCGGACCTGCTAAAACGCCATGGCGAATCGCCTGAAGTTGTCCATGCAGCCTTTGGACACCATGACGAAATCGTTTCCGAATATCCATATACCGTTCTAACCGCCACGGGAGATGCATGTTCAGCCTCACGCCCGGGTGCCCGCCGGGAATCACTGGACCGATATATCAAACGAATGGAAGAACTGGAATCTATTGCTCGGGAGCACAATGGTGTACAACAGGCTTATGCGATTCAGGCAGGACGTGAACTACGAGTGATTATTAGTTCCGAGAAAGCTGATGACGCGTCGGCCGCAAAGGTTGCTCGCGGTATTGCAAAACAGTTTGAAGAACAACTCACCTATCCGGGTGAAATTAAAGTGACTGTCATTCGTGAAAGTCGCTTTACAGAATTTGCTCGTTAGGTTTTTGTTGACTCACTTACAACCGCGGAGATCAAAGTCGTGCGGATCTTATTTATCGGAGACATTGTCGGCAAACCTGGATATACCATGGTTTGTAATAACCTCAATGCTATTCGAACCAGACATAATATAGATGTGGTAATTGCCAATGCCGAAAATTCGGCGGATGGCTCAGGGCTGACTCCCCAAATCTACGAAAAGCTAGTGGCCGCCGGTATCGACGCGATCACTCTGGGCGATCATATTTATCGACGTAAAGAGATCTACACCACGCTGGAAAGTCAGTCGAATATCGTAAAACCGGCCAACTTTCCAGAGGATGCTCCCGGGAAAAAACTGGCCATCATCGGTGAAGCGGCCGGAGAACAGATTGCTATTATCAGCCTGATCGGGCGAGTCTTTATGAAACCGGTAGACTGTCCTTTCAAGGCTGCTGATAAAATCCTCAGTCAGATTCCATCCACAGTCAGAGTTATTCTGATTGACTTTCACGCCGAAGCAACCAGTGACAAACAACTGATGGGCAGATATCTCGATGGTCGAGTAACAGCGGTGCTGGGAACACATACGCATGTGCCCACTGCCGATGAATGTATCCTTCCCGGTGGAACAGCATTCCAGTGTGATGTCGGCATGACTGGGCCCTATGAAAGCATCCTCGGCCGCAAAATATCAGCTGTCACCGAAGCAACCACTACGTTTCGGCCAACACAGTTCCGAGTTGCCACCGAAGACGTTCGGATGGGTGGAGCTATTCTGGATGTGAACATCCATACAGGAAAGGCTAAGAGTATTGAACGAATCTGCATCAGAGCAGATCAGTTTTAAGCAAAGGCAAGGAGTTCTGCTGGCAGCATTTTCAGTACTTCAGATCATCCGCGACTACTGAATCAGAGTGGCATCCTGAGCATAATCTTCTGACTTGTCATACTTGAAGAAATCTTTTGCCAGATGACGACTGAGAGCCTTGGTAAACTGACGCTGGAAGGCTGCGTCACTAAGTTCGGTTGTATGACGGCCGCCGTTCTCCGGGTAGGTAAAATCGAAGGTATTGGCCTGATAGTCCACCTTACCATCCTGAATGATGTCATAGACCTTGGTGGTCACCGTAGAACGTCCTTTAAACAACGTGGGACTGTCTTTCAAACTAAACGACTCCACTGCCAGTAGTACAACAGCGTCAGCGTTCACTCCTCGTCCCACTTCAATACAATCAATTTCATTCCAGTTATTACGATCAATCCAGTCTGCGACTTCTTCGACAGGTACGATTTCAACCTTGGAAACGCGTTCCTGAAGAAGTTGACTAAACTGACGACTGATCAGAGACTCCGGTGAATTAGGACCTGAAGCTGCTGAGGCTGACTTACAAATGACAGCAACACGTTTTCCAGCCAGTTTATCGTAATTAGCAGGCACACTATCTCCCTTAATCACGTACAGTGGATAGGCGAGCAAACCGGCACAACCGGAAAGCGGAGCCAAAGAAGTGAGAGCTAGTAAAATGAAGAAATTCCGTCGAGTCCGTGACATTAGTTTCTGCGTCCTGCATTCATATTAGTAAACGGCGTATCACCCAGTCGGCCATAGTAACTAAAAGCCAGCTTACTAAGAATACCAATATCCTCCCGTCGGTCATTCTCATAAAAATCCAGCGACCTTTTATCGCCGAAATCATAAACCAGGGCACGCAGAACAGACATGTGACAGCGAGCAGAAATCCGCCTAAATTCACTTCGGCCGACGCGTGAACATTACCATCCATCAAATGAGCCCAGGAAGTTGTCATGCCGCAGGCCGGACAGGGATACCCTAACTTCTCCGGAAAGAAACAAGGACTTAGCCCAAGTTGTTCGTGGGTTCCCATCCCTTCAGCTGACGGTTCCAATACGGCTGCAGTTACCAGAACAGCGGCCATCACAAGACTCATAACCCCAAGAATGTACCGAAAAAACCAGGGGATCTCGTGCAACTTATTTCCCTTCGCGGCTAAGCAGTACCCGAAAGACTCGGGGATTTTGCACCCTTTTGCATTCGTAAAACTAAATAGTTATCTGAACGAATTATTACAATTTTGGAGGGCGACGCTTTGGTGGCGGTTTCTTGATCATATTAGCAGCATCATTTTGAGCTGGTGGAGGATTACCACCGTTACCTACTCCGGGGCGGGGAGGAGGTGCAAGGTCCGTGTAGGACTCTTTCCATTCCCATCCAATCGGCGTCGATAGCTCCTTTTTAGCCAGATAGGCCCATGGTGTACTTTCGTGATCACGAATCACACCTTCAAGCAGAGCCTTCGCTTTGTCGGCGTTCTTTTTATATTGACTTCCCACCGTAACACTATCGGCCGGTACGAGCGTAAACGTATTTGACTTCGGATCCTCCAGTTTCAGACCACGCTTGGCTACCGCCAACATCGCGTTATATGTCTCAGTGCGTACTTTAGTTGCCAGTACGCGTCCTAAGGCAAGATCATAGCCAGCTTTCCAACGCATCGACTTCTCCTGATCACGATCCGCTTCACCAATCAGCAGAAACTGATACAGATTCTCCAGTTGTGGCTCAAGCTGCGCTGCCTGCTTTTGAGATTCTGATAATTCATTACTAAAGGCCGCTTCATCTCGCTTAACAAATCTGGTCTGAGGGTCACGCATCGGAGTACTCCAGGACATCTGAGCTGCCTGCACCAAAGCTGTTCGCATCTTCGATTCCTTCAGCCGACGTTCATACTCTCGATAATTCACATAATCGGGGCGATAGTCCCGCATGATTGTTGGGTCAAAGAACTGCTGCAGGTGTGACGAGTATGCCGTAACCTGTTTACGGGATACCGACTGATTAACATTTCGGTTTGGATGTACGGCAAAATAAATTCCGCCGGTTTCATAACAAAGGCGTGTTAAAGCCCATGGCCCGAAACCTGAGTCGATAGGAATATCTTCCTCCCCACTGCCAATAAAATTTAGTTTAACACGTTCAGCCATGACCGATTCAGGACCCTGATTTACTCGTCCCCATTGCGGCGTCTGATCATACATCGGATCCGGGTCTACCCACTTCACAAGTGTTTCCTGACGACCAAACGGAGCCGGAACTCCGATCACATAAACCGGGACTGCCAGTTTCTGACAAGTTTTAACCGCTAAATCAACATTAGCCTGATCTTCACCTGCTTCATCAGAAACAACGATAATCATCACATTACGTTTAGGATCACCATTGGCATCTGGCCGGCGATATTCCACATGCCCGTTTACCGCTCGGACTACGGCTTCAAATGTCAACTCGACCCCTGTGTCATCCTGTGGGATCGCTTTGACGGCTTCTTTGATTTCGGCCAGATTTGCGGTCGGCTGCTTCATCATTTTGGAAATCGATTTCCCGAAAGCCATGACCTGCGTCAGCAATGGTTCTTTTCCTTTAAATGCCTCGTTTTCTGCTGCTTCAAGAATCCCTAACTCTTCGTAAATACGACCAAAGCGGTCATGGATCCTCTCACGCTGACGAGCCAAGCTTCCGGACTGATCAAACAACCAGATCACAAGTGTACGCCGTTCTTCAAGCGATAAAAGAATTTCATTGGTGATGCGATCAACAGCACCACTGGCCCCCGTTGTGCCGGTTCCCACAGCACCACGAACAGCCAAATTTTCATTGAAGTGAAGACCTGTTGCCTGAACAACCTGATTATTAAGTAAAATTTCGGCAACTTCCCGATCGGAAGGATCTGCGGGACTTGGGATCTCTGAAATTTCAGCAATCACAGGAGCCTCTGACAATGCCATTTGTGTACCTAGATCACTGTTAGCGCCAACCTCTGCCATCTCCTGCTCACTGAAATGAATCTGTTCAGGAGGCGTAGGTTCGGTGATCTCCTGAACATCAACCTTGGTGGTCGTGATCATCAAAGAATCCTCATCCTGACCAGCCAGAAGAGGCCACAAACCCAGAGCAACTAAGATCGCAACATGCACCAAGACCGAGAGCAGAAAAGCTGAGGAATCTGAATCAAACGGAGTTTCCTCTTCGCCTGTACGGGCCTGCCACCACTGGACCAGTTTTGACCGTTTTACCACTTTATTTCTCCGCTATTTACACAGACTAATCATCCGTATTGCATTTGCCTGAAACCTATTGGAAATATCGACACCAATAGGCGAGCTGTCTATCTCTATTTTTTACGTGAAAGCACTAAAAAGCAAGCCAATTGAGAGATTCTAATAGTGAATCCACTGCTGTGACTACACCAATTAGAACGCTTGCAGGTACCCGAATGTACTCATCCAACCCAAACATTCACCAGGTGCCGGCCGAGATCAAGATTAATTTGACGCACAACCGATTCGGCTCTAGTATTGAAAAAGTGAAGAAGGGTTGGCTTCCTCTTGCAGAAAGCACCCTTTTTTATGTACCTTTTGCTCGTATCAAATAGTAACCCCCTGCTGTTAACCGACCACTGAGGAGTCCTGTAGGTTATGTTCCGTTCTCGAATTCGTATGAACTTACGATTGTCTACTCAATTTGTCTGGGTAATGCTGATGACATTCAGTTTGAACTCACTGATGATGGCGCAGGATGAGGATAAGCCGGAAAAAAAGCTGCCTCCGGTTGAATCCCATGTATTGGAAACCAAAGACGGGGTCTTTCTGAACGTAAAGTTCTATCCCGGAACCAAAGGCAAGGACTCCATCCCTATCATCATGCTTCACAGTATGCTCAATGTGTCAGCCAACAGTGCTGTTTACACCAAGCTAGCTAGCGCGATTCAGGAACACATGGGGCACGCCGTGATTATCCCGGACTTACGTGGGCACGGTAAATCGGTTCAACGCCGCAATCCCCGCGATATCAACGACCGTCTGGAGATCGACCGTGAAAAATTTTCCAAAGCAGAGTTTGTTAGTGTGGTACAAGACATTGAAGCCTGCAAAACATTCCTGCGTACGAGGAATGATAAAGGTGAGTTAAACCTGGAGAAGCTGACCGTTGTTGGTTCCGATGTTACCGCTGTGATAGCCCTGAACTGGGCCGCCTTGGACTGGAATAAACCTGGGAAAGGCCTGATTCGTAATGGTCAGGATGTGAAAGCATTGATTTTATTCACGCCTTTACAGTCTCATAAAGGACTAACGCCTCAACTGGGACTGGCCCACCCGACGGTGAAGCAAAAGCTGAATATCATGATCATCGCCGGCGCCCAGAACTCTCAGTATTTCTCAGAGAGTAAACGGATCCATAATCAACTGACCCGTTTCCACAAAGATCAGGAAAATAATGACGGGACGATTAATTGGGATGGAACAAAACTGTTCCTATTTGGATTAAATACTAGTGCCCAAGGGTCAGGGATTCTTAATGTGGCAAATCTGGAACCACACCCAAATGCCTTGTTCTATAATTTCCTGGTCAATCGCCTGGAAAAAGATGAGACGCTCGAGTGGTCCAGTCGCGATCCAAATGCGCTATAATCAATACGATCGATGCAGACCGAACAGCTCACAGCGGGCTGTGCAAAAAAACGTGGATTGTGTTAAGTGTTAAAGCCTTTGTCTGTCGATGGAGAAAGTGTTGGATACCCTCAAAAGGGTAAGGAATATTTCCGACACTTAATTAAATGATAAAGGTACAGAAATGCTTATCCACAAACATTGGGTTGTGGGTACGGGCATTCTGGTTGCTGGAAGTTTGGGAGCAATCCCATTTCAGCGACATGCCACGGACGGTGAACACACGCATCAGAATCTGTCCGTGCCTATACACCAATCAATCGTTCAGTCTTTTCCTTTCGACCCGGTCGAAGCCGCTCAGCCTATTCCTGATGATAAGCTGGAATCTCCGACTAGGAAACTTTATCAAACCGAATCGCAACAGCGGGAACGGGAAGCTAGAGCTCCACTCGCTCCTCCCACCATATCACTCATACCGGCACGTCCACCTGAAATCAGTGACGCTTACCCTCAAGCAGCCGACGATGAACGTACCTCGTTACAAGTTGCCCGGCTCAATCTCTCCAAAATCAAACCTGAGATCTTATCAGTTTATACCATTCAAAATGGAGACACACTTACAGGAATTGCCGAGCACTTTTTAGGGCAGGCCAATCTGGCAGATTGGATTTATCATCAGAATCGCGAATTGATTCCAAAGCCTGAACTTTTACCTATTGGAGTGGAAATCAAAATACCGGCTCAGCCCACGCCTGAATTGTTCTCTCACATTTCCAGCGGGACGACATCTTCCAAATCTAAATTAGGGTCAGAAAAACAACCCCCGATTAGACAACCAGTGCCACCTGCACCAATCATTCCCAGAGATGACTAAGGCCAGAGATGACTACAGGCAGATAAACATAAAACGTTTATTAAAATATTTGATTGTAACCAGGGGAGCTGATAGGCCCCCTGGTTGCTATCAATAAAACCAGCTACTTCTTCTTACGGTTCAACAGAAGCAGAGTCGGGGAGGCAACAAAGATAGAACTGTACGTACCAACAATCACACCGATCACCAAAGCGAAGGCAAAACTGTGAATGCCGGAACCACCAATGGCATAGAGTAGACCAACAACGATTAACGTTGTAATCGAAGTCAACAAGGTACGACTAAGAGTTGAATTAACACTGCGGTTTAGCATCTCAGCGGTAATCTCACGACTCTTACCACGAACTTCGCGAACTCGGTCAAATACAACAATGGTGTCATTAAGAGAGTAACCGATAATCGTCAGGAAGGCCGCAATCACAGGCAGACTAATCTTAAAGTCTTCAATGCCGAGAACCCCCAAAGGCTCAGCCAGATAAGCACTTACGGCAATCGCAGCCAAGGTTACTAACACATCATGAACCAGTGCAACAACAGCTGCGATACCAAAACTAACATGTTGGAATCGCAACCAAATGTACGTAATGATTCCAATAAAGCTGAACACAATCGCCATTGCTCCGAGTGTTTTCATGTCACCGGCGATTTGAGCTCCAAACTTCTGCGTCTCTTCAAAATACGACTTACCGTCTTTTTCCAGAAGCTTACTTTTCAAAGCAGCGGCACCTGCTGCATCGATACCAAAAACAGTTACCTGACCATCTGCGGCGCCCTGGATATTGCCGGTCTCAACCTGACTGGCTTCTGCTGCTGCGGCAATCATACTTTCAAGATCCGCCTCTTCCAGCACGACAGGGGTATTTGCAACAGCCATTTTAATTTCAAAGACAGTCCGCGTAACTTCCTGATTAACTTCGGCTTCATCCGGATTGATCGGAAGCGTATCATCTGCATTTGATTCCGGAGCAGGTAGCTGAGGAACCGGTACGGTCGTCGGAGCGGCTGGTCCAGTTTCTTCTACAGGAGTTTCTTCTACAGGAGTTTCTTCTACAGGAGTTTCTTCTACAGGAGTTTCTTCTACAG
>PAPJ01000028.1 GCA_002709045.1 Planctomycetaceae bacterium | reverse complement strand
TTCACCGAACAGCTCATCGATGAGAAAACTCGTCAATCGCTAACCTTCTCCACTCAAGCCGATGCTCTGCACAGCAACATCTACGGCCAGCGACTGGAGCAAAAACTGGATATTAAATCCATTGACCGAAATCGTTTTGAAATCCGCAAACGATACAATCCAACGTCAGCTTTAAGTACATTGTCAAATGATACGATTGACGGCTACGAAGGTAATGACACGCTATTTGGTCAGGGTGGTACCGATACACTGACCGGTAACAACGGAGCGGATGTGCTGTATGGTGGGGATTACAATGACACCTTGAACTCAGACGCCGATGATACCGAAGTAAGAACTGCCTCCGATAACCGTCCTAAACTCGTGCTGCTTGCCAAGCTAAAAGTAATGGCTACCACGGCCAAAACAAGCTGGCAAAGTGAATTTGAGTTTGATCTGGTCCATAAGGCCACTGAGATTCCTGCCGAGTCAGTGTTACTGCTCGACCATCTGTCCGGTAACTATCTGGCCTCTGATGAACAAACCAACTGGAGCATCGAGTCCATTGACCATAATCGCGTTGTGCCCACCGACGTAAACCGCAGTGGTTCCACTTCACCTCTTGATGCCCTCATCCTCATCAATCGTATGAATGAACGAAAGGATAAAGGAGTACCAATTATCTATGGCGGTTTAGCTTACAAATTATTAGGAAACTACGATCTGGACGTAAATAACGACAAGAATCTGTCACCTCTGGATGCATTAATCGTGATCAATGCCCTGAATGAATACGCCAATCAGAATAGTTAATTAATAGTCGCGTGAAAGGCGGACAAAGAAGCCATCCATCAAGATATCTTCGGTTTCATGCGAAAACATCGCTTCGTGCGTATCGTCGAGAAAGACCAGACGATCAGCAAGACCACCCCAGTAGTTAATCTCATAGCCGAGCTTCAGATCACAACCTCCGGCAAACTCCCAGCCCACTCCGAAGGCTGCCGCAGATAACAAATGCCCCTGACCGTAGGTATCCTGAACATCCACTAAAACATCCTGCGTGCCAAATTCGTTATCCATCTCATTTAATGAAACGGCATGGTCGCCATAGGCGATGGTCGCCTCTAAGCTGCCAAACAGATAGAAATCATCGCTGATATTGAAACTTCCAACTCCACCGAGTCGAAGTCCGAACAAATCACTCTGATTCTGCTGAGTAATTAACCCCTGGTTAAAATCCAAACCATCGTAGGCTGTGACCACACTCTGAGTAACATCCATCCATCTAAAGCCGCCAAAAACAGTAATCGAAGCCCGGTCGGAAAAGTTAATATCCCCCCTCACCTCAGCATCAAATACATTCGATTCAAAAATTGCAGCAATCTCTGCGTTAAATGCTTCTTCGTTATACTTAGGGTGACTCCGTGTGGCAAATAGTGATCCAGCGAGCTGGCTCTCCACTGCCATTGATTGTGAAGTTCGGTAATTCGAGTAAACGAATCCGGCTTTCCAGCCATCATCGAGCTTAAAGCCCATAAATGCTTTGAAATTATCATCACGATCGAATGATAGCTCTTTAATCTCACCACTACCAATCGCCAAAGCAGTACCAGAGTGTGTTACTGCAAAATCAAGATCCCGGCGACGCATCTTCCAGTTAGAATACTCCACCCCATAATACAGCGGTGAATCTTCCATCATCTTTTTCAGTTCCTGACTAAAACGCAGTGATTTACGTTCTTGATTCCGGTGCTTAAGCGTATTGGCGTAGGAATAGTCAGAACTCTCAAAACGATCAACTGAGTACTTAGCCAGAATGAAATCACTATTTTCACGATCGGTGAGCGTAAAAGTAGACTGCTCAGGGAGATTTTGACCGAACGTTACGGACTGTAACAGCACAACTGTGGCCGAAATAATCGTAACGGTAACAATTTTTTTATTTATAAGTCCAATAAAAGACATAACAAAATCCCCTTCTACAAATCCCTCATATCTTGTATCGAGAAAGTTACTTCTATGACTTTTGGATAATCTATAAAGATTAGGTAAATTCTCCTTTTGAGAGTGTCTACTTGACTCCCCGCATCCTAGAAATACAATAAACAACTGTTCAAGTATGGTTCTGGCAAACCCAAATTAGGGTGCTTGCCCGCTTTCGCCTCTTGGGACAATCGAGAAATTTATGGCTATCGCATGCAATAAACCAATCGCATGATGGCTATCGGTTATCACTATCTAAAAAAACATGCGAGGGCAAAATCTATGATCACCTCTATATTCGCAATCGGCATGCCTGGACTTCCGGAAATGCTTATCATTGGCGGACTCTTCATCTTATTCTTTGGGTCGAAAAAACTTCCCGGGCTGGCTAAAAGTATTGGCAAGAGTGCTAACGAATTCAAAAAGGGCCTCAAGGACGATACGCCTTTAGATTCTGATGACGAAGATGAAATCTTAGATGAGGATGAAGCCGTAGACGAAGATAGCGAAATTTAATCAGCTACTAGATCTAACTCAGAGATAAGCTCGCTGATTTACTCTTCCTCTTACAGGCAGATGGGTAACGACTGCAATCATGAATTATTTTATCCAATATCTCGCTGACAGCTTTAGTCGGCCTACTGCTCTGATCTTTGGTGGCATGGGCATGACCGAAGTCATGGTGATAGCACTGATCGCCGTCATGCTGTTTGGCAAGAATTTACCCGGAGTCGCTCGTAAATTTGGTAAAACATATCGCGAATTTCGCAAAGGACTAAGCGAATTCCAGAGCTCCGTCAAAATGGACGAATACGTAAACGACGTCTCCAATGATTATTACGACGATTCTTCATCAAACAATTCGACTGCCTCTGGGGCCGATGACTGGTCGGCCGATGACTATGATGATTTCGAAGCCCCGGATGTGCCGATCTTTGAACCTCCTCCATCAGAGCCAACAGCACCTGAAGAAGCCGATTAACAAAGGCTTTAGCTACACTGCAGATTAATCCGATCGCGAACAAATTCAGCGATTATCCTTGCTTCGCTTTTTCAGAGGATTTGATTGCACGTGCTTTACCTAGCTTGACTGCATTCCACCACGCTCCAACCACCAGTAACGGGGCAATAAACATCCATGTTGGGTGAGGAGGCTTCGTTAATATCAAAATAGTGCAAATCAACATTACGCTAAGAACCGGTGCCGTGTGAGCAAGCGGTAAGTCATCACTAATCTGATACACGTAGAGCGTACCAACAAAGGTTCCAAACATGGGTGCAAAAATGGAGATTGACAAGACTTCAAACGGTGCCGTTGCAAGATATTCCTGAATGGCGAGATACACTTCTTCCTGATTCATATCGTTTGTAAGAAAGTTCATTGGATACAGTTTTTCTCCAATTTCCACGACAAGGTAATACCCGAGCATCGCAAGAAATACGCCTAACAAAGGATGGATAATACTTCGAACCATAGGAACCTAATCTCTACTCATAACGATAGAAGCTTTCCAGACACAATACTGCCATCGCTGTGCTGTATACCTTGCCACCATAACCTCCCCATTTAGTATCCGCCGCCCAGCTTCCATCGGATAACTGCAAAGCCGGCACCACCATTTTCACCGAATCACTCCAGATCTGCCATGCCGGCCCTCCGACCTGACGCAGGGAGAGACTACCATAGTACCAGTAATAAAGATCCGGACGATTCTGTGAAGGGAGTTGCATTAAAATAAAATTGGATGCCTCTTTTACCTGCGCTGCATTCCGTTGAGTATCCAACCACATGCGACATGCCAAAGACTCGGCAGTCATTGTTCGAGTAGCCTCAAATCCCGGACGATACGCTGCCAACCCACCTTTCGCGCCTGTATTACATGTAGCCAGAAACGTTGCCATCCGTTCTTTCGTCCTGTCCGGAACAACCATACCTGCCTGCTGAGCACTATGCAGAGCCAGTACCTGCCAACCAAACTGGCTCATATCTCCAGCATCTGCTGGTTGATAACGCCAGCCCCCAGTTTGAGGATCCTGAGAGCGAATGGTAAAACCAACAGCCTTTTCTGCATATTCACGCAAACGATTATCTCCGGTCAGTGCATAAGCTTCACAAACTGCAATCGTAGCCATCGCATGACAATACATTCTGGCAAACAGACTGGCATTGCCAGACAAGTTCCCATCACTAGCTTGTTGTTCGAGCAGGTATTCCAAGCCATGCTGAACAACGACGCGATAGTCTCCTTTCAAATGTGTATCCCCGTGACCCATCAGAGCCAGTAACGCCAAACCGGAAATCCCGGTGTCTGCATTCGCACCTGTGGCACCCCGAATTTGACCATCAACTTCACGATCGATACCAGCTCCAAACTCGGATGCATCCCATTTACCATCGTCCTTCTGGTTTCGCGCCAACCATTGAACACCTGCTTTAACAGCGGCCTCAGTCTCAGGCGTTGCCCCAAATGCGGCACCACGAACCTGCCCGTTAACAGTCATTTTAAATCTACCCCGATAGGACTCGGGCAACTTCATTCCGTCAAGGCGGAGCGGTATCACCCTCTCCATTGGAAACAACTCTTTTTCCTGTTCAACTACCTCATCAATGGCCGCAACCTGTTGGACGTGTTCGGTTACCAAAGTATCTTCAGCAGCGACCTGAGTCCCGACCACATCTTGCGACGGTTCTATCATTTCGGGCTCGACATCAACCGAGACATCATCAAGACCTTCAATCAGATCGGCCAGACTTTCGACCTCAGAATCGATTTGCGGCGAGGTATCGATCAAACTCTCCTGCGGAAACACTTCAGCTAGCGCCGGCAACTCTGTCTTATGATTATCTGCGACTGGCAATGCAACGTCTTCCGTAACTTCAGAGATCAGAGAAATTGTAACAGGGCTATCTCCGCCAAGATCCATCTCCAAACCCAGCATTTGGGTACCATAGAAAAAGATCCCCAGAAGAATATGAGCAAACACGCTAAGCGTAAGGCATTTGACCAGCGGTTTGGCGTTTCCCAATCTCGTCCACGAGAGAATAAAAAATGCCAGTGTAAAGACGATCGCGCCAACCCAAACAATCACGCCTACGGTTCGGTTAATAGACGTTATGGGTAACACCTGTTCGCCCAATAGTATCATGAACGACGGCATATATTATTCCTTGGTAGAGGCCATTCGAACAGAAACCCCAAGATCATTAACACCGGCGTTACGGCAAACGCTCAATACACTGGCGACATTTTGAAACGCACCTTCAGCATCACCGCGAATAACTACGTTCACTTCGTCGCCACGTTCTCGCTCAGCATTCAATTGCTCTTCAAGCTGCGGAAGATCCATTAATTCACCATCAAGTGATACCGTTGCATCCTTAAAGACAGCCACAACATGGCGTTGAATTGCCGGCACCGTTTCTGCCGATCCATTTACTTCCGGGACAGTCAACTCCAGTTGCTGCTCGACCTCGGAGAATTTTGTGCCCACCATAAAGAAAATCACTAACAAGAAGACGATGTCAATCATCGGCGTCAGGTTGATCGCTGGCTTTTCGTCTTGGTTTATTTTAATTGGCATAATTAAGCCGCCCGTCTAGTTGCCTCTGGAGATGTCTGACGGCGTTTCATACGCCCAACACGCTCAGCACAAACAGCCTGAACTAACTGCTGGCCATGCTCGTCAATTTCCATCAACAATTTGTCTACACGACTGGAAAAATATATGTAAGCAATCAAGGCCGGAATTGCGACAGTTAAACCAGCACCTGTGGTTACCAACGCCTGACTGATCCCCGCCGCAAGTAATTCAGGTTTCCCCATCGCACCGGTGACAACAATCGCGTTGAATGATTGAATCATTCCAATAACTGTGCCCAACAAACCGAGTAAAGGAGTAATCGTCGAGATACCATTGAATAGCTTGAGGTATTTTCTCAACTTATTGCCAAGGCGCTCACCGGCGTCCACGACAGCCTTTTCAACTTCCTGAGATGGTTTACCCCAACGCCGCACACCAGCCGCCAGCACCGTAGCCACCGGGCTTTTGTTCTCACGACAAATTCGGTAGGCCTCACGTTTATCCAACTCTCCAGCCTTCAGTTGCTCTATGATGCGTTTAACAAAGGGACGTGGAATAATCCTGGCCCGTCGAAGACTCATTGCACGCTCAAGAGAAAACATACCTAGTATCAGCGAACAGAGGGCAATCGGAGCCATAAGCAGCCCACCAGCACTGATGATTGAAAGCAGTGACGTACCTTCAACTGATTCCTGTTGGCCCAGCACATAATTTGAGCAAGCAATTACGAGCAATACAGCCACGCAGGAAATCTTTTGCTTATTGCGCATCATTACACACCATCCCTGGGCCTTAAACCCGCGCCAAAATACCTATTCCACCACTTCGTCCCTGAAGTACCTGTAAATAGGCTCGATATCTCTTTATATTTATCGGATTTTAAAGGAGAACCAAATTAATAAAATCACCAGGAGTTGCTTAAACCTTTAAGATCCGGAAGGACTACTTTTGCTCAAATTTGCTAGACGCTGCCACACGGCATGTAATCAAAATTATCCAATAAGGAACATTCACGACGACAAATGTTGGCAAAAAGCAGAAATCAGTTACGACAGAACTATGGACGGAAGTATACAACTCTTGTCGCCGATCTTTCCGAACTCTTCATTACCCATTCCCCCAACGGGAATATTAAAGTGGCATTGTTAATGTTATCCAGAGACAATAACAATAAGTACAGCATTGAAGACATCCTTTGTATCTTCACAAAGGATCCCGAATTCTTACTTATTTACCCATAGACCGAATGATTCAAATCCAACGCTAAAATTACCAAAACCATAATGCTTAAAAACCTTGATGCTATGAAGACCGACCGACGAGATTTCCTACATACTTCCGGAGCCACTGGTCTTGGCGCGTTAATTTCCGGAAAACCCTGTCCAGTCCCGGGATCCGGACCGGTACCTCAAGCTACCGCGGACAGTGTCATTTTGTTATGGATGGGAGGTGGCATGGCATCCACCGAAACGTTTGATCCCAAGCAATATACTGCTTACAACAAGGGAATCGACTCATCACGAATCTTAAGTACGTTTCCCGCAATCGATACAGTCTGTGATCACATCAAGATATCTAAGGGACTGGAAAAGATTGCCTCAGTCATGGATCGTGCTACATTGATCCGGTCCTATACCCCCGGTGACCTTGGCCACATCCAGCATTGGCAACATCAGTACCACTGGCATACGGGACATCTTCCCCAACCAAATCAGCCTGCACCTCATATCGGATCGGTGATCGCAAAAACAATAGGATCCAACAACCCAGCTATTCCGGCCTTCATTGACATCGGCCAGCGATTTATGACAAGACAACGACAGGAATTAAAAGCATTTCATACAGCAGGATTTCTCGGTAGTGAATATGGTCCGTTATTTATCCCCTTTCCGGGTCGAAACATACCGGCTTTGCAGACGACTACCGATAGAGCACTAAAAAAGTCAAGGCCGCGTTACAAGCCTTTCAGGACTATTGAAAACTCCAGTCCAATCTGCCGTCTGGGGAGTAATTATCAAAAAGACAGTTTACATCACAGGATCGAAAATACTTACCGTTTGTTGAGTTCGCCGGCGGTAAGGGCCTTCGACCTTTCATTAGAACCAAAGGACTCCTTCGACATATATAATACGGGCCGATTTGGGCGTGGATGTTTACTGGCACGTCGGCTCGTCGAGGCGGGAGCCAGATTTATTGAAGTGACTACCGAGTACATCCCCTTTGCAAACTGGGACACACATGAAAATGGACATACCAGCGTCGCCCGGCTAAAACGGGCTATTGATGGGCCAATTACACAATTAGTTCTCGATCTCGAGAAACGTGGACTTCTAAACCGGACAATGATCGTATTGGCAAGCGAGTTCAGCCGTGCCATGGTACTTGAGCGTCCGCATGGGACAAAGAGTCATCATTCATTGATGACTGGCTCCAAGATAGAACAGCCGCAATTCTATGGCATGCACCGTCATTTCACCGGCGCTGGGAGTGTACTAATGTTTGGCGGCGGAATTAAGGGCGGTCACCTACATGGTGTCACCGCCGATGAGCGACCATGCACAACCATTAAAAATCACGTAAAGATCGAAGACTTGCATGCCACGATCTACAAAGCACTTGGCATCAGTCCAGCATTGGCATACAAGAGCGACAGCTACTTCCTGCATGTCACCCAAAACGGACAGGGTATGCCGATCGACAGCCTGTTTGCCTAAGGGCCATTTGCGTTATTAGAAGCCTTGCTATAAAAAACGAAGGAGCTTAGCGGCACAAGCCGCCAAGCTCCTTCAGGGTCACACAACGGGGCAATACGTAGTGTTTCAAATTGTTTTAGTCATAGCAATTTTTTAGACTGACAATTCCGGATTAACAGGCCGCTACCGACTCATTAATAGGGCGTGTCATTTCCCGTGTCAACGTTACCAACCATATGAAGATGGTTATGATCGATATAGAGAACCTCCACCGATTCTTCGTCGACCAATGAGTGCGGAATTGGCCATCCTACATAAACGATCTCGCTGTAATATACAGTGCACTTGTAATGGGCGTGGTGCAATTGAGCCGGCCCAATCAAAGGATAAAATCGTGGAGGATCAATATAATCTGCAATCTTTTCTTTCACGATACGGACGTCGTTACGCTGAATATCATAGAGAAACGGAATACCTGATTTCAACGGATGTGCCTTTAGGAATGCCCGCATCACCTCATCATCACTCGGAGGATCGAGAGCCGCCTCGGGCCCCCCGGCAGCAACCGGCCCCAGAATTGGAACCTTACTGTACCGTTCTCGTACCCAATTGTCATCTTCTGCTTTGGTTTGGTGGTATGGGCTTATCGGAATCGGAACCGAAAGAATACCCATACTAACGCCATGCGTAGCCAAACACCCGGCGCTTGTTATCGCAGTGATTGCCAGCAAACAGGCCGCAGCTCGTTCATAAATTTTTCTATGTAACATTTTTAATCCCTTTTGTATTGCCTCAATACACACCAACTAACACTCCTTCCAACAAGCCAGTATGCACATAACCCTTCGTGTTATACTTCTATCTATCGTGTTAAACTTTGACGATCTTGCGGACTTTTCGGCTTATAACGAAAAAACAGGTGCTGTTTTAGTGGCATGAAAAAACCCTGTGGGTGTTTATACCCACAGGGTTCGCACTTGATAGTTGCCTGTCGAGGCAAAACAGCTTAGTTACTTTCAAAATCCAGGAACCACCATCCGTCATCCCATTCAAGCGTTACTTTACGCCACCCCAATGGCACTTGGGGATAAGGATAAAAAGGACCAATATACGGCCAGGCCGACGGTGAGTACTGTTTCGGGTAGGTCACCTGACCATAATTAGGGTAGGCTGCGTAAGTAGGCCAGGCGTAGTTAGGCATATTTGGTTGCTCATAACGAGCTCGAGCCATCCCTTGAGCACTCTGCATCATCTGAACCGGGGCGGCTGCGGGAGCCTGTGTGGCAGCTACCTGCTGGATCTGCTGCTGGCTAGCTGGATGATATTGACCAGCGACTGCAGGACTTTCAGGTGCCGAAGCAATCTGAATGACGGCCGGCTGCTGAACAATAATGTCATTTACTACCTGAACGACACCATCTACTGTCTGAGCAGATGCGAGGATTTCGGCCCGCTGCTTTTCATTAGCAGCATATCCTTTCATCCAGACAGTACCACCACTGACGCTCAAATTAACATTAAATGCTTTTAATTCACCGGCGTCCTTTTTGGCTGTTAATGCCCTGCCTATTGACTGTGCAATCGCATTATCATCTACCGGCGCCATGTCCGGCCGAGCCTGCATTACACGGGCTGTAGCCTGACCTTTCTGACTGGTAACATTAGACGGAGCTGTCGGAATCGGTTTTGATGAAACCAAATCAGCATCAATATTAGGCTTCGCCTGTGCACCCAATCCAAACAGACCGGCGACCTTTCCAATCCCTTCTTCGACCCCGTCAGCAAAGCTATCGTAAGAACTTTTTTCCTGCTGAGGCTGTTGAACGATCTCCGGTAAACGCAGGTCATTAACAACCTGCCTAACCCCTTCGAGTTTTGAGACTGACCCAAGCACCAAGTCGAGCTGAGCTTGATTAGAAACCTCGCCTTTCAGCCAGACCACTCCATTTTCCACCTGCAGATCGATACTGAAATCTTTCAGTAAACCCTGCGTTTTTTGTTTTTGCAGCGACTGAACAACCCTCTGGCCAACAGCCTGGTCATCAGCCTGTAACATAGGTACTGCTAAAAGAGCACCTAAAACTGCCAATCCGAATACTAAGCGTCGCATTGGTCTCCTCCCTGGCAAACTATCATGCGAATTTGTAACGTCAACGAAACCCAATGTTCACCGCTGACATAACTAGACCGACATCGCGAGATGCGGCTATGCATTAGGTTTCGGCCAGCCAGAAGCCAAAATGTTAGTCTTTTTCGATTTTAGCGATCTTTGCACGTAGACCGATTATCAGGAAAACGCGGATTCCAGAAAAAAACCGTGTGAAACCCTTTATAAACAGTGTTTCACACGGACGCTCATCACCTATGAGTGGAAAATAAAGTTTCAGTTATTTAACTAACTCTATGAGAATACCTGCCAATTCCGCCGAATGCACCCCAGTCTTAACTACCTTACCGGTAGGATCAACAACGATCATCATCGGGACACTCACTACTCCCAACTGATTGGCTAGCTGACTCTCCATCCCGCCTTTTGAATACAAATGCGTCCAGGAATAGCGATTCTGCTCAACTACAGCGTTCGCTAATGTCACGTCACTATCAACATTAATGCCAACTAGAGCAACACGATTCCCATATCTCAATTGCAAATCTCGCAGCATAGACATATCCTTGACACTAGGCTCGCTCCAACTCGCCCAATAATGAACAACGACAACACGCCCTTCAAGACTCCTCGTATCAAACGTCTTATTGCCCAACGTTTTAGCAACCATTGCTAAAGGGCGGCCTTTTAATTCTAGGCGTCGTTTAGCCCCTTCAGCTTTTGCCGCATTAGAAGACTCCGGATATCGCTGAACGATTTCAGCATAATACTTAACGGCCTGTGCCGAATTGCCGGCAAATTCTTCTGCAATCCCCAACTGAAACAACGCTTCCGGAGCATCTGCACTCTTGGGGAACTGGTTCACAAAGCCGGAGAGATCTGTAAGCCATTTTTCCTGAACTTTATCAAAATCTGCATTCGGAGCCGAGAGAGCAGTGGAATAGCCCGCTGTAAGCAATCGAAAACGCACGTACGCGCGATCATCCTGCGAGTATTTCACCGAAGAGGACACCAGAGCTTCAAGACGCTGTACACCTTCAGGGAATTCACCAGACTGTACCGCTGCACTCACAGTATCAGAGAACTGACGCAACCACTGACTTCGCTCGTCACTATCAACCGAAGCGTTAATCAGACTAGTTAATATATCCGCACGCTTGCGATTCAGCTCAATAATTCGTGCTGAAGTAGTTGCCTGAGAGAAATCCTGATCCAGCTGTTCAAGCTGGCCAAGCAATTTTTGCATGGCCTCACTAACACCTTTCATAGAGTCCCGACCAACTCCGCCGGTGTTTACAACAGGGCTGTTAAAGAAATATCCGGATGCAGCAACAGAATCCTCAGCTGTCTGCAATGCCGGAGGCAACTGAACCAAACGCCAGGCCTTGCCGGACTCAAGCATCGCCCCGACAACCAACTGTCGATGGTTCGTACCATCTTCCACAATGGCAATGACATTATCATACACAAAGACATCCTGTGTTCGCCCGGCAGTACCCGCCGGCAAAACCCCATACATCCCACTGAAGTGCACCCATTGTAGACCAGCCGGAAAAATCGTTCTCTCTGCTACCGCTTTTGCGAAACTCTGAATAGCATCGTCCCGCAACGTCTTCATGGAAGCAACTTTTTCCGCCGAAAATCCTGCACGTGACAACTCGGAATCGGTTGCAAACAAATGCGCAAAACGGTCCGCATCACGGGTTTTAGCAGCGCTGACAAACTCTTGCGTAACCTCTTGAGCAGAGATTATCTTCCAAGTATCAACTTTACGGTCATCATTCACATCAACTCCCCAACGTACACCAGCCGGTCCTAACCAGCGAAAGTTTTCGGCACGACCATTAAAGTCCTTATCAATATCCCGATAAACTTCAACCCCAGACTTGAAGTACGACCAGCGATCAACGCTTTGATCACCATTGGTGTCCATAAACTGTCGAAGAATTTGCCCATTCGCATTGGTAATCTGATAACCGACTGCGTTCCCTATTTTTATTGCCTCAATTTGAGCCTCCGCAGCTTGTGCTTCTGTTGGCCGGTCGTAATCAACACCTGCCTGAATTGGTTTAAATCGTTCTAGTGTTTCCTGTGCCGACGGTGCAGCATGAAGTTGGCCGAGGCAAGATACCACCAAAAGCAGAGCAAGCAAAAGCAGAGCAATCCGTTGCTGCAAGTGTTTCTTCGCGGTTCTGTACATCACGAAACTATTCATATTGTCATATTGTCCTATTGTTGAATCTCTCCAAGCGTTACCCCGGAGGTACGCAGAACGATGTCAGTCTGCAATTCTTCATTTAGTTAAAATAATATTGCGAAGTTTAATGAATGACAGATTGTTATGCATTAGCAATCTCACGTTTTTACAGGTTTGACATCATCGAGATGTTTTATGGTTTATATGGGTCGCAGGCCACGTTCGAAGTCATTACTGCTATTTAATAATTGGGTCTTTAGTATCGAAAGCATCCAGGTTTTGACCACAACATTATTACTGAGCCACAGACTCGTCGGTTTTACAGGTTGTATTTTTTAACTTTTTTCAAGGCCCCCCTTTATGAGGTCGGCAAGCGGGCTTAAAATACCTGTTTCCGCCAAGGTTTTTCCGGTTATTCGGGGAGATCCGACTTCGCGGGTACCATCTGTAGAATTGCGAACAGCTAAGAAGTTTTTTGTTTTTTTCTGGCAAATTTTCCTCTAGTTTGGTTCCGATAGATAGTTCTTCACGAAGGTGATAATCCGGACTGTTAGTCTGGAAAAGCGGGGGCGTATAGCTCAGTTGGTTAGAGCGCATCGCTGATAACGATGAGGTCCCAAGTTCGAATCTTGGTACGCCCACTTGCTGACAGAAAAGCTAGTAAAGGGCGTGTTAAGAATTCGCGTTGAGCCTGACCTGGTAGACGATGTCATCTGATATCATCTATGGTTGACTAGCATTTAGGTCAGTATAGAATACGAGCCGTGCCATTTTTCCGGACGCCTTACAGAAGGCCTGTCCTGTGAAAGGCTGAGGTAATTTGTATTACGAAACCAATGGGGGTATAGCTCAGTTGGGAGAGCATCGGCTTTGCAAGCCGAGGGTCGTCGGTTCGAGTCCGTCTACCTCCACTTTTTGCCTCTAAATTTTATATTAAAGGAGGCAAAAACAAGTTTGGCACGGAAGGCCCGCGAAGGCATTTTATACTGTAATTACAGTGTAAAAATAAAAACCTTTTTTCTTGTCAATAACTCATTCAGAGCGTTGACAGTCCTTGTGGCCGACCCTAAACTTGTAAATCTGTCCCAAGGTAGAATGCATGGCTTCAGGCTATGGTAATTATCTATGACAGAGGTTTGGCATCGTTTTCCGGTGACAAGCAATCGATATTTGACAATTTGGTTTAGCAAAGGTAGATGGCATCTTTGCGAGCGTTTTGAGTCAACAAGACAAAATAATGTCTTTGTTGTCAGAACAAAGTAAAGGCGAATGGCGATCAAGTTTCATCCAGAGTGATCATGCAGATTCCTGGTTGACTACAAAAACTTGATGAACCATTTATCGCAACAAGAGTCTTAATTGATGATCTTGTTGTTTCCAAAATATGTATACGAGTTATATCTATACTTTGGATCGTTGCGTTTAATAAGTTGAACTCTTATTCAGGTGATACTTTGTGAAGTTGGTTTTACCTTCTTCGAGAAGTAGAAGCTTTGAATATATGTGGTCAAGTTATTAAGGGTATATGGGGGATGCCTTGGCATTAGAAGATGTTGGCGTGGAAGTCTGCGATAAGCCTGGGGGAGGTGACAAACAACCTAAGATCCCGGGATTCCGATGTAAACCTGGTGAACTGAAACATCTAAGTAACCAGAGGAAGAGAAAGAAAAATCCATTCCTTTAGTAGCGGCGAGCGAAACAGGAATAGCCCAAACCGAGAGGGTTTCCCTCTCGGGGTTGTAGGACCTGCAATATGTAGTTGATAGCGTAGCTAAATAAACTGGAAAGTTTAACCGTAGAGGGTGACAGTCCCGTCGGCGAAACGCGATTCAACGCTAGCAGTGTTCCTGAGTAGGTCGGGTCACGTGAAACCCTGACTGAATCCACGGGGACCATCCCGTAAGGCTAAATACTCTCTAATGACCGATAGTGTACTCAGTAGGGTGACTGAAAGGTGAAAAGAACCCCTGTTAGGGGAGTGAAATAGAATCTGAAACCATATACTTACAAGCGGTTGGAGCACTATACCATTTATGGAATGTGTGACAGCGTGCCTTTTGCATAATGATCCGGCGAGTTACCGTCACTGGCTTGGTTAAGGCCTTCCGGGCTGAAGCCTCAGGGAAACCGAGTCTTAATAGGGCGACCTATGTCAGCGGTGGTAGACGCGAAACCAGGTGAACTACCCATGAGCAGGTTGAAGCGCGAGTTATATCGCGTGGAGGACCGAACCCACTTAGGTTGAAAACTGAGGGGATGACTTGTGGGGAGGAGTGAAAGTCTAATCAAACCTGGAGATAGCTCGTTCTCTCCGAAATAGCTTTAGGGCTAGCCTCGAGCCACTACGTACCGGGGGTAGAGATACTGAATTGGATGAGGGCCCTTCCCGGGGTACCTCACCGAACCAAACTCCGAATACCGGTACGATTATCTCGGGAGTCAGTCCACG
>PAPJ01000027.1 GCA_002709045.1 Planctomycetaceae bacterium | reverse complement strand
GTTAGCGTCCCACTCAATGTGAGGTCAGCACCAGTTGCACCTGCTGCTAGGGCAGTGGCAGTGGTTGCAGTAGCAACGGCAGTTACTCCTGTTGCTATATTATTAACATCACCAGCGAGATTGTTAATCTCTAACCTCTGCTGTTCTATTGTAAATGTCGTTGCTACGTTTCTTAATGGCATGATGGGGATCCTTTAGTATGATGCTACAGCCCGTAGATCTTGGATCTTCGGTACAAATGCGGGGTTGTTTGATTTCATTACGACCTTAATGGCAAATGATGAGAACTCAGGAAGGTTATCAATACTATATGATAATTCTTGATATGAAGATTGCTTCTCTGTGATTCCACTAATAGAATTCTCAGCAGTTGCAATTACATCAACATCTGGTGAACCATCATCATTGAAATATACCCATTCAATATCTTCAAAATTCTCTTGTGAAGAAGATTTTTTAATCCTATATAGAACTCCAATATTTCCAACATCATCAGTATTAGCAGTTAATTTAACATTAACAGAAGTTGCAGGATTCTGTATACCAACTTCTTTAGTTACATACTTAGCAAGAGTTGAACTATTTTTTGATTTTATATCAGGTGTATAATCTATTCCATTTGTATAAGATACTTTAGATATCTCAACAAAATCTGCTTCTGATTCATCTTGACCTTCCCACGAAATGTAATCACCTACACGGAATATATCATCAGCTTGTGTAGCTGTTCTTATGAAATTATTGCCCTGAGTAATTGAACTTGTATAATCATTATCAATAGGTTGTTTCTGATTTGATAATGTTAATTGTTGCTCCTCAACATTCCAAATGATTACCGTTCCAGAAATTTTATCTGTATATTTTACAGATGAATCAGATGGATATCTTCCAGTAATTGTTATTACTGGTGATAAAGTATTAGGTATTTGTGGTATTACTTCAGATATGCTTCCAAAAGCAACAGTAACACCATTACCAGCACCAGATTGAGATGTAAATGTGTCTGTAGAGAACACAACTCTCTCACCAGGAGCGAATGAATTTACTGTACTTAACTTAACCCAAACAGTTGTTCCAGTAACTTTAACAATATCTCCAGAGGCTTTTGTAGTTTGTCCAGTTAAAGTTTGTTTTGTTGTTGATGGAGCTGTAATAGATTCTCCAGCACCAGTATCAATACCATCTAACTGGAACGTATATACTTGTTTAAATTCTAATATTTGATCTCTACGACCAAATCTAGATTCACTACCAGACGCATTCTCAATTCTATTACTAATAGTCTTAACAGAAGATCTAGACAAATCAATCAATGGAGATAAATGAGAAACAGTACTTGATAAATCAATCTTATATGTTAATGATCTATCAATGTTATTAACTGTTTCATTAATTCTAGAAGCAACTACCTTTTGATTGATAAAGAAGAAGTCTTCATTTAAGAAAGTCTTTTCATATTCAGATTGTGTGTATGATGTATATGTACCAATATTGTCATCTATAGGTGCAATATTAGTTGTCTTAATAGAAGAATCAATCTTAGTTTCACTAAAAGAAATATTAGGAACAATTGCATGTAATTTCTCAAACTTTCTATTATATGATGCTAGTACATTTGTACCACCACCAAATGCATTTGCTGTAGCTCTATTGGTTGAAGTAATATTATAACTATCAACTCCTACATTGTTTACTTGGAACAATGATGAATTTAACTGGGATGATGTTATTCCACCAGTAGATTCTACTCCTTTAAAGAATACATGTGAATTACCATCAATACTAAATCCATTATCATAATGATTTACTTTAACAATAAAACTATTACTCTTGAATAGATCTGATGTTGCATTTGTATCAGATAATCCATTTGTCTCAATAGAATCTATACCAAGAGTCTCGTAACCAAGATCTTCATTAGTTAAATGTAATGTTCCTGATCTAGAAATATCAAATTCAGCACGATACATCTTAAATTTAAGATCTTCAAATAAATCTTCCGTCCAACCAGTAGCTGATTTGAATAGAGATCCTAAAGAAGGTTGTGTTGTGACAGTTGTGCTAGTAGCAATATCAATTTCACCTAATTTAGAAGACCATGCAAGATAATCTGTTGAGTCTGTTTCAAGAACAAGAGCATACTCAGTATCATTTTGCAGATAAACAGGATAATCAAATTTGAAGTTAGTTGGAATAGTTGAATTTGTTATTCCATCTTGATCAATAGCAACACCCATGCGAACTGCTGGTGTATTAATATCAACTATAGAAGTAACCTCTGCTCCTGAATTACCAGTACCTGTTCCTCTAACAACAACAGAAGGAGGTTCTGTATATTCAGAACCTATAGATATTAATTCTGAATGATAAACTTTACCACCAGAAACTCTAACGGTTCCAGTAGCAGTTCCTCCACCAGGAAGTTGAGGACTCTCAATAGTTAATAAAGCTGTATCATAACTAGAACCTGTATTAGTAATACGAAGTTCTGAAATAGAACCAGAATCTTTTGCTATCTTGAGAGATAATGATGTATTGTTTTCATTGTTAGATGCAATCAATGATGGTATAGATAGAACTTCATCTTGTAAGAAAGATGTACCATTATTATTAGCAAGAGCTAATGTATAAACCTGATCATTATTTAAAGTGAATAATCCAATAGAAGATACAGTAACCTCAACATTATTCTTATCATATACCTTTGATACTGGACCAAAAGCACCAGAGGTTGATCCTGTTACAATTTCATCTTTTGTGATATAAAGAGTATCACTAGCAACGACTCTTAGATATGTTTCTGGAGAAATAACTTTTTGTGTTCCTGGAAGTATATTCTTACCTGGTTTGCCGTTTTGAATATCAGTTATATAAACCCTAATAGGAATATTAGCACTCTTCTGTGCAAAGAATATATCAACTCCAGTAGTAAATAGACCACCATCAAAATTCTCAATCTTAATTGTTTGAGCAAGTGGATTTGGTTTGAATGGAATTGATGTAGTACTATCAGTTACTTGCTTACCTTCATTAGCTTTAAAGTATGAAGGGGTAGTAGATATAATAGAAACAGGATTTTCTGGTAATAACCCAGTAGCATAATATTTTGTTTCAGCAAAACTTTCTACACTATCTTTAGATGCATTTGAAGAACTTGATGTAAATCTTATAGTCAAAGTTCCTGTAGTGAATCTTATTTCATCACCTTCAGTATCATAAACAACATCATCAATATTACCATTCCAAACAGCATTTTCTCTTGGTGGTTTACCAGCAGGAACTAATATCACTCCACTAGCATTACCATTATCATCTGTTTTTATTGTATTATTGAAAGTAGTTAAAGAACTACCTGCAATACCACTATAATTTAAATCAGGATTTACCCAACGAGCAATATTTTTACCTTCCATGAATACATGGATAATAGTATTTGGTTTAAGTCTATTAATTTTAAACTTAATAGGTACAGTTCTAGCAAAGAAAGATAAAGATGTAGCAACTACACTAGTACCAACTCCTCTTGTATTAATACCTTTACCAACTTCATTGTTTTGTAAACTAACATTTGATGAACTAGCAACAGAAGCATCAGTAACTCTAGCATCGGCAACATTATTATTAACATCACCAAAAGATCCTATATTAAAGAATGCTTTATTAGCTCCAATCCAATTAATCTTATATGAATTATAAAGACTTGAGAATGCATCTCTAATTTCATTCTTAGCAAGGAAGATAGAATAAAGATTGGTGTTGTTATCTGTAACAAGAGGTGCTACACTAGTGTCATACCAGGAATCTGTGCTAGGACTAATAAAAGAATCTCCAACATATTGAATAACAACAAATGGGTTAGGATTTATAGTTTTAGTAGCAAAATCATTTCCAAGTACTTCCAATTCAGTATATGGAAGAGTAATACGATCCCCTGTTCTACTATATCCAGAAATAGATCTTTGATCATCTCTAGTATTAACTTCTTCTAACTTAAATGAATCTTCTTTAGATTGAGGTCTTAAAACAGACTGCTGTGTATCAACAGAACACTTATAATCAAGAGACTGAAGAGATCCTATACTATGAGTTTCAAAGTTATCAACTATAAAACCACTCTTGAATTTTGTCAGACCAATACTATCAGTGATCTGCATATTCAATGCTTGCTGCTCAAGTATGCTTAATGTTGTGTAATATTCTAACCTTTCAATACGTTTCTCAAGCTTACCAATGTCACGCATGGTATAACGCTTGTTATCTACAGGAACAATCTTTATATCTTTATTAGATGTTGTAAAAGCAGGTACATAAACATAATATAGTGGCATAGAGTCACTTATTAAATCTGGTTTAGATGGATTTAATGATGAATTACCTTCCTTAATAATAAATTGACCATTCTTATTCAAGAATACAGCATCAATCCTATCAAGGTATTGAGTTTGTGAGAATCCAAAAGTATATTCTAAATTATTATCTGGAGCAGGAGTACTACAAACAATACCACCAGCACCAGTAAATGATCTTGTATTACTAGCAGATAATAATGATGTGTTTAAGAAACCAGATATAATAGCATCATTATCAACTTTAGGTCTAAAATCAAGAACATCACTTAAAGATACTTTACCTATTGCTGGAGAATTATAAGAAGGAATCTCTTCTGGACCAACACCTGCTTCATGTAAATAAGAATCAACTGTACAGAAATCACCAGAAGTATGATCAAAATAATCAAAAGCAATCAATAACTTACCAGATGGTACATCATATCCAGGTTTTAATATAATTCTTGAAACATCATAGATTGTATCTCTCTGTCCATCATCAAATGTATATCTAGATGTAACATCAGTACCAGTAATAAGATTGCCATTCTTATCTGCAACAGGAGCTTCTGTTATAGATCCTTCATAAACATACTTAAGTTTATATGCATCAGCATAACTATATGTTTCAATTGCATCAGTATCATAATCCCTTCCACGGAAAGGAATAATAGTATCACCAATAGAATCAATAATAATTCTCTTATCAATAATTGCTGTTTTAAGTCTTGGTTTTGCTTTACTTACTTCCAATGTAGCAGTAAGTTTAAGTTTAGGATAATCTGTATAAGAACCAGTTCCGCCAAAGTAAGTGGAAGGAAGATCCAATCTTACACTACCAGCAGTTAATCCAGTTGCAGAATCGGTTGATGACTCAATAACAACTTGTTCTGAAGTAACATATACAATGTCACCTTTAGAAACATCAGGAGCATCACCTGGATCAAGAATAGTAACTAGGAAATTACTTTCACTAAATGAAACAAATCTTTGAGTACCAAATGGTAAAGGAGCAGAGAATGTAATTTTACCAGAACCACCAACACCTTGTGCAATAAAATCTCTTCTAAGATAATACTTAATCTTAGAATCTTCATTATCAGCTACAATTGAACTTACTTGATTGGTTCCTGTCTTATATAAAAGAGACCCCTGATTGAAATTATCAATTGATGGGCGTACTCTTACAACACTAGCATTAACAACAGGAGAAGCAAGAGATGCATCCAAATAGATTCTAGACTTTAATACACCATCAGATTTTGTTCCTCTTTGTACTATAGAACGTACTACATTGTTTGCAGAATCAGTAAACTGTATTAAATCACCTTGTTGAACGAATGTTGTTGAATCTCCACCAAATCCATTACACTCAATGTATTTTCTACCTTGTTCTCCACTAAAAGTGAAGTCAGTAACAGATATTATCTCTGCATATTTCTGCTTATTTAAATCAACATCAGTAGTGAATACATGAGTATTAGCACCACCAGCACCAAATTCAGAATATAATGACTTAACATTTTGTGGTGTATAAGTTGTTACTGCATTCCTAATCAAAACTGGAACCACAACAGCAGCAGCAGGAGTTCCTCCAGAAGCTGCTTGTTCTACAGTCACAACTGGTGGTTGTGCATACTGAATAGAAACACCAGCTCTATTTTTTATAGTAGCATTGATTATACCACCACTACTACTAATAAGTAGTTCAATCTTAGATCCATCGTATTCAACACCATTAATTCTAAGAGTAGTTCCTGTTACATAATCTTGTCCTCTCTTAGGAACAATAAAATGAGAAATGGTATTATCTTTTGCAATTCTTAAAGTATTATTTGATTCATCTTTAAGAGTTTCACCCGATTTGAATGTTCCAAATAGAGTCTTGACCATTAAGGTCTTGTGAGATGTATACTTGGTACTGGAAGATCCTTCTACAACACCATAAGCACCACTCTCAAGACCATAAACATATTGTCCAGGAGTAAAACTATCTACTACTGTTATTGGCTCATCAAGAATGATTTTAGTGAAGAATTGAGGATCAAAATAAGAAAATCCAAACGTAGTATTGTAAGATGGATTTCCTTCAGAAGTTCTTCCTTTTGAAATAACTACATCAGTATCTGGATTAAAACCATCTCCTTTTTCAATGAATGTAAAATTACTTGGTTTTACTGTTCCTATTACTGGAGTAATAGTTTCATTATAATCAATTATCCTACCAAAAGGTGTTGCAGATACTGCTTCAGCATTTGCTTTAGTTCTAAAGACTTGTCTAAATTGATCAGCTGATCCTGTATCATATTCTAAAAGATATTCATCAAGAATATCCTTCTCACCAGTAACAGTTAATTCAAGATAAGTAACACTGGTAGAAGAATTAGCATCCATTAAGCTAACTTCAGAATATCCAATAACATCAACCTTTGCTGCTATAGCACTAGCAGTTGCTGTAGATCTTGATTTTGTAATCCACAATCCAGTTAATGAAATATAATTTAATCTTTTATTAAAATTATCTGTAACTACTGGAGTTGAACTTGTTATATCTAAATTATTTAAATCTGTTGAAGGGTCAATATTAACATATATTGTTTTAACTCCTGTGTTTATATCAAACAGTTGTCCTCTACGAGATATAGTTTGTTTGTTATCTGTATCTAATTCATTTCCATTTAATCCAATACTTCCATCACTAAAAGTTGATGTTAAAAATACATTTGGATAAGCAATAAGATCAGCACCTTCAGAGTTTAAAGGAACACTACCCCAAGTATTTGTAATCTTATATGTTGGAAGACCTGTTGTTTTTAAACGTATATCATCCCTACCAAGTGTTTCTCTTGCTTTATCAATAGGAAGGTATTTTGTTTCTGTATTAACAATCTCAAAACCTTTAACGTAAGCTTTACCAGGTCCAACACTTGCTACTAATTTATTCTTAGCATCATTGGGTGATAATCCGTTTACTGTTCCAATATCATCAAGAGAATATACTCCAAGGTTTCCATCTTGTTGGTAGTATTCTCTTACATCTAAAGAAAAATTATCAACAACATAATCACCAGACTCATCATAAGTCCTTCTAGCAAGAGTATTCTCTAACAGATTGTAGTCCGTTTGTACTACTTGACTTTGTACAGAACCTCTTTTGATTGATAATAATTGAATGAAATTTTTATCAGTAATTTCATTCAAAGAATACTTAACTAATTGAAGATCTATTTTTAATCTATTTGCTCCAGGAGAACTATAATTACTAGATCCTATTGCATTATCATACAATGATGCGTCTTCTTCAGAAGTTACAACACTTTCTAAAATCTTAAACCCTACCTTAGCAGAAGGAGAATTATAATACTTATCAACTATTAATAACTGTTCTGCTGTTCTAACAAAATGCCCATTTACAAAATAAATACCTTCTTCTACTTTAACAGCAGAAGATAATCCCATTGCAGGACTCTCTAACGAGGTTGTTTCTCCTGTATCAGGATTAGTAATAGAAATAGAAGTAGGAAGTACACTACCATCGGTTCCAACCACTAGGAGTGGTGTATTAACGCCATCTACGACCTCTAAGGTCTCACCTTGACGGAATGTATCCTCATTACCTGCATCACCACTATTTGTATAATTTACAAATATAATATCTGAAGTAGTTTCTGTAGCTACATCAGATTCAACTACAATACCAGTAACACCAGAAGTTAATCCTTTAAGAGTTTGATCTTTTAGTTGTGTTATATCATACTTTTTATAAACTATCTTTCCATCCTGATTTATAGGTATCTCAGATACGGATGATAGTTTAACAAAATTGAGTTTGTTGTTAAATCCAACTTCTCCTGGTATTACCAGTTCACCTTGTTTAAAAGAATATTTACCAAAACTCTCTATCTGATTTTGTAGGATAGACTGTAACTGGGTTAACTCCCTCGCTTGGATTGAATATCCAGGGCGAAAGAGCACCTTGTAGAAGTTCTTATCCTGTGAAAAATCATCGTAGTATGGAGCTACATTTAGGTTCGTCTTCTGAGGCATCTCACTTTATCTCTAGTTTTTGGGGATAAGAATCAGAATTCAATTACAAGCTTAATGTCCTCAATCTGGTCAGGAGCACGTGTAATCTGTCTTCTATTCTCTATGTATACTATATCTCCAGAGTTAGGTTCAATTTCAGGATTTGAAAGACCTTCTACAAATGAAATATCAGTAACAACAACAGGTGTTCCTACAGTACCCGTTGCTGTATCAACGGTTCCAGAAGCAGTTGAAGTAGCACCAACTATAGCAACAGTAGCATCTGCTGCAAATGCATGTACTTTACCACCACTAGTATGAACATCTGGAGACTGATAATATTTTAGAATGCCATCAGTAGAATCCCAAGATACAACAGTACCTTTAGACGTACCACCTGCATTAGCCTGTGAGATAACTTCATCAACAACATAATCTGCTGTGTGGTTATTAATCTTGACAACATGTGTTCCACGTACTGTTAAACTAGTTGCCTTAGCAGTTGTTCCCCAAGTAGTTGGATCTTGAATAATACCGATTCTACGGAAATCATTATCTACAGGGAAATCACCTTGTCCTTCATCATAAGTCAATCTAATATTTGTCATCACTCTCTTACCAAAGAGTTCTGCATCAGCATTAGAACCTTGACCTCCTTCAGGAGATATAATTGCTTCTATGGAACCAGTTGAAGAAGCATTAACAGTACCTACAGGAGCAGTTGCAGCTGCATCAGTAAATACATTACCTTGCTCCAACAATACATTACCATAAGTATATCCACTACCTGCTGCTTCAATTGAAGAGTCAGTTATAGAACCAGATCCATCTGTAGTGAACTTAACTATTCCACCTGTACCATCACCAATAATCTTTGAATAATAAGTATTTGATGTAGGAAGACCAGCACCAGCATCTTTAACTACTGCTACATGAATTGCACCGTCAACTGCTAAACCTTCAACAGCAACTCTTGATGTCTCACCTGAAGCAGCAATTGGTAAGAAGTCTGTTGATAAGAAAGCAAGTACATCACCTGTAGGTAAAGTAAATAAATGCTTCCAAATATAATTACCATTTTCTGAGATGAATAATCCGTTTGCAAATGTACCTTGACCAGCAGTAGGATTACTCTTTGGTTCGTCTACAACATTAACACCAGTTGGATTAGCAGGTGATTCACCATTATACAAGCACTTAAAGACTTCGTATGTGTTATTCATAACATAGAATTTAGCACTTGTTAATCCATTATTTCCAAGAGCAGTTTGCTTACCGATAGATCCACCACCAGCAGGAGTTGCTGAATAGTTAGGTCTATACATGTCAAACTTAGGATTTACTTGAGTATTCCAGTTGTAACGAGGAATAACAAGACGAGCAGCATCAGAATTGATTCGTTTGGCAGCAATTAATTCATTATAAACTGATTGCTTCTCACTTTGATTATCTAAAGGCAGTGGTGGAATTTCTTCCGTAGCATATCTGTATATACTAGAGACTCCAGTTGCACTTGAAGTACCACCAGTAATAGTAGTTCCCCAAGAAGGAGTTGTAGTAGCAGTAGGAAGGACATTAGAACAGAGTAAACTATTAGCGTGTACTTCCGCTACTGTTGCAGTCCATCCACCGCCACTGACGGATTCTCCTACTTGGAAAGTACCACTGATGTTGTGTAGTTCTATGTAAACATCCCACTTTGAGGATCTTCCAACGAAGAAATACATATTGGTTGCTTCCGCTTCACCAAGTGATTCTAAGAATTGCTTCGCATTGAAGATTCTAAATTTTTCTGAAATAATAGCTGCCATAGCACTGAGCTCTTGTGTTTAAAACGAATCTGGTTTATTTATATGATTTAATTAGGCGTTTCTTAGATAAGATCCTACAGGATGCTCTTCTATAATGGAACCAGCAAATCCTCTTTGGCATCCTAAGAAACGATCAGTCAATTTATTACTATAATATATTTTTTCTTTTCCAATGGAAATAACTCCAGAAGAAGGGAATAACCTAGTACTAGCATAGATTACACCACCATTTCTAACGAATCCACCCTGAAATTCAGATGGTAGATTATCAACTTCTAGTTGACTTAGATAATTATTAATAGTTGGATAACCTATATTAAACGAATATCCATCATCTGCCCAACCAGAGTAAGCGTTTGCGGAAAATTGTAATAGATTAAAACCATATCTATCAAATTCTTCAATAGTATATTCAGATACGGAATGACCTGCTGGAGATAAAATATCTCCTGTACTCATGAATTTAGCACCCTCCCACTGGAAGAATGAAGGTCTCATTGTCATGTTCTCTAAACGAGGTGGTTTTACAAATCCACGATGATCAACGAATCCTAATTGATATGTATAAACTTTTTCATCAGGATTTCCTGGATGACCAGGAGGAAAACCTGGCCCAGGTCCAGGACCAGGTCCAGGACCAGGCGGTACTGTTATAATACCCTTCGTGGTTACCCAAACAAAAGGTTTAAACATACGTGCATCATAAGCACCAAGTTCTAAGATACTTATTCCTTGTGATGTATGTGATATATCAGGAAGTCTTACAGAATCAACTACTGTTGGGAAATATCTATTAACTTCAAGTGTTTTTCCATCAGGAGAAGGTACATCCAATCTCCTAGTAATAAACTCAGTGATTTGGATATGATTAGCAGACGCTAAAGAAGAACGTACATATCCGTCTGGATCTTTATCACCAGGAAGGTCTGGATCAAGTGGAATTGGAGAAACAGGATCAGTTCCTCTGATAGGAGTAATATCAACAGGAATAATAGTTCCAGGGAAAGTATTGTATAGTAACTCAGTTTCTACCTTTATATTAATTAAACTATCAATCTTTCTTCCACGTTGTTTAATAAGATCATATTGTCTCGCAGTAACAACTGCTGGAGCAGTAGTATAACCAGAACCAGAATTTGTTAATACTATATCAACTATCTCACCATCAGTTACAATAACCTCTGCTCTTGCTCCACCTCCTTTCTGATCTATAGGAATGAAATGTAATATTGGTGTGGTATCGTAACCCTTGGCATCACTACGTTTTTCAACTTGATTCTGTGCATTGTAAGTAGTCTTATTCCAAGTAATAGAAGATACTTCACCATTAGTCACTTGACAGGTGACTGAAAGACCTTCTCCTCTTCTGTTACCAATATAATCTGTAGTAAAACAAGATCCAAAGAAATTATTTGATACTTCCTCACCAGCATTATAAGTTTTGGGACTTACATACTGAGGAAGTTCTTTTATAGTTCTATAATCATCTTCACCATGTATTCTAATAGAATCTCCAGCAATTAAATTAGCACTACCTCTATGTTTTTCATAGAAAGAGTTATCTGCTTTCTTAGATCCATACAACCATCTAGCAGAGTTTCTCTGCATTCTATAATCGTTATAACTATTTCTTACTACAGAAATTGTATTAGTTGTTCCTGTTAATTCATACTCATCATTGAAATCTTCAGCACCAAAGAAATTATCTGTACCAGAGAAAAATACTGATGATCCATCCATTGCAGGATTATTACCAGATAGATTAATAATTAATTTTTGATTAGTTGTAGTGTATGTCTTTACATTACCTATGAAAACTTTCTCTCCATTTATCTTTTGATATGCTACTTGATGATCATCATGTGATAAACCAAACCACTTCTTCCAAGCAGCAAAATCATTAGCAGATCCAGCATCACAAGTTAATAGAATCTCATTATAATACTCATTAGACTCAAAATCATAAAGACTAATAGAAGAATCTAAATCTCTTCCATAGAGAACAATCATTTCAACATTATTACCTCTATAAATGTTTCTATTAAAAGTAATAGTAGGTCCATTTATAATATAAGAATTTTTTTCTCTTTGTAATACACCATCAATAAAGACTAACGCAAATTCTGGAGCACTAATTATCTTAGATTGATCTTTAGAATCAAGGATTAAAAATGGACCGTTAGATCCCTTAGTATCATTAGTATTAATAGTACATCTAAGATAAGCACCTACTCCATGAGCAAAGAATTTTTCAACAGCTAATGGTTCATAAACTGTTTTTGTATTTTCATTCTGACCCCAAATAGGTGGAGCATCAAAAACAATCTTATTTGGTACGGTAGTTCTATCAATATAATAAGAGGTTGTATGTTGTAAAACTCCACTTAATGCTACAAATAGATCTTCATTGACTTCAGTATCAACAGCAGTTCCATCAGTATAATATAATTCAAATATATTATTTTCGTTATTGATGTAATCTGGTTTGGATATAGATGAAGTTCCAACTCCTGTATTTAATGTTTGCTTAACATTCTCATATAAAGAATCTAATGCAGAAGAAACATCTTCACATTCTTTCAGTACACCATTAACTAATTGTGGATCTGGTAGTATATTAATATTAGTATAAGACTGTGTATTTGACCAATATCCACTATCATTATTATTCTGTCTTATTAATTCAACAGCATTAACTCCTCTCTCAAGTATAACTTCAACACTAGAAACATACGTTGCTATTGCACTTTCAATTTGAGCACATAAAGGTACTTGATTATCAATACGAATTGAACTATCAGTAACAGCACCTTGATTTCTCATTGCCTTTATCATCAAATCTCTTGCTTGATGGAAAGCATATAAAGCTTCTGGTAACTCACCATACAAATGAGTCATATCATTTCCAACAAAGAAACTTCTTGCAAAGTGAATTATCTTCTCATTTCCACCATATCTTAATGAGTAATTAACAGCATCAATTAGATATCCCAAATCTCTTTCACACTTAGCAGTATATCCTGTAACAGCATGTGATGGATACTTAGCATCAACAGCATCAACAGCAGAAGCAATAATATCAGACTTGTTCCTTTCAATTAACAACGAAGCATCATAATAAGTACCATCATTAAGAGGACTAAATGAGAATATCATTTGAGCATTATCTGAAGGAAGAGCAGAATCAGCTGGTGTTAAAGCATAATAAACTGATGATCCAATACGAAGATAGAAACCTTCCCCAACCTGAGTTATAGAACTAACTGTATTTGTATTATCATCAAGAGTAGTATTATCAGAAATGATATTTACTGATGTCTCTGCAAGAGGAAGAGAATTTATATTTTCTACTTCTGTATCAGATAATTTTCTTCCAATTCTGATATTTCTATCATCAACAATTTGAATAACTCTTGCTTCTTTAGGAAATGCCCTACCAGCACTAACTCTCATACCCAAAGCAATATTATTTGTGTCACTAATAGTAACTTGGTTAGTACCAGGAGTCCAAGAAACCTGACGATCAATATAATCCCAGTTCCTCATTGCTAACTTAGCAAGACGATTCATGTAACTGAATGCTTCTACAGTTGCCTCCAACTCAGAAATCTTATCTCCATTAGGTTCACTAGGATCAACTAAAACTGCATCACCTATTAAAGATGTAAGAGTATCATTAGTAAAATAAGATTCGGCAGAAATAATAGTCTTTTCATTTCCTCCAAATCTCAAATCATGTGCTATAGCATCAATAAACAATCCTATATCTCGTATACACTTAGATTCTAAAGATCCCCATGACAATACTGGATACTTATTCTTAATATATCCAAGTGTTTCTTCTTGAATAAATGTTCTATTCATCTCAAGCTGGTTAGCAGCATCTATCCAAGTTCCAGTTCTTTGGAAAATATTTCTAATCTTCTTAAGATATCTCTGATTTAAACTATCTTTCTTAAACTCAAATAATTTACCATAGAATGTAACACCAGGAATATCTTGCTCATTCTTAACAGATGGTCCTAATGGAGGTTGAGCAAAAGTAATTTGATCTCCAGAAATAGTATAAGAAACACCAGGTTCTTGTAATATACCATCTAAAGTAATAATCAATGACTGTTCATTATATGGCTTTACTACATGACCGTTAATATCTTTTAATGTAAATGTTGTTCTACCTTCTAAATTACCTTTATTTGTAAGAGATCCATTAAAAGGAGAATCTAAGAATAAATTACCAGCACTAATCTCAGAAAGACTTGCTGTATCAAGAGATGCAGAACCAACACCCTTCTCAACATTAAGGTTCTTCATCAGTACAATATTTTGAGTAATCTGTTTCTTAGTACTCTGTACTGTAATCTTATTCTTTTCTGGATTCCATGCTTGTATAACACTAACTCTACTAACACTAGTGTTTCCTGGCATTCTATTTTGACCAGATGATTCAATTAATACTTCACCAAATAATTGGAATCCAGCTGGATGAGTAGTTTCTTTAATTAAAGATCTCCAATTATCAACAGGAGTCTTTGATTTAATCAAATAAGAATAATCTTGATAATAGTATGAATCATGAATCTTCTGATTGGAATCACTAATCTTACCATAATCAGAGCCATAATAACCTAAGTTATCAAAATATGTTTTAATATTAGGTTTAAAACTAGTAAACTTAATATCATCTAATGTGGCAATATTTCTATTAGCAAGTCCAATAATAGGTAATCCTTTTTTGAAAACACCTGTAACATTATCAATAAGTAATATATTAGATCCTTCTCTCCAAGAAGTAACTTTTGCCCTTGCAGTTTCAACTGATCCAGATTTCTGTATTACTGTTTCACCAACACCAAAAGCATCTTTATTAAATCCAGATAATATAAGAACATAGTTAGATCTAAAGGTAGATTGTAATGAAAAATCATTATGATATAATCCACCATTATTAAAAATCTTGATACTAGTTGGAACACCAATATCATTACTATTTAAATAACACTCTACAGTTTTATCAACAAAACCATCATTATCATAAATTCCTGTTACTACTGGTATCTTACTATAATCAATACCAATATTAACTATATTAACAGATGCTATTTCACCAATAGCAAATGGTGATTTGGTATTATATGAAATAGATCCACTACCATCATGAGATGCTTTTATACCAGTTGAATATACTATATCTGTAGATGTTGTATATAAAGATTTCTTAGATCCTTGTAATGGATCTTCAACTACATTAAAATAAGATCCTTCACTGGAAACTATACTATTTTCATCAAAATAATAGTATTTTGAATAATATACTTCTTCTTTATTTGCATAAGTATTAGAATCTGTTCTTGCTCCAAATCCTAATTTAAGATCAATTAAAGGTGGAACCTTTAATAATTCAGGAGTAACTATATTAAAATTAATACTAGGAGAAATATTAAACTTTTTGCCAGTCATTGATGAATGAGTAACATCAAAGTTATATTTGTAATATTTCTTAATATTAATTATAGGGTTTCTAGTAAATGTAGATCCATCTGTGGAAAACTCAAAATATATCTGTGGAGATGAATAACTTTCAATCTCTACCAGTCTAGATTTTGGAGAACTCTCATCAAAAAATACTGATGTTAATGATAAAGAATCAATACTAGTCAATGATTGATTATAATCATAAACAAATACTACTTTTTGTGTTACTGAATCATATGATAACACAATTGCATTATTAGAATCTTCGGTAACAACCCCAGTACTATTGATTTTATATCCATTAGAAAGATTATATCCTGGATCATGTACTGCAACAACAGCACCGTCAAAATGATCTACCTTATTAGATCCTCTTTGAACTATAACAGTATTGTCTACAATACCTTCTACCTTGACAATTTCATCACCTATTATAAGATGATCATTAATTTTGATATCTAAAGAACTATCAAGATGTAATTTAGAATTCTCAGATGAGAAACCAACATGATCAACACGGACTGCTATCCTTGGTTCACTTGTGTCAGTCTTACCTAAAGCTGTATCTCCTACAGTAAGAAGATCAAATTTATTATAACCAGTACCTTTTTCAGTTATCTCTACTTTTGTTACAAGATTGTTCTCAACTGTGATTTTTGCTTTAGCACCATTACCTGTTCCACCAGATAATGCGATATCTTCATAAACATCATTTGTATAATTTGCACCACTGTTCAGAATCTCAATTCGTCCAATTCCTGTATCGCTGAGAACCCTTGATATGACTAGGTTTTTAAGGGTTACTTCTTGATATATTCTACTTCTTACAAAATAATTAGTTGTTGTTGTATTATCATCTGGATTTATATCAACGTCAATATCTGCTCCAACATTAACATTATGTGGTACTGAAGTAGTAATTAAAGCTACATTATCAGTTATTTCAAATATTGAAAGATTTGAACTTAATGGTGTAATAGAGAAAATCTTAGATCCAGTAGTATCATTTAAATTTTCACTTGATAAGAATAAAGTAGTTGAAGGAACAAAACCTGTTTTTGTAACTTTTACTTTTACACTATTTTGATTTGTTGTTGATTCTAAAACTTCTCCTCTAGCAACAGGTTCAACAGCTATACCATCTTCTAATACTAATATAGATCCTTTAGTATAAGAAGAACTCTTATCTAATATTAAAGAAATAACTTCTGTATTTGAAGATAGTACATCTGTACTATTAAATGTTCCTGTTACATTCTTTAAAACAAACGTCTTAGCAGATATAACATCACCAATTAAAGTTCCTGTAGCACCAGTATTTGCTTGTGTAATGGTGTCTCCAGCAAAAAGGTATCCAATATTACTAAGATCAAAATAAAGAACCTTAGAGGACTGGGAATCTAATGATACAACACTACTCCCTTTAACAGAAGAAACCTCACCAACAGCACCAGATCCACCAGTATCACTGTTATCAATAACTAATTCGTTACCAACAGAAAAATTATTTCCACTACTAATAATTGTAGCAGATGATACAGTTCCTCTAGTTACTTCAGCAATTTGAGCAGTAGTTGAATCTCCATTCTTATCAATACCACCTGTTCTCAATCTTAAAGCTGTATTTGGTATATCATCTTGAGATATCTCTGAATTATAATTAGAATCTACTGGTATAGAATAATAATTCTTTCCGATGATATATGGAAATACTGGTTCATTAGAACTATTAACAGTAACAAAATATGCATAAGTACCATCAGGAAATTCTGGTGTAACACAAAAACGTCCATTATTTTCATCTAATGTTCCGTATCCAGGAATATAAGTATAATCATTAATAAAAGAACCTAATGGATTGAAAGAATCCTCTGCTGGTCCACCTACTCTTGCTGTATTCAAAGAGTAACTAGATGACATCTGGGAAATAGCACTAGTTGAATCTAATGGTTCATAATACCCATAAGCACCATAGATAGGATTTCCATCGTATGCAAATCCGAGAATAGGTGAATGAGATCCTCCATTATCATTTGCTCTTAACGTAGAAGGAGAAGCATAATAAGCATATCCATGTCCCTTGGAAGGAATAATATTATAAAACTTATATCCATTATCAAAGTCTAGATTTGAATTTGTAATATTATGCTTATAATACCTATCTTTTCTCCATTCTTTTATAGATGCAGTTCCAGTAGCACCAGATCCATCTGGAATTATATCAACAACAACATTGCCGTGTGTGTAAAGATTTCCACCAGTTATTTTCGTAAATCCAGTAATCTGTCCAGAAGTTGAGACCTCTGCAACATAATTTGCATACCTACCCTTACCTACTTTATCTGCTATTCTAATTTGTGGTGGGTGTGAATAATACTCACCAGGATCATCAATAATAAGACTTGTTATTTCTCCATTAGTAACAACAGCACTCGCTTTAGCATTTCTACCAGATACAATATCTACTGTTGGTATAGTATCGTACTCACCAGGAACATCAACGATTACTGATTCAACAACCTGACCAGCAAGTTTTGAACGTGCTATATTTGGAGTATTATTTACCAATACAAAAGGAGGATTGTTATACCCAGTACCCCTATTAATTATAGAGATGCTTTCAATAGGACCACTATAAACAACATCTTCATCTTTATAACTTAAAAATGGAATACCATTAGTAGCAATACCAATATCTCTATACTTAGTCTCATAAGACTCAGTTGTAGAAATAGGTCTCTTCCTAATAATCTTTAAATTCTTTTGATCAGTTCCATCAGTTGATATACCTGTTCCTATAACATGAGAAGGCCAACCAGAAGATGCAATATAATAAGAATCAACATCTTCAAATATTGCCGAGACATTAGAATTTAATCCAGGAACAGCAGGTGAAATACCATACAATTCCCACCTAATATTATTTTGATCATCAAAAATTCTTATATCATCAGTAGTAAACCCTGGTTCTGAAATATCAATCGTATCACCAGCATTTGAGTAAGGAACACTCTCATTATTTTCAACACCATAAAGAATACCATAAACCAATACAGTTACATTAGAACCAGATACAGTATGTCCATAAGTTACTGTAGAACCTATAGGATAAACACCATTAGCAGTTCTATCCGATATAACAAATTGATTTACATTCTTCTCTTTATATGAAAATGTTTCTCCACCTATAAAAAATTGTCCTTCCTTGTCCCAACCAAGAGTAGAAAATACATTAACTCTACTACCAATGGTATCTAAAGATGTAACATCCTTTGTCAACCTTGTTTTATTTGAAATACTAAAATATCCATTTACAGATTCTTCTGCAAGAATTATTTCGTATAATTCATCACCATCATATTTTCCAGTATATCTAACATTATCAACTACAGCAGAAGCATATGTACCAGTAGTTTGAACAATTCTATTACCTATTAAATCAATAGGATTACCACTTACAATTTTTACTTTTAAAGAATAGTTATTAATCCAGTTAGAATCAGAAGATTTAACTGTAAAATCTCTAGGATATAAGATAGATGGATTGGGATCATCTTTAATTAAACATTTAAATAAGAATTTAATTGAATTATCAGTACCCTTTGACTGATAAAAATTAGTTATATTCTTTATTAATGTTCTTTTATCAACTTCTTCTTTTAAATATGCTTCTGGAAAATCTGCAAGATATTGCTTTTCAAAACTCTTTACAAGAGCATATAAAAATAAATTACTAATATTTTGTACAGTACTACCATTTAAATGAGTAGAAGATTGTGTTGTTACAAAATTACTCTTAGTATATAAATCTCCTAAAGTCGTATTACCACTTACACCACGACTTACATCTAAAAACTGTGTTTCTGTTCTACTAGCATAGAAACATATCTCATCATCTATTTTAATATACCCACCGTTCTCTGGGAATGAAGTAGCATCATCTACTGTTATAACAGGGTCTGCATCACTAAGTACTCCAACCAGTGTAGCTGACTGCTTTAATATATCATTTTCATAAAAATCAATATCACGATAATTTTGAATATTACTAATAATATCCAAAGGTTGTCCTTGAATCTCTAATTGCTCATAATACTTTTGTATGAACTTACTAAAAAGTTCATACTCTTCGTTTATGAAATTTGGTAATTGAGACTCAATTAAAAATGAGATCTTATTTGCAGTCTTTATCACTCTTTATACGCAATAAATTTACTCTTTGACACATCTACGTCTAGGTATGCCTCACGTTTAACTTCAATATCTTTATTGGCAGGTTTGACTCGTAATTCAATACGATTATCAGAATAAGTACCTTTTAAAATAGTAAAGTCGTACAATTGAACTTCGCCTTTTTCATAATCAACAGTTCCCACGGAATCGTTTAATAATATCTTTTCACCAGTTAAGGAATCTAGTCTATATAGGACTATTTTACCATCTCTATCCTCTAGATAAGATGTATATTCTGGATATTCAAATACAGTCATTCCAGTAGATGAAACAACCGAAGTATCACAATCTTTAAGGAATTTATTTTGGAAACATACTTCATAGTATGAAGATGCATTTATCTGTGCTATAAAATCCTTTCTCATAATGATATTAGTATCATTAGAATTGATAGAAGTATTACAATTATCAATAACACTAATAAATTTACTATATCTAAACTTTCCGTTAAACTTTTCTGTATCAGATGTTTTAAGATATTCAGTTACACCAGTTGCAACCTTAGCAGAAATTTCCTGTTCTATTAATTTTGTTTGATTCCCATTATAAAATATTTTACTATCCAACTCAATATAAAGAATTGAAGGATCAACAAATTCTGGTTTGATTGAAGCAACAGTATATTGTTTCAACTCTTTACCTAATTCATTCTTTGTATAAGAAGACAAACTAGATGCTTCAGATGGTTTTATAGAAATGAATACCTTACCATAAGAAGGTGGTTCTTGCTCTTCACCACCAAATACAATAATATCACTCACTGCTGGATATATGTTTCTAACGATTGCCTTGTAATCGTTTGCTGTAACTGCTCTATTTTGTGATCCGTAATACTTAGGAGCATTATATTTAATCTTATCAATACCTTCAATATCTGCTCCACCAGAAGCAATAGACTTCGTAGTTAAACTAGAATTAGCAAATGGTTGTTGTATTACATTACCATTTTCATCATTTAATATACCATTAAATTTAAATTTACTTGCACCATTAGTAGCAACACCATTTGTTATGATATAAGTTATCTCAACTACTTCAGCATCTTCTAACTTTCTTCCCAAAACACCGTCACCAAAGAAGATCTCGTAATTTTCATCTTCTTGTTCATTAATAAAAAATACTTTATCTTCTGATCCAATATCTAATATATTATTTGCCAATTTATAGGTATCAAAATTAACAGAACTTCCAGAAGGATATACCTTTACTCTTATAGTATTAGTGTCAACTGAAGAATTCTCAATAATAAACCTTTGCTTCGTTGAAAGATTTACCAATGTAGTCATTTTCATCAAAGAACCTTCGTATACCTTCATGTCAGTAAACGAAGCAACATTATTATCAACACTTACTTCATAATCTTCATTCAAAACGAAACGATATAAGGTATCATCGTAATTCGTTACAAATCCACTACCAGCTTTATATACAACAGTTGATGGTGCAGATTGAGTAAAGGTTAAATTTAAATCTATAGTAGCACTAGGTGCAGTAACAGACTTAGGACTATATCCTAACTGTTTTGCCAAAGACACTACATTGTCTCTGAGAGTCGCTGAGTCAAGGAATAACTCATTGACCACCATGTTTGTATTGAAGGCAGTGTAATACGTGTTATACGCCAATACATCAAGGATTTGACTTATTGCTGATCCTTCAAAATCATAATCAGTGAAATCAGTTTGTGCTCTCATGTATTCTTTGAGAGTTGTTTTGATATCAACGAAATCTAAATTGTTTAATTGAGTGTATGGCATTATCTCGTTCGTTCTAGGAAGAAGTCTACCGCAGTAGGTGGAGCATCAATACCATCTATAGTATAAACCATTTCAACTTCAAAACCATTGTTATCATAGTTTGGATTTACAACAACACTCTCTAAATCTACTCTTGGTTCAAATTTGTTTATAGTATAAACAATATTTGCCTGTATTTGAGCTGCAGTACCATAATCTAGTGGTTCAAATAGATAGCTTCTTATGCTTGATCCGTATCTTGGGTTGAATAGACGCTCTCCTTTATTAGTAAGCAATAAATTAGTTAATGCTTGCTTAATAGCAGAAGCATCCCTACTAACAACTAAGTCATTAGTAACAGGATGCTTCTTAAATGTGATATTAATGTCCTTAAAGGACAACTTGGTCGTCATCTACCGACAATATACGAAGTCAGTAGTTATTTAGCGATTATAGAATAATTTTCTGCGTAACTTTTGGTGGAGGAGTAATTATCTTCTTCTTATCATTCCAAACTTGTCCTGGTTTTTCTCTTCTTTGCTCTTGCTCGGCATTATCAGATATAGAATGTCCTAATGTAATATTCCACGACAATGCAATTCTATCTTCATCAAAATAGTGACTCTCAACCCAATGAGGTAACCAACTACCGAATGTCATACCATGACCAGGTACAGGTAATTTAGTAAATGTGGGTAGAACATCCAATCCTGCTGAAGCACCGCCTCTAGGATCAGGTACACAGAACCTTCCCCCTACTTGATCTCCATCCTTTTCTTCCAAACCTTCCATTTCTTTAGGTACTTGTAACCAATATGTACCACTAATGTTACATCCTGGATGAGTATGGTAATTTGAATAACAAGCATTGGGTAAAATCATGCCCCAACACTCAATATAGGAATCATCAGGGATTTCCCTATTAGCATAGGTACTAGCAGTATTCACTATGAGATTATATAAATCTCTTGACCACTGTTCTTCTATTAGATGTAAATCCTTTTCAGAATGCCATGCTTTTGGTCCATTCGCAGAATAGTTATTTTTTGGATTTGGATTCTTTTCTCGTTCTGCGTAGAGATGCTCTATTACAGATTTATTAAATTCATCTGAATTTTCTAGTTTAAATTCAATTAGAATTGTTGGAAATAGTGTTGCTGTCCTGTGTTGAAATTCTAGCATTAATTTTAGTTACATTATGTTTGGGGATTTCAGACAAACCACTAAGCAGTTTGTCTGAATCTTGGTCAGTTATAAGTCTTCTACCAGACTTAATGAAATCGTCACTCTTGTCGGTCTTCATCACAATGATTCTCGTCACTAGTGTTATTTAGAGATTCTTCGTTATGTTTTTTAATCCAAGGGTTATTATCTCTTGGTGTGCAATATCTTAGATTTTCCACATTGGAATTCCATGTATCTCCATCTATATGATCTATGATAACAGTATCCCTAACCCACTGTCTCCAGACCTCTGGAACGTCATTCCAGGTTTCTTTTAACTGATCAGGTGGATACTCATCAATAGGTCTCCAAGTGTCCATAACTGCCTTATGGATGTCTAGTGTCATCTGACGTGAATTAGCACCCTTATTATAATGATATTCGTAATTATCATCAGACCAGTCTTTAGGAAGAAGACAGTTAATACGAGGGTATGCTTTCCTTGGAGCACCATCTGCTGTCGCTTTTGCACCAGCAGAATATGCTTTTTTTGCTTTCAACCAATTTGGATGGTTTGAATCTGTAGGTTTATTACCTATTTTGCTATATGTTCCTCTACCACAGGGAGTTAATGGTTTACCAGCAGCACTAGTTTTAGTACTCCAAGGTTCTCCCGCTTCGGAAATAAAATAATTTGGTATAGTTTTACCAAATCTTTGAATTGGACGGAACTTTACAGTTCCAAATACAGTAATCATATCGGAGTCTTCGGCGTTCGGGTCGGAGTCGGGGGTCATCTACCTTGACCTCGGTATCTTTTCTTACGCCCATTTCGTGCTGACGCACTAAGCTTCGTATTCTTTGAAGAACCTTGACGAGTTGTTTTGGGTTTTGCAGGGATATAATTCCCACCATTCATAATTGCCATGAATAATATTCATAAAGTTAAACTATATATGCAGGGATGTCATATATAATAATCAATTGTTGTATAACTTAAGAAAGTCTTTATACTCCCTTAGTACCAATAAGTACGGTTGCCACTCCACTCGTGACTGTGCCAGCATCTACCTGACTGCCAACAACTGCCACAGGTTTCTTGTTAACCAAAACAGTTGGTATACCCGTAAGGATTGGCATAGCATGTAGACCAGTACACAGGGGTGGCACACCAACTGGATGTAAAATAGTCAATGTCTCAGTCATCTTTGCTACACCTGCACCAATCGCAATTAAATTTCCACCAGCACCTGCAAGTACAGTCTTAGATAATGTTAATGGATCAAGTGTAGTAGTAACTGTACATAAATGTCCTGTTGCTATTGTACTTGCACCAGTTGCTATTGGTCCTGGGACTGCCATTGCTTTAATTCCTCTATACTGTTATGAATATAATCTAGTGTTTCTGCTATACTCTCATGCTTCTGGGATTTCGGTGGCTTGTACATCAATTGGGGGTACTCTAAGTTCAATACCCTTTGTTCCACCATCGTCAACCTCTCGGACAACTGTTGGAGTAATTCGTTGCACTTCTGTATTGTCAATTGGTTGTCTTGATTCATTATCTATTCCAGAAAATCGTTTTGCTGCTGAGTATTCAAAGTTATCACAGAATTCCTCAAAGTTATTCAGTATGTCTTGTAAATCAGTTTGTTCTTCCATAATCTGTTCCTGAAGGTGGTTCGGGCGGACCATCGGGAGATGGTGATTTATTGAATCTCACATTTAAATCCAAATCTATTAGTTTGTCTTCAAGTGTTACTATTCTACTTGCAAGTTCTTCAAGTATTTCGGTTATCCGTTTGATTTGACTATCATGCACGTGTACAGCATACTTCGGATTCTCCAAAAGCTGCTGATGTGCCATTTCATCCTTTGTTTGTTCCATTATAGCATACTCAGGTTTTTTGGGCAATTTTTTGCTGGAAAATTTTTTTCAAAATCAAGGTTTTGAGTTTTGAATTTCGCAGAAATATTTATATCTCGTTGTGATACTTTTGTAGACTTTCAAATGGTTAGGAGTCCCACTCGGCACACCCCCAATATCGGCATCCAACAAAAAACCCTGTCATTTGGACAGGGTGTGTGTTAGACTGTTCAGATGAATTCGTGCCTATAGCGTGTGTCCTGTGATTTGCATCCTTTAGGTGCAATTCCAGTCATGCGTCTCATCATGAAAGCGAATTCAAGTTTTTTATTCTTGATTGGTCCACCTAATCTGTCGCTCATGTCTGCAACGGGGTCACCGTATGAATTGATTTTAAATGTTGCTGCTGGATTGCTGTAAGTCTCACCGATCCACTCATACTTTTCTCTCTTGCTGTTGCCGTAAAATGGATCTAGTCTTGTGGGTTTCTTTCCACCCCTTGCCATGAATTCATCTGCTAATCTCAATGCCTCTTTCAAAACACTCAATGGCAAAACGAACCATTCTTTGCCTCCTGTCTGACGTACATAAAATTGCTTATGATAATCAGATAGTTGAGAATCATACCCGTGCTTAGTTGAGTATCCCAAATCTCTAAGGTAGTTACCTATGAAATCTTCCCATCTTTTGCAAGAGTAAACGGGAGTGATGAAATGATAATGCTGATCCGAACCTTGGTCAGTTGCTGCACCTGCTGATCTTTCTACCGCTTGTGCTTCAGATCCGTGAGCAATGCCAATTTTGACAGGAACCCATTCAGTATCGTCATGAAAAATAACTGAGTCAACGGGTGACCATCCGTAACCAACACCAGGAATCTTGAGAGATTTTCCCTTTCCTGCTTGACTGTCTACATCAGACTGGGTTCCGTAATTGTGATTGATTGGAGGTGTGTACATGATGAAAAAAATGCTTGTGAACTGAACAAAGAAAAAAGTGACCTAGTGGCGGTCACTGATATTCCAACTGCCTCCAGTTGGTGTTTTGAGTTCTTCCCAATTTCGTTGCTGCATTGCTGCGAATGCTGCGAGGACTGCTGGATCTTTCATTGCTGTTTCATTAGCAAGAACACGTCCGCCGAAATAAG
>PAPJ01000026.1 GCA_002709045.1 Planctomycetaceae bacterium | reverse complement strand
TCAGTAAGTACCCGCTACTTGCTCGCAACGTGGACAGGCCGATTGCGGCTCTCATCAAAGACTTAAAACAACGGGGGATGCTCGATGAAACACTGGTGGTCTTCACAACAGAATTTGGCCGTGGTCCCTGTGTTCCATCTGCAGGCACCGACGGGCGGGGTCACTGGGCCAATGCCTATTCCTCCTGGATCGCAGGCGGCGGAATTAAAGGGGGTATGGTTTACGGTAAGACAGATGAATTCGGCATGCAAGTCACCGAAAATGAGTGTTCGCCGCATGACTTTCACGCCACCTTGCTGCATTGCTTAGGAATCGATCATACCCGTCTAACTTACCGTCATGCAGGGCGTGATTACCGTCTTACTGATGTTCATGGAAACATTATTAAGGATATTTTGACATAGGCGAAACTAACACCTCTGCTCCGGCAAACTCTCTTCTAATCGGAATTGAGCGAGTTAGGATTTCTGTGTTAAAATTAATAGATATAATGTGTATAAACATAACCCAAATAATTAGGTAATTTACCACGCTATGACTAAACGCCGTATTAGCCTTGGTTTACTCCTTACGTTTGCGCTACTGACACTGGCGCAGGCTGACGATACGAAACCGTCTCAGGAAGGGATTGAATTCTTTGAGCAAAAGATTCGCCCGGTACTGGTACAACATTGTTATCAGTGTCATGCTGTGGACGCTAAAAACATTCAGGGTGGATTAGTTCTTGATTCACGCGACGGATCCCGCAAAGGTGGTGACTCCGGACCGTCAGTCGTGCCTAACAACATCGCTGAAAGTTTGATTATCGAGGCTCTTAAGTTTGAATCCTTTGAGATGCCTCCAAAGGGAAAACTTTCTGACGCGATTATTGCTGATTTTGAAAAGTGGATTGAAATGGGGGCTCCGGACCCTCGTGACGGTTCAGCAATTGCTGCCAGCGAGATCGACTTTGAAGAAGGACGCAAACACTGGTCCTATCAACCTGTTCTAATGCCGGCGCGTCCGGAGGTAAAAAACAAGGCCTGGCCTCAGAATAACATCGACTACTTCACTCTGGCCAAGATGGACGAGTTAGGCCTGACTCCGGTTTCCCTTGCCTCAAAACAAGCTCTAATCCGCCGCGCCACTTATGACCTCACCGGACTGCCTCCCACTCCAGCAGATGTAAAAGAATTTCTTCAAGATAACTCAGCCGAGGCATTCGCCAAGGTGATTGAAAGACTTTTGGAATCACCTCATTACGGAGAACGCTGGGGGCGATACTGGCTGGATGTGGCCCGATACAGTGAAGATCAGGCTCATACTTTTGCTACCCGACCCAACACCGAAGGTTACCGTTATCGTGACTGGGTGGTTTCTGCGTATAACCGCGACATGCCCTTTAATCAGTTCGTCCGCCTGCAGATTGCCGGTGACTTATACGGGCCCACCGACCAGCAGCCATATGAACATCTGGTAGCACTGGGCTATTTTGGTTTAGGAGCACAATATTATAAAAATACGGATCGTGAACGCGCTTTGGCTGACGAACTGGACGATCGGATTGATACGCTGACGCGCGGATTTTTGGGGCTCACTGTTTCCTGTGCTCGTTGTCATGACCATAAATTCGATCCTATTCCCACTCAGGACTACTACTCAATAGCTGGTATCTTCAGCAGTTCACGTTTACATGACGCTCCGCTCTGCAAACCTGAAGACATTCAGGCTTATAACGACGGACAAACACGTTTGAAAGATACTGACAACGCAGTCAAAAAGTATCTGGCTGACCAGAAAGAGACTGCCGCTCAGTCCAAGGTTGGTGATATTTCCAATTACATGAATGCTGTCTGGCTCTTTCAGGCAGCCAAAGCCAATGGCCAGAACCTGAACACAAATGCTCTGGCCAAATCCTCTATGGTCAATGAGTATCTACTAAAACGCTGGATTAATTTTTTGGATCCCAAAAATAAAGGAAAGGTTACGGAACTTGATGCGTGGTTCAACCTGACCCCCAAAAAAGCAGCTGCGATTACAGTGGATTCGCCGCTGCCGGACGACGTTACCGCTGTAACAACCGGTTTCCAGCAGGCTATCGAAAAAATGTTGAACATTTCACCGGACGGAAATGCGGTCGTCAATCTGGCCCAGCTAGAAACAGGTAAGCAATACCAGCCGGGGCACCCGCGGTTCGTGACGCCGGTAGCGACCAAGGTACGTCCGAAAGCAAATATCGTCGTGGATGTCACCGGCCAGAAAGAGATCTACCTGATTGTGACCGATGCCGGAAACGGCCAAAGTTGTGACCATGCTGACTGGGTGGACGCCCGATTTGAGAATGCGGAAGGCAAGGTGATTAACCTCTCTGACCTTGATCCTAAGCAAGCGGAAGGCTTCGGCGGCCCGACCAAAAACAAAAACTATCAGGGCCAACCCATTCGTGTCGGTGGCAAGGAATACAAAAACGGCGTTGGCGTGCATGCCCCATCCAAATTGGTATACGATATCCCGGCAGGCTATACGATATTCAAAGGAGCCGGCGGGCTCGACAATAGCGGCTCAGATCAGGGGCCTTGTGGTGAGCAGGCAAGTGTCCAGTTTGCAGTCTACACGGAACAACCTACAGTACAGCCGGAAGGTGGTGCAACCGATCTGCTGACCAAAGTACTTGGCAAAGACGGACCGCTGGCGGTATCAGATAAAGATCTTGAACAATTCCTTGAAGGAGATGCCAGGGAAATGCTGATCCGCTTAAAGGCGGATGCAGAAACGGCTAAGAAAACTGCACCTGCGAAGTTTCCAGTAGCTCATTCTTACACGGAAGCTTCTCCGAAAGATATGCGAGTCTTCGTGCGGGGCAATCCGGCTAACAAACGGGAAATCGCTCCACGACGTTTTCTACAGGTTCTTGCGGGTGAAAATTCACCTGCTTATCAGGAGGGCAGTGGACGCAAGCAATTGGCCGATGATATCACATCCGACGACAATCCGCTTACTCCACGGGTAATAGCCAATCGCATCTGGCAATATCACTTCGGACGGGGTATCGTCAACACGCCAAGTAATTTCGGGATTCTGGGCGACCCGCCAACGCATCCTGAATTGCTTGATTACCTTGCCCGTACGCTGGTTGATAATAACTGGTCCATCAAACATCTACACCGCGAAATCATGCTTTCAGCAACCTACCAGCTAAGCACCGATACAAATGATGTCAATGCGGAAATCGATGCTGACAATCTCTATGTCTGGCGAATGAAGCAACGTCGACTGGATATTGAAGCCTGGCGCGACGGCCTGTTGGATGTTTCTGGTCGATTAGACAAGTCACTTGAAGGCCCGTCCACCAATCTCGCCGATGCGAACAATGTGCGACGTACAATTTACGCGAAAATCAGTCGCCACGAACTGGACAGTCTCCTGAGACTGTTTGACTTTCCTGATGCCAATATCACCAGTGCCAAGCGAACGGAAACAACCGTTCCACAGCAACAGTTATTTGTGTTAAACAGCCCATTTATGATCCAACAAGCCAAATCATTCTCAGCGCGACTTCGCAAAGAAGCTCCTGATTCTGAAGACTCCCGAGTGAAGTTGGCATTTCAGCTTGCCTATGGGCGCAACCCATCGGATGCTGAACTCAACCTTGGTCTGACCTACCTGTCGACAGAAGACACCGAAGAAAATCAAATGAGTCGCTGGGAACGCTATGCTCAGGTAATTCTGGCCAGCAATGAATTTATGTATTTAGACTAGAACCCCAGACAAAGCCGATCGCGCTTTTTAGGAACAACAAAATGATACCCTATCGTCACGGATTAACACGTCGCCAGTACATTCAGAAAATGGGAACCGGATTAGGTGTCCTTGGCATGGCTGGTATCATGGCCGGCGAAGGCACGTTAGCAGCAGATTCAGATGCTGCTATCAGCGACAAGCCACTTGCCCCAAAAGCGCCTCACTTTGCCCCTCGTGCAAAACATATTATTCATTTGTTCATGAATGGCGGTCCATCCCAGGTAGATACGTTTGACCCGAAACCGGCTCTGGAAAAGTACAATGGTCAACGTCCGGACTCCGCAGACCTTTCAACCGAGCGAAAGACAGGTGGGCTCCTCAAATCTCCCTTTAAATTTCAAAAGTACGGTCAGTCCGGAATCGAAGTCAGTGACCTGTTTCCCAATGTAGGTGAAATGATTGATGACATCTGTGTAATTCGATCGATGCACACGAACATTCCTAACCACGAGCCTTCGCTGCTGATGATGAACAGTGGTGAAACCCAGCCAACTCGCCCCGCTATGGGTTCATGGCTGCTATATGGACTTGGTACAGAGAACCAAAATCTACCCGGCTTTGTTGTTCTGTGTCCCGGGAAGCCTGTTGTCGGTCCGCAGTTATGGAGCAACAGTTTCCTGCCCGGTATTTTCCAGGGAACTCATATCAACAATTCGAAGATGGATCCAAAAAATGTCATCCGTCACATTAACAACACTTCGATTGGAAAAGTATCGCAACGTGAACAGCTCGACATCCTGAAGCAGATGAATGAACTGCACCTGCAGGCCCGGGGCGGAAAGTCTAATCCGCTGGAGTCACGTATTGAGTCTATGGAAATGGCATTTCGCATGCAGACAGAAGCACAGGATGTTTTCAATCTGAGCAAGGAAACACAGGCCACCAGAGATTCCTACGGGACAGGCCAGTTTGCCGATGCCTGCCTGGCTTCGCGGCGACTTGTTGAAAGTGGTGTCCGTATGGTTCAGGTCTTCTATGGTAATGGTCAACCCTGGGACGATCATGGTGACATCAAGAACCATGCTCAGAAAGCCAAGATGGTGGACCAACCTATCGCAGCACTGATCAAAGACTTAAAACAGCGCGATTTACTCAAAGACACGTTAATTGTCTGGGGAGGGGAATTTGGTCGCACACCCGTTGCTGAAAATGGTAACGGCCGCGATCACAACCACCACGGATTCACAATGTGGCTGGCCGGTGGCGGCATTAAAGGAGGGATGACATACGGTCAGAGCGATGATTTTGGTTTTGCGGCAATGGAAAACAAGGTTCACGTGCACGACTTACATGCCACCATCCTGCACCTGATGGGGCTGGACCATGAAAAGCTGACTTATCGTTATAGCGGTCGTGACTTCCGACTTACCGATGTACACGGCCATGTCGTGCAGGACATTATTGCTTAGTCTAATTTAATTAATTTCGGTTTCGTTCTACCTGCAAAACGTCACTGTTAACCCCGTTCAGTTGAAAACTTCTCAGCGGATACTGACGGGACTGTTTATAATACAAAGATGTCCTTTCTTAGATCCTTGAACGCGATATTGCTGTGCCTTGCGAGCATGACTCCGGTCTGTGCAGAGACCTATGATTCCATCACCATTGAACCACCGGTGGTTAATATCAGTGGACGCAATCGTCAAACTCAGATTCTGATTACCGGACAGCGGGGCGACGGGTTGATTGCCGACCTGACATCCAAAGCAGTCTTAACTATCCAGGATAGCTCGATTGCAACGCTCTCCAACTCGCTGGTTTTAGGAGTCAGCGAAGGTGACACACAGCTGAACATTATGATTGGCGACTTTCAGGAAGTCATTCCGGTTAAAGTCCGTGGTTATGCGGATTATCCTCCGGTTAACTTTGAGGTGGACATCATCCCTCTGCTGAGCAAACTAAATTGCAACGGCGGTGGATGTCACGGTCGTCAGGGCGGTCAAAACGGATTTCAGCTGAGTGTCTTTGGTTTCGACCCGGCGACGGATTACGAGGCACTTACACGCCAAGGTCGCGGACGGCGTGTATTTCCCGGCGCTATTGAGCAAAGTTTGATCTACAGCAAGGGTACAGGACTTGTTGCTCATGGCGGTGGGGAACGTATGAAACCCGATTCTCAGGATGCGGAACTTCTGCGGGAATGGATCAAGCAGGGCATGCCCTGGGGAAACCCCGACACGCCAACAGTAGAACACATCGAAGTTACCCCTTCATTACGAAGCATGACTCCTCGCTCTCTGCAGCAACTACGAGTAATTGCCACGTACAGCGACGGGAGTCGGCGGGATGTCACACGCGCCTCGATCTACAGCACCAACATGGAAGTTATTGCCGACTGCAGTGCTGAGGGTGTCATTGAGACCGGCAAGCTAGCCGGCGAGGCTGCGATCACTATTAATTATATGGGGCACGTAGACGTTGCCCGTGTGGTGATTCCACAACCGGGGATCGCCCCTCCACGGAGGCCTGGCTGGTTTACCAGCAAAAACAAAATTGACGATCTCACCTGGGATAAGTGGGAGCAACTGCGAATCAGCCCGTCTGAACTCTGCGACGACTCCACATTTCTGCGTAGATTACTGGTAAAGACAACGGGGACGATTCCGACCTCCGAACAGACACGAGCGTTTCTGGACGACCCGTCTGCAGACAAACGGATGAGGGCCATAGAGGAGGCACTTAATTCTGAGGATTTTGTCAATTACTGGACTCAGCGATGGGCTGACATCATGATGATCAATTCCAAAACAATTGGTGGGCGCAGTGCCTATACGTTTTACCGGTGGATTCGCCAGCAAGTCGCTCAAAACCGTGCGTACGACCAATGGGTCTATGACATCATCGTTGCCACGGGCAATACGGGTAATGTGGGACCCGCCAATTTTTATCGCAGTCAACGGACTCCGGAAGACGCGACCAAAACGATCAGCCAGGCATTTCTGGGAGTTCGCATGGACTGTGCCCAATGTCATCATCATCCGTTCGAAAAATGGGGCCAGGCCGATTTCTATGGTTTAGCCGGTTACTTCAACGGGATGAAACGCGACACGCTCGATGAGAATCGCGAACTGATCTATCATCCCGGCCATCAGTCAATCTCGATTCCTGTCATCAAACAGGCTGTCAAAACACAGCCTTTGGCAGGCACTGCTACGACAGCCGATAACACAACCGACCCGCGACCGGAATTAGCCCGCTGGATTACGTCACCTGACAATCCCTATTTTTCCCGTTTGATTTCCAATCGTATCTGGAAACATCTAATGGGTCGCGGGTTGGTGGAACCTGAAGATGATTTCCGGGAAACCAATCCGCCCACGAATCCGGAATTACTCAACCATTTATCGTTTGTTTTGACAGAAAGTCAGTTTGACATTAAACAATTAATGAGAGCGATCCTGAACAGCCATACCTTTCAGCTTGCCAGCGCGCCAACCGATTCCAATAAAACAGACGATCAGGCGTATAGTCACTATCTGGTTCGACGTTTACCTGCAGAGGTCATGCTTGATGCAATTTGTCAGGTCACCGGGGTGCCGGAACAATATGCCGGCCACCCGACAGGCACCCGTGCAATCGAGCTTTGGGATAATCAACTACCATCCTATTTTCTGGATACCTTTGGCCGCAGTCTGCGGGAATCACCCTGTGAGTGTGGCAGTAGCGGGGATCCCACCATGGCGCAGGCACTGCACTTGCTGAACGCCCCGGAAATCGAACTCAAAATACAGGCTGACGAAAGTCAGATTACGCAGCTTGCCAATAGTAAACTCACAAAAGACGAGCTAATTGCCGAGATTAGCTTAAGGACCCTGGGGCGATTGCCAAGCAATAAAGAAAGGCAAATTGGTCAGCGAGTACTGATTGCAGACAATCGCCGGCGGGGTATCGAAGATTTCGTGTGGATCATGATGAACTCGTACGACTTTCTTTTTGTGAAATAGTAACTACAGGTGGTGTGAAATACACTAATTACTAACATTGCTAAAGACCTTGGCTTTGTGTTTACCTAAAATATAAACAGGGTTTTAATAACCAGATTAGACAATAAAGGCTATCAGATGCTCAGTAAGTCCAAAGCCAATCGTAGAGATTTCATCCGCATGGGTTCCATCGCCGGACTCTCAATGGCTGATATCATGCGCATGCAGCATTTGTTTGGAAACGAAGAAGCCAGTCGCAGCGATATCAATTGCATCTTTTTGTTTATTGTTGGGGGAATGCCTCATCAGGACATGTGGGACTTAAAGCCTGAGGCTCCTTCTGAAATCCGCGGCGATTTCCATAAAATCAGCACGAATGTTCCGGGAATTCAAATTTCCGATGTCATTCCTCAATGCGCAACCGTGATGGATAAAATGGCTATCCTGCGCAGCATGACACATGACGACAGTGATCATGGTCGTGGATTCCATGTCATGATGTCCGGAAAGAAAGCTGGAGCAGGAGACTTCAACGGTGATCAAAACAATAATCAGCATCCTTGTATTGGAAGTATGGTTTCACACTTAGGCACTCCTGACGTACTGCCTCCGTATATTTCACTTCCAAACTTCCTCAACAGCGGTGGTCCTTCTTTTCTTGGCCCTGCACATGGCCCGTTTGTAATTGACTCGGATCCCGCCGCCCCTGACTTCTCAGTGCGTGATATCGCGTTACCAACGAGTGTCGCCACTAGCCGCGGGCAATTGCGTCAAATGGCACTACGGCAAATCAACCAACTTGAAGACGATGTGGAAAAAGTAGGAAAACAGGTTAAGTCATTTGATACATTTTATGAAAAGGCATATGGCTTAATGTCCTCGAAAGAGGCACGCGAAGCCTTCGATATCAGTAAAGAACCCGCAGCACTGCGTGAATCCTATGGAATGACAAGCATCGGTCAATGCTGTCTGCTGGCGCGACGTATGGTCGAGGCCGGGAGTCGTTTTGTAGCCGTTGAAAACGGACACTGGGATACGCACCGCAAGAACACATACAGTCTCAAGGATTTACTTTGTCCGGCATTTGACCAGGCAGTACCGGCCTTGCTAAATGATCTTCAACAGCGGGGAATGCTCGAGAAAACGCTGGTTGTTATCACGACAGAATTTGGCCGAACGCCTCGGATAAACCCACTGGCCGGACGTGATCACTGGCCAAATGCCTTTTCCATTCTGATGGCCGGTGGTGGTGTTAAGGGGGGCCAGGTAATCGGCGCAACAGACAAACAAGGTGCTGAAGTTACCGACCGTCCAATTACCCCGGAAGATCTGGTTGCTACGATCCTTTACGGTCTGGGCATTGACCACAAAAAGATTCTTCATACTCCACTGGGACGCCCTGTACCCACCGCAGACGGTGGCAACGTTGTGCGGGAACTGTTTGGCTAATACTGTCGATTCGCAAAGAATCAAGTAGAGGGTGACTAGGATGCTATTAAATAGAATGCCAGTTTTGACTGTTGCGGCTGTACTCGCGATAGCTCCTCAGCTTTTCGGGCAGCCGGTTCCTGCAAAAACACCTGACAGCGTACATTTGTTTCCCGCCGGCGGCCAACGTGGCTCGACGGTCAAAGTCCGTGTCGGGCTTGAACAGAGTCCGCCTAATACCCAATTCTTCATCCGCGGTAAGGGTGTTTCGGGCGATAGCATACTGGCTCAGGAAGTATTTGATGATGGCCAACCTTCACCGCGGCGAATACCCACAGAAACTCCTATCAACTATCCCCGACAGTGGGATGCCGAAGTCGTGATCGATGCAGATGCCCGTTTAGGAGCCGCTACCTGGGACACCTTCTGTGCGTCGGGTGGAAGTAGCGGCTCATTACCTTTTATCGTTGGCGATTTACCAGAATTAATCGAGAATGAATCGAACTCAACACTTAGCACAGCTCACCATATCGAAATCCCGGTGACGGTCAACGGCCAAATTCACGGAGAACGAGACCTGGACTATTACCGTCTGGAACTACAGACCGGTGAAGTCTTGTACGGTGAAGTGTTGGCCAGACGACTGGGATCAAAACTGGAGCCGACCATTGCTATTTTCGATGCGGCGGGAAAACAACATACCTATCAGGAAGATTCACTGGGTGATGATCTGCTATTTGCATTCAAAGCTAAAGAGGCGGGAACTTATTTCATCCAGGTTGGTAATGTTTCATTTCACGGGTCACCATCCCATATTTATCGCATCAACTTTACTCGCAAACCGGTAGCACCTTATGCCTTCCCGATAGGAGCACCGGCCGGTATCGCAACGAATTTCCGTTTTCTGGTAATGGACGGTGAGGGCGGTACTTTTACGATCAGCAAAGAGTATGTATTAGATGGTGAAATAGATTCATTCCAGGCATTCAGAGACGATTCTTTAGCAAACCGTCCCTTACTGCGTGTGTTGCCGCCTGATGCAAAAATCATCAACGCTCATCCGACAAGTCAGGATTCTGAATTAAATATCCATGTCGGGGAAACGGCTAACGGTATTATTGCTCCATTCTCCAAAGACATTTATAAGCTGACCGTTACCGACAAGTCACCTATTGATTTGACAGTACATGCTGCTTCGCAAAGTAGTTCGGCTTCGTTGATAATACTCAACATAAAAGACGCGAACGGTAAACTGCTGAAAAAAACCGGGCTTTCAGCCAAGAGTGATTCGGTAAAGGCATTTCATCATCTGGTGAATCCTCATCTTGGTGAATACCTTATCGAAGTCCAGTGTTTGGGAGGCATCCGCTCGAAACACCGGGTTGGCTCTTATCAACTGGAAATCTCGGCGGCGGTTCCTGATTTCTCGTTAAGATCTGCTCGCGACTGCGTCACGATTACCCAGGGTATGTCTCTGGAAATCCCGGTTCAGCTGAATCGACTGGGAGGATTTAAGGGAGAGGTCAAACTGATAATTTCCGGTCTTCCCGAAGGCGTTACGATTGAAAACAATATCATTGCGGAAGGCGCTGATACAACAAAACTAAAGCTTACCTTACCCGCAGATGAACCGAGTACACGCCATGAAATCCGTCTTCTTGGGGAATCTGTCATTAATGACGAGACGGTCAGTCGGCCTTTATACGCTCTACACCGCGGTGTCGACAGTTTCCAACAGGCGGTGGAGTCACCGCACCGCGGATTTATTGCTCTGGCGGTCGCCCACAAACCAGTTTTCCGACTATATTGTGAAGAAGCTTATCAATATGCTCATCGCGGAACAATCTATCCATATCAGATGACACTCGAACGACTTGATGAATTCCAAGAACCTGTCATCATCCAAACCTGTGATCGCCAGAATCGGGACATGGACGGGATTGAATTCGTAACGACTGTGATTGAACCTGACACCTCGGTCTTTATGATGCCGATCTTCTTACCTGAAACGATGCACATTAACATTCAGAGCCAGTCTCAGTTATACACACAGGCCTATGCAACATTTGTCGATTCTCACGGAACGCAGCAGCATGTCATGGTGGTTAGCGAAAAGAGAAATATGATCCGAACCATGCCTACCGTGACAAAACTGTATAACCGCAGCGGTGAACTTGTCGGCAAGGCGGGTGAAAATATAGTTGTCAAACTGGAGATGCAACGCACCAGCAACATGCTTAATGCGATGCAGTTAAATGCAAAGAGTAAAACTCCGTTATTAGTTGACTTGTTTGCCGGTCTGGATTTCAAGAAAGGGCAGCGAACGCTGGAAACGCCGGTCACTATTCCAGCCGATCTTTCTCCAGGTCGTCACCGGCTAATACTTGAAGCAACCGGGCCTCTTGATGACAAACCTGATCATATTGTCGTGACATCGGTCATGCTTGAACTTGTAGTATTAGCTGAGCAATAAGATCACGGTTAAATCGAATTCATTCACTCATAAGACACGGAAACATTTAATGCTAAGAATTACACTGACCATTCTTCTGCTGTTACCACTGACTTTTACTGCTGAGATGCGGGCCGAGGAGCATACGGCCTTAAAACCCGTTCCCCGTTCTGGTGGATGGTTAAGCCGGCACGAACGTTTCAATCAGCGAGTTGCCCAGGGAAACGTCGATCTGGTATTTATCGGTGATTCAATTACTCAGGGCTGGGAAGGGGCCGGCAAAGCTATCTGGGAAAAATTCTATGGGGATCGTAATGCTGTAAATCTGGGGATTGGCGGTGATCGTACGCAACACGTTATCTGGCGGCTGGACAACGGGAACTTAAAGGACATTACCCCCAAGGCTGCCGTCATTATGATCGGCACGAATAATTCAGGCGCCAATACTTCGCAGGAAATTGCTGAGGGGGTCACCAAAATTGTAGAACAGATACGCAGTAAGTCGCCAAGCACTAAGATCCTTCTGCTGGCGGTCTTTCCACGCGGAGCGACGAAAGAAGACAGTCGTCGCAAAGTAAATCAGGGTGCCAATGAGATCTTCTCCAAGCTGGACGACCAAAAACATGTACACTATCTGGATATTGGTGGCGCATTTTTAAAAGACGATCAGACTTTGCCGCGTGACATCATGCCCGATCTGTTACACCTCAGCCCAAAAGGCTATGAGATCTGGGCTAAGTCGATCGAATCCCGTCTGGCTTCCTTACTTAAATAGATTCAAGAATGAACAACAGGCGTCAACTCCTACAACTCGGAATCTCCGGACTCGCGGTAAGCGGGATGCGTGCTTTAGCACCGCAAAGCCTTTCCGCGATCACCTCTGATGTTCGGCCTGCCTTTGGTAAAGCTAACAATGTCATTGTTATGTTTACCTGGGGAGGAATGAGTCATATTGACACGTTTGATATGAAGCCGGAGGCGGGCTCTGAGATCCGTGGTTCATTTAGTCGCATTTCAACATCTATTCCGGGAACGATGGTCTGTGAACACCTGCCTAAGATGTCGCAGATGCTTGATGAACTGACGGTTGTCCGCAGCGTACATCATTCGGCAGGAGACCACCGAAAGGCAGCCTACTGGAATATTACCGGTCACCCTCCTAGTGAAATTGGTGGAGGCGTATCAGCTCCGATCCTGCCATCCCGAAAAGACTGGCCCAGCATCGGTGCTCAGGTGGCGATTGCCATGAAAAATGACCGGCGTTTTTCCAACAAACAATCATTAACACGCGTTACGCCAGAAGACCTGACAAAAAGCGAAGTCGATAACCCCATCCAATGGCAGAAACTAACGAAATTCGCGACTGTTAGTTTAAGTACAGATATTTTAACACCTGGTCATTATCAGACAGGCAAATTTGATAATCAGGACGGCTACACCAACGAAAGCACGATCGAGCTGATCGGTATGATCAGTACGGCCTCCTCAGCAAATTGCCCCGTAACACGATCCACCGACGGGCCAACCGTTAACTTCTCCGAGCAGGTCGCGGGCGACGGGACGGCCGGAGACTGGGGGTGTGATACGCATGGCCGCGGTGGTAATCTGTGGCTGATTGGTGACGGGTTACCCAATCAACCGCGGGCCGGCTTTGGTTGCCATGCCAACAAATTCATTACGTTTAATGTTGCCGAGATACGAAAAAAACACTTCCAAGGCAGCACCCGGGAATTTGTGCTCTCAACACGATTCGGCGTATGTGGAAATCCGGGAGTGCAGCAGGTGGCGGCCGGTACCGGCGGAATCTGGATCGACGGTAAGCTGGCCTGTCTCAGTAATCTGTTAAACCGGGATGATGCTTCTGAATTACTGGAAGCACCAGTCCACAAAGATGCTAAATACATCACGATGGCATTACTCAACGGTGACGATTCCACTTTTTTTGATGATCTGGTTTTTGCTGAACCAATACTTACGGAAGTCGCGGGCGAACTTCCCCCGCTTCCAACACCAGACGCGGAAGTTGAACTTGAAGAACAGCCGGTCGATGAATCACTTGCCGGCAACCTGCCACGCTGCATTAGCATACCCTATCCACTGGCCGACCGCGGACTTCTTAACGGCCAGTATGGCGGCTTTCTGGGACTTGAATACGATCCGGTATTTGTTCACCCGGGCGAAGGTGTTAAGTTCAAAGGAAAGTCCCCGTTAGCAGGCACCATTGATCTGGCACCACAAGGTATTTCACGACGGCGGATCGCCACTCGCTCTCTGTTGCTTAACGATCTCAATAATCATTTGGAGTGGGAACCCCGCGAATCCGGACCTGCGTTAACAGAGGCTTCCCAGGAATTAGCATTTAACATGATGCTCTCACCGGAGGTGCAGGGTGCATTTGAATTAGGGCGTGAACCTAAATCCGTTAGAAACCTTTACGGTGACCACGTCGCCGGCAAAAGTGCAATGCTGGCCCGACGTCTGACAGATGCCGGAGTTCCGCTTGTCTTTGTAAATGCGGGTGTCGGAGATCTCAATGGCTCTCAGGGGGACAACTGGGACACTCATGGTAATAACTTTAACCGACTCAAAGATGACCTACTCCCTCCCTGGGATCATGCAGCTCACGCATTAATGACCGATCTAATCGAAAGTGGTCGAATTGAAGATACGCTTGTAGTCTTCCTTACCGAATTCGGGCGAACCCCCAGAATCAACAACGGAGCAGGACGCGATCACTTCCCAAGCTGTTACACCGTCGCTTTTGCAGGGGCCGGAGTTCAACAGGGGCGTGCCTACGGAAAATCCGACGCCACCGCTTCCGAGCCAGCTGACTTGCCATGCACACCTGAGGATCTACACGCCACAATCTATCATGCCCTCGGAATCCCGGCAGGCTACCAGATTCACGATCAGGAAGATCGACCGTTGATTATGTGTGAAGGTACACCTTTAGATATCTTCAGCTAAGATGGCACAGTCCGATCCCGCAATAGTGTGCTCAAAGCGGTCGACGCTTAGAACAATTCCGTGATGACAGATCCGGAGTTCAACCGCAGTGGTCGATCGAAACGATCCCGAATTTCACTCTCCGGATCAATCCCCAGCACGGAGTAAACGGTAGCGCCGAAATCTTCAGGGGCAAACGGTTTTTTCACCGGATATCCACCATGAGAATCAGACTCACCAATCACCCGACCACCTTGAACACCACCTCCGGCAAAGAGACCGCTGAAACAGGGTCCCCAGTGATCCCGGCCGGCACCTCCATTAATTTTTGGAGTTCTACCAAATTCGCCGATTAGCACGACAAAGGTATCTTCAAGCATTCCACGTTGTTCCAGATCGGTTAGCAGTGCTGCCAGTCCCTGATCAAGCGGCGGCAGCAGGCGATCTTTGAGTATTGGAAAAATATTACCATGATTATCCCAGTTCTGCGCGTTCCCAATATTTACCTGAACGACGGGAACCCCGACTTCCACCAATCTCCTTGCCAGTAAGAGGGACTGACCTGTGGTATGGCGGCCATAGCTTTCGCGGACAGCATCCGCTTCCTTTTGAACTTCAAAAGCATTTGCTAATTTACGACTGGTGAGGATGTTGTAAGCCTCCTGCTGCTCGCTCTTCATCCTGTTACCAACAGCCGTTCGTTCTAAACGTCCCTGCTGGCTGTTTAGATCAGACAGTAAAGACTGGCGATCAGTCACACGTTGAATATCCAACCCCGCGGCAAGCGTAAGGCTGTCGACTTTAAAATCGTCTTTATTGGGATCAGCCGTGATTTGCCAGGGATCATGTTTGGCGCCCAAAAGCCCTGCATATTGCCCCGGCCAGAGCAGCGGAGGCTGCTGCATGTAGGTTGGCAGGTTAACACCATTGGGGATACCATCATTGCGGGGATTAAAGTAATCATACGCTCCTGAGTAATTCGGCCAGTCTGTACGGGAGGCTATTTTATCGAAAAAGGCTCCGGGCTGAAACTGTCCGGTCAATACATGGTGAGTTGACATCAGGTGGTTATTGTCTTTGTGTGTAAAACTTCGAATAACAGAAAACTTATCCGCAAGCTTTGACAATTCCGGCATGTGTTCACACATCTGATAACCGGGAATCCTGGTTTGAACAGGATTAAACTGACCGCGAACCTCAGCCGGCGCATCGGGTTTCATATCCAGGGTATCATGATGACTCATCGCCCCGGTCGTCCAGACAAGAATCATTTTTTTACCGCTCGCCTGACGAGGCTTGCCGGATTCTGAGTCTGCGGCTGCGGCACGCTGTTTCAGCAGCGAAGTAAGGCCAAGGCCAAGGGCTCCTGAATAGCCGACCTGCATCGCTTCGCGTCGTGTTAATCCTGTCTTATGCTTATGCATCTTTTCACAATTCTATGACGATCATATTTTACTCTCTTATTATTATATCGACATTGCCCATTCCGTTCCTATGGTAATACCCTGAAAAGCTACTTAGGAATCTATATACTAAAAGGCTAATAATCACTACCGTCTGACAACTCTGAACAGGTTTTACACAACAATGAATCGTCTCCTCACCGTTCTCTGTACTACAGCACTGCTAATATTGCTTGCCAAACCCGGTCTGGCTAATGACAATCTTGAAGGTGAAATCACGCCCCATCTGAGCGGTGCCAAACCTGACTTTCAACAGATTTTTTCCGGAGAACGATTTCCAAATATAGTTGTCACCCCCAAAGGAACCATTATTGCAACCTGGGGCACAAGTTCACTAAAAACTCGTCGCAGCACTGATGGTGGCAAGACATGGAGTGACGTTGTTGAAATCCAAAAGCCTGGTTTTCAAAGTGGTGGTTTAACCGTCAACGACAAGACGGGAGAGGTGATTGTATTTACCGAGCAACATCACCCGCCGGCCAGAATCAGCGTCTATATAAGCAACGACGATGGTGCAACCTTTCAGTCTCTGGAAGCAAGTTTTGGTAAAGACAGTCGTGGTAATGGCCCCGACTTGCACATGAATGACAACGGAATCACCCTGCGACACAGTAAGTATGCCGGTCGCATGATTCGTCCTTCCCGCTGCTATGCCGGCAAGAATGATCGCAATCTATGGCCTAAGCATTACACCAATGCCGTATACAGCGACGACGGCGGCAAGACATGGGAGGTTAGTGAGCCTTTTCCGGGATTCGGATTTGGCGAAGCTTGTATCGTTGAGCTTTCCGACGGGACGCTTTATTACAATTCACGTCGACACTGGGCTCCTGAAGGAGAAAGCCCACTTCGGCGGTGGAGTGCCACCAGTCAGGACGGCGGTAAGACATGGGGTAACGTTCAGTTCGTCAAAGTACTTCCCGATGGTCCTCAGAATACTAACTACGGTTGCATGGGAGGCCTGACTCGATTACCCGTCAGCGGTCACGACATTCTGATCTATAGTAATTGCGATAGTGACAGTGGCCGCAATCGCGGTACTGTCTGGGCGAGTTTTGACGGTGGTAGAACATGGCCCGTCAAACGCCGCGTTTTCGAGGGTTCATTCGCCTATTCCGCCATGACTGCCGGGCGGCCGGGCACTCTCACCGAAGGTAAGATCTACCTTAATTTCGAAGGGGGCCCACAAGGTGGTTCGACATTGGCCACACTCAATCTAGCGTGGATTCTCGACGGAGAAAAAACCGGGGACGGTACCGTTCCGTCCACGCTTAAGTAACCGGAACACTAAATCGTTGTTTCAACATACGACTCAGCATATTTTGCGTTTAGACGTGGCATCAGTTCTGTTGCAAAAAGCTCCATACTGCGCAGCCAGGCTGCTTTATCATCCCAGTCATAGCTCATTAAGCAGAGCGTGCCAAAATCACCTGTCTCCTCAATAAAGGCTTCGAGACGTTCCAGCGCATAGTCAACGTCTCCGGCGATGATCTGTTCGGTCATAAGGAAGTCCAGATTGCAATCCTCATCACTCATCTCCAAATCACGTTTGTAGATCTGGCGTCCCAGCCCTTTATCAAAGAGCCGCCCGATATATTCAAAGTTCTGTCCCAGTGAATTCGTCCGCGCCATACGTTGAGCATCTTCGGTGTTGTCAGCCAAAAAGATTGATTTAGCGACTCGGTACTTACTACGATCGGGTGTGCGTCCGGCAGCGTTCGCTGCCTCTTCATAAGTCTTCAAATTATCCGCAACCACATTGGCTGTTACCAAACAATGACAGAATGGTACATGCCCATTTTCTCCGGCATATTTCATCGTCGAAGAATTGCGACTCATGCCTGGCATCAGAATCTCCGGCAACGGATTCTGTAGCATTCGGGGAACATATCCGATAAGTGTTTCATCATCGACATTCTGTTCTAAATGAATCTGCCAAAACTCTCCATCCAGATGGTATGGAGGGTCATTTTGCCACAGATGCAAAATCATTTCTAAGGACTCACATACCATTTTCGAGTTATTTCGCGGGTCAACACCAAACATCTCCAGATCGGCGGTAACACTACCTGCCCCAAAACAAAGATTCAACCTACCTCCGGACATATGATCAAGTTGTGCCAACCTTCCGGCAACCTGAGCGGGATGATGCTGCTGCAGACAGACCGGTGCACCTCCAAATCGAATCGACGACGTTTCAGCCAGTGCCCGTGCTATGAGCAACTCAGGCATCACCACATTTTCATATTTCATCGTGTGATGCTCACCAATCCAGAATTCTTTAAATCCGAGTTGTTCAGCAACCTTGATCAACTCAAGGTCTTCTTCATAACAGGTTGCTAACGGCTTGGAAGGAGGGTGAAATGGCATGATGAACATACCGTAATCAAAGGTTGACATAATAATGTTTCTCGTTACTTAATAACTATTTTGGCTCGACTGATTTTGCTCCAAATGCCTTAAGGTCGGGCGTGCTACTATTGACACCATTTTTAGGTATTTCAATGCCGGCAGTCCACAGAATTCCATTAAGCACAAATGTTCGCAGGTCGTGATTGGCCCAGTTTTTATAGAAGTGAGGCATGACGATTCCAAAACCACGCCCCTTATCGGCACGCTGAACACACCAGGCAACGGCTTCCCGCTTTGGCGCTTCGGGTGGCTGCATAGATGTAGCCAGAATAGTAACATTGGGAGCTGGCTTGTTCTCATTTGGCCCAAAATAATTGTTGCCGTAAGGTTCATCGCGAATGACAAATTCTTTCCATCCTCGCAAAACCGGGTGTTCTGCCTGACCAGGAGTAATACGTGCCTTGTCAAACACTCTTGCATAAGAGACATGGTGCATACTACCGGGATTGGCAAAATATCCACCCATCCATCCTAGAAGGGGATGTTCACCACTAGCGCTAACATCTTCTTTTTTGAGACCGGTGGCATAATGGATACATACAATCCCACATCCGCGATTCATCATCCGATGCAGATCAGCCAGATTACGGGAGACATTTTCAAATCTATTCGCCGGAAAGGTGTCTCCCAGAAAGACAACCGTAGCGGCTTTTTGCTGCTGTTCTTTAGTTGGCCAACGATCAACCACTTCGGCTGTATTTCCGCTAGGTTCCTGCAGTTTTTCAATACAGTGCTTCAGCAGTCTGGCTCCGGCTATTGGTTCATGAGAACCAGGGCCGTGATTATCCGGACCAACTACAATCAGGACATGGTTAGCTACACAACATTCTCCCTGCAGGGATATCAACAGTAGCACGATCAGCAGTCTCAGTTGCCGTTTCATCGAAATATTCCGCATCTAAAAATCAGTATACCGGGCTAACCGTAATTCTAGAGCAGGCGTACCGCGGACGCCACTTAAAAGGTCCGATCGCTAAAATCGCCGGGGCCGGCAAAAGTCTAGCTAATGAGCTGAGAAATTGGTGAGCCATCGACAATCAGAGACTCAACTTCCTTCGGAATACCGGTCTGCACCCGCAACTCACCCACATCAAAGAGATAGTGCATGATTGTTGCCAGCACATTGGAACTGGAAATCGGATCTGACGCAGGTTCTCCGCCATGTTTGTCGGACTGCCCAATCACCTGTCCCATTGGAAGGCCACCGCCTACAAACACGATCGGGCATAGATTACCCCAATGATCGCGTCCTCCGTTCTTATTGATCCGCGGCGTGCGTCCAAATTCTCCTGTGATCACCAGCAGAATCTTATCCTGCAGGCCGCGTTGATGCACATCTTCGATGAACGCCGATACCGCGCGGTCAACAGCCGGTGTCAGGGTATTTAGCCCGTCAACCATCGTGAACTCTTTACCCCCGCCATGCATATCCCAGCCACCACAACAAACCGTAACAAAACCACAACCAGCTTCGCAAAGGCGGCGAGCCATCAACATTTGTTTCCCCAGAGCAATCGGCGTAAATTGCTTTGCATATTCGTTTCGGGCCATCACATCAGGCTTGGATGCAAAAGCAGCGGTGTCATAGCGGGCAATCAAATCAGGATCTTCCTGTTGCAGTTCAAATGCCTGTGAGACCCCCTTCATTAATACATCGAAGGCCTGCTGCTGAAACTTATCAGCACTCTTTAACAAACCTCCCTTATCAGCCCTGTGTTTGAGACTATCAAGCTCGCTCAATAAACCACGTCGATCGTCTAGACGAGTGGGATCCAACGAAAGCTTCATATTATCGACCAGTTCACCCCCGCCACCAAGATTAAAAGGCTTGTAACTGAGAGGCAGTGTACCTGTTTGCGAAACACGATCAACCGACGCATAAACACCCTTGTAATCCGCACCAACACCTTCGGCGGTAACGACCATATTTCTTGGCATACCAGTTGCAGGATTGGTTAGTCCTCCGGCGCGCGTGTAAACCGATCCCATCTGAGCACCAGTGGAATTTCCACCGGCCATCACGTGATATGCTGCAGGGCCATGGCTCGAAATTCCATGGCGATAGGAACGTACCACTGTCATGCGGTGTGCATGCCGGGCAATCTGAGGAAATTGAGCACCAAAATAAACACCCGGAAGTGAAGTGCGAATTTGTCCAAAAATGGAGCGGATTTCTGACGGCGCTTCCATTTTAGGATCAAACGTTTCAAACTGCGTTGGCCCTCCCTGTAAATTGAGGACTACGACGCTGCGATCTTTTACGAATTCAGCCTGGCTGGCAGAGGCCCGGGTAGCCAGCATACTGGACAGGGACAGCCCGGTGATTCCGGCCGTGCCAACCTGTAAAAGACTTCGACGCTTCAATTTGGTCCGTGCATTGATATTCAGCATCTGCTTATTCTTCGGATAGACGAAAACTTATTTTTTACCGATAATACTGTTATATCTATATTATCAACAAATCACTCCCTAACTCTATAACATTTGTGATGTCAAACATCTGTAATTCACGTCGTAACTTCCTTCAGGCGACCGGAGTTTCTCTGGCACTGCCAATGCTTGAATCAGTTGATGGCAAGGCGAATGAGGCGAATACGCCTGTTGCACAACGCCTTGTATGTGTAGGCACCTATCTGGGATTCCACCAAAAGTCCTTTTATCCGCAGCAAAACGGGTTTGATTATGAGGCCAGCGAACTTCTCAAACCAATTGACCATCTCCGTAAAGATTTTACGGTACTTTCGGGGCTGGACCACCGAGCCGGTAATGGGCACGGTAACTGGAGTACTTTTTTGGCGGGGCAAAAAAACAACAAAATCACACTCGACCAGATTACTGCTCCCCGTATCTGTAAAGAATCCAGATTTGAATCACTTCAGGTTAGTGCCGGCAAAGTTAGTCGGCCAATGAACTTCACGAAGACTGGTATCGCCTTGCCGATGATTGAACGTCCGAGTGTACTCTATAAAAAACTCTTTTCATCGCCGGGTGACAGACAACGACTGGATTATTTGCTGGACTCAGGTCAGAGTGCTCTCGACAGTGTCAAAGAACAGGCCCAACAACTCCAGCGTCGTGTTAGCAAAAACGATCAGCAGAAACTTGAAGAATACTTCAGTGCCTTACGCGATGTGGAGCAACGTGTTGCGAAACAACGTGAACACCTTGCTTCTCCTGTGGCTAAAGTTGACTACGCGATGCCTGAGTATGATCCAATTGCTCCGACGCTGATGCTCGAATGTGAAAACGTGATGTATGATCTGATGGCATTAGCATTACAGAGCGATTCGTCGCGTGTCATCACGATGAACATCGGAGGTCTGGGGCAGGTCTTCACCTTAGACGGAAGAACACTTAGAGCCGGGTATCATGCTCTAAGTCACCACGGGAATGATCAGGATAAGATTCGGGACCTTGTTCGAGTTGAACTAGAACATATTCGCTCGTTTGCACGGTTCCTGGAACAGCTGAAACATAAAACAGATGCCAACAACCAGCCACTACTGGACTCCACATTAGTTCTATTGGGAACAGGCATGGGAGATTCAAGTCGCCATTCAAATCGCAACCTACCTACACTGGTTGCCGGTGGCGGACTCAGGCACGGGCAGCATCTGGCATTTGACCCGAAAAACGACTCGGCCTTGCTTGGTGATCTTTATATCACCATGATGCAACAACTGGGGCTGGAAGAAAGTACATTTTCAAATGCCCGAAACAATCTAAATCAGCACTTGCTTTAGGAATGAGTTGGATCGATTTCGAATAGCGTCATGCGACACTTTCAACTAGTCACTCTCTTGATTGTCTTCAGCATATTTGCTGATTCGGTTTTATCGACCGAAGATACCCCGGACAGCGGGATTCCACGGCTTTTCTTTCATACTCACTGCCTCTCATGTCATAGCGGGAAAGATGCTGCCAACGGCCTTGCTTTTGATGATATTGATCGTCTGGCTACGCAGGCAAAGCTGGGGCTTGATGACTCTGATCGTTTACAACGTGCGTTGAAGGTAATCATAAATGGCCAAATGCCTCCCGGCGATGCGCAACAACCTACCGCAAATGAACGTCAATCGGCCAGCATGATCCTGCAGCAGGGACTTACTGAGAAAACCGGATTTGGAGGTACGTTACTGCGGAGATTAAGTCGTAGTGAATATATCTCTTCTATTAACTCAGTTTTTAATTTCAACTACGAGTTACCTAACAGTTTTCCCGAGGATCGGGTCGAACATGGATTTGATAATTCGGCCAGAGGCTTAGTGGTGTCAGCGCCGTTGATGGAGGCTTATTTTAACAGCGCTATTGAAATCGCCGACAGACTGATTCCCCCTGCCACCAAGCCGCCGATTAAAACCACCACTGAATTAAACGCCAAGGACTTAGTCATCAGTTACTCATCCGGCGCAGTTATTGACGGAGCCATGCGTTTGGCGTTTGACTGGAATGTTCTCTTTCGCAGCACCACTTGGCCGGAAAAGTGGGAGGCCCGACATGCAGGTACTTACCGCATTCGAATTAGCGCTTCACAGTTACTTTCGCAAAACAAAGCCTTCGGATCTTTTTCAGGCCCCATGAAATTAGAAGTTCGCGCCCGCAGCCTCAATGGCAAAGACAGCGAACCGGTACTTAATCAGCGTTTGCTGACGACTTTTGATGTGACTAAAGACGAACCACAGGATTTTGAGTTTACTGCCGAGCTCTACCCCCAGGAAACTCCGGTATTCTATTTCGCCAACGGGCCTGTTCCGGGGGATAAAAAGCGTCTGGAAACCCTTACTCTGAAAATGTTTGAGTCCGACCCGCGACTCTATGCCGGTTGGAAACAATCCCCCCAAACCAATGGGGGCCGTGGAGGCCTGGGCTGGTCGCGTGTTAAAGCGATTCGCGACAGTGATACTCTGGATCTGGCTTCTGTGGATACTTCCGAGGAGGCCGTTGCTAAACTTGCAAAGACGTTGTCCGGCAATCCGGGCAACTATGGGGAGACAATGATCTTTCAGTTTTACGAGGAAGGACCTGCTTTAGAGTTACACGCCATTACTATCGAAGGCCCACTGAAGATCATCAAAACTCCGGAGCAGATTTCACAGGAAACTCAGACAAAACAATTTCTGGGACCCCTTGCTGAGCCCAACGCGATTGAGGACCCGGTCCTTGATAAGAAACTAACCAGTTTCTATTACCGTTACCTGTCAAAGTTATTCCGTCGACCAGTGGCCGAACAGGACGTATTGTACTTTACACGGATTACATCGAGCGAGATTAGCAGGAGTGGCAGTGTCCTCAAGGGCATTCATCTGGGGATTCGAACTTCACTGATGTCTCCTCATTTTCTATACCGGGGACACCAGACCGGTGCGCTGGATAATTACGACCTGGCAACAAGACTCGCCTTTTTTCTAACCAATGCACCACCGGATGCTGAACTGCTGCGGGCGGCAACTCAGTCACAACTCGAACAACCCGAACTTTTGACCGCTCAGGCTGAACGCCTACTTACAAGCTCTCAGGCCAGCCAGTTCGTTTCTCAGTTTGTCGGCCAGTGGTTAGGTATCCAGGACTTGGCTGACATTATGCCAGACGCACGACTCATCAGCGATTTTAAGGAATCCGACCATGAAGCCATGGTGACAGAGTCGGAACGTTTCTTTCGACATATCCTCGACAGGAATCTATCCATCGAGACATTTATTTCTGCCGATTTCACCTTTGCCAATGAGCGTCTGGCCACTCAGATCTATGGCCTCGAGAATATTAAAGGCAACTTCAAACGAATTCAATTTCCTGAGGGCTCACCCTATGGAGGAGTTCTCGGGCAAGCCAGTGTTCTGATGGCCACAGCTAATGGAGTTGACACATTGCCCGTCACACGGGGCGTTTGGGTGTTAGAAAACATCCTCGACGATGCTCCGCCCGAACCACCGGACAATGTGCCGGCCATCACTCCTGACACCGCGAATGCGAAAACCATTCGGGAGGTTCTTGCTGCTCATCGTGCTGACTCAGCATGTGCCTCCTGTCATCGTAGTATTGACCCTATTGGCTTTGTGCTTGAAAATTTTGATCCGGTTGGTCGTTATCGAAAAAATTATCCTCTCCTAACCGAAAATGAACAGGGCAAACCTGTTGTGGTCGCAGGTCTGGCAATTGATCCGGCTGGAACTTACAAAGACGGAACTCCATTGGCCGACATCAAAGATCTGAAACGGTACATTGTCAAAAACATCGATCTGTTTTCTCTTTGTCTGGCGAAAAAACTAACGGAATATGCTACCGGTCGTCACCCAAGCTATGCCGAGATTGCCGAACTTCAATTGCTTGTTCAGGCGACTCGTAAATCAGGCAATGGTTTCCGGACTCTTGTTTTGGGAATCGTAAACTCCCGGTCTTTTCGAACAAAATAGCACTACGTTGGTACGTTTATTGAACGGACTGGCTGGTAGGAGATTGTGTTGCTTTCTCCTATAATTATGAAACCACGCTTTTTTCAACCGGATACCCAATGATGCAATACATGCTGCCATTCATTCTGATCTTTTTTTCCATATCGGTTCAGGCTGACGATCTCTTAAAGTCTTCACTCGAGCGATCACAGGACAATCGCGCCGAACTGGAAAATGCTCTAAAAAAAGTGACCCCAGCACAACGCGAGGGCATGGAATTCCTGATTCGGTATATGCCCGGCAGAGATCTGACCACTCTAAAGGCCGAGTTCCTCTTAAAGAATGTTAAACTCGCCTACCACGCCTGGGAATCCAGCCCATGGCATCGCCAAATACCCAAAGACGTATTTCTCAATGACATCCTGCCTTACGCAAGTATTAGTGAAACCAGAGAAGATTGGCGTTCCGACTTTTTCAAACGATTTGCTGATTTAGTTAAGGACGCCAAGACGCCTGGTGAAGCGGCTGCCCTCCTTAATAACAATGTCTTCAAAGAGTTGAATGTCAAATACTCGACCAAACGCAAGCGACCAGATCAAAGTCCAAGCGAATCGATCGAGCAGGGCATGGCATCCTGTTCAGGATTAAGCGTCGTACTAATTGATGCCTGTCGAGCAGTAGGTGTACCGGCACGCTTCGTTGGCACACCACTCTGGTCCAATCGCTCGGGAAACCACAGTTGGGTTGAAGTATATGATAACGGCTGGCATTTCACGGGTGCTTGTGAGGCAACAGGAACTGATCTCAACAAAGGTTGGTTTGCAAGCCGGGCAGCAACCGCCGTGAGGGATAATCCAATCCATGCAATTTATGCAACTTCTTACAAACAAACGCCAATTCACTTTCCCATGGTGTGGGACTGGGACGCTCGTTATGTATACGCCGTTAATGTGACCGACCGTTACACTCGTCTCAAGGAAGAGCTTCCAGAAGGTATACAACGGGTCATGTTTGTCGCCATGCGGAAAGGATCGACTGACCGAATCAGACTTCCACTTACGATTACGAATCAGGCTGGTGAGGAAATATACAGCGGCCATACCAATGATGAAAGTTTTGATCGCAATGACCATGTCAGCGTTCCCCTGAAAGTCGGAGAACTTTACACGGTTCAAGCTGGGGAGACTCCAGAAATTAAAGTCAAAGCGAAAGGTAAAGACCAGCTTGTAACCTTCAATATCAGCAACGCGGCCGCATCGGATCTGCAGGAGTCCGTCGAACCCGGGGCTGATAATTGCTTTACGGCAGAGTCACTACCGACAGCCAACGCGCTGACAGCCAAAGCTGCCAGGGCCTATGTAAATATGCTCTGGAACAGATACAGTAAAATGGAAAAAGCAGCGCGTCAAAAAGAACACCAGAGCAGGGTGCTTAAAATCGGTGAGTTGTCGATGCCGTTCTGGTATAAGGTCAACGGAGAGAAACCTGTGGCTGGCCGCAGTTTATTCATCTCAATGCACGGTGGAGGTGGAGCTCCGGCAGCAGTAAACGATGGTCAATACGAGAATCAAAAACGGCTTTACAACCCCGGCGAAGGTGTTTATTTCGTACCTCGTGCACCCACTAACACCTGGAACCTCTGGCATCAGGGACATATCGACGGCTTCTTCCAACGGATCATTGAAAATATGGTGTTATTTGAAGGCGTCAACCCTAACCGGGTCTACATAATGGGATATTCTGCGGGCGGCGATGGTGTGTATCAATTGGCACCGCGGCTGGCTGACCGTCTGGCGGCAGCAGCAATGATGGCAGGCCATCCAAATGAAACGCGTCCGGATGGACTACGCAACCTGCCATTCACTCTCCATATGGGCGCACTCGATGGTGCGTATAACCGCAATAAGAAAGCTGCGGAGTGGAAAGCGATGCTTGCCGACCTTCATAAGAAAGATCCCGACGGATATATCAATTTCGTGAAACTACATGAAGGTAAGGGGCACTGGATGGATCTTGAGGATCGAGTGGCTGTTGCCTGGATGGCAGAACATACCCGTATTAGCACGCCTGATCTGGTTGTCTGGCGACAGGACGATGTAACCCATAACCGTTTCTATTGGCTTGCGGTAAATAAGCAACATCTTAAGGGGCGAACCCTGATCCGCGTTAAACGAGAAGGGCAAATATTCACAATAGAACATAGTGATGTTTCTCAATTACTAATACGAGTAAACGACGAGATGATCAATTTTGACAAAAATGTAACTGTTATCCATAACGAAAAGGTTCTCTTCCGAGACAAGGTCACCAGAAGTACAGAGACCATTGAGAAGACCTTTCAGGAACGTCACGATCCAACTGCCGTATTCAGCGCCGAAATCGAAATTAACATCCCGCAGTCATAAATTCAGCTTTGACAGGACTTTTCATGCCAACCCCTTCAGCTAAACTCCTCTTCAGTCTTTTACTGAGCCTGCTTGCGACTCCATTTTTAGGAGCCGACACCAGAGAAGACTGGGAAAAGATGCGTAAAATTACACCCTTAAACTATGTTGCGACAAAAGCGGCGGGACGTATCAAAATCGACGGCAAACTTGATGACCGGGCCTGGAAACACGCCCGCTGGTCAGAGCCTCATTCAGACATTGAAGGTGACGTTAAACCCAAGCCTCGATTTGATACTCGATTTAAGATCCTATGGGACAACAAATATTTATATTTTGGCTGCCTTATGGAAGAACCTCATATCTGGGGGACACTTACCAAACACGACAGCGTCATTTTCCACGACAATGACATTGAAATCTTCATCGATCCTGATGGTGACAACCATGAGTATTATGAATTCGAAATGAATGCTCTTAACACCGGCTGGGATCTATTTTTGAAAAAACCATATAAGGACGGCGGACCTGCTGATAACAGCTGGGAGATCCCCGGGTTAAAGACTTCGGTGCATATCAACGGTACGCTGAATGACCCTTCTGACACGGATCGATTTTGGAGTGTTGAAGTGGCAATCCCCTGGAAGGTGTTGGAGGAATATGCGCACAAATCATCTCCCCCGGAAGATGGTGATCACTGGCGGATGAATTTTTCACGTGTGGAGTGGAAGCATCAGATTGTTGACGGAAAATACCAAAAAGTCAAAGGCATGCGTGAGAATAACTGGGTTTGGTCTGCTCAGGGCATTATTGATATGCACCGACCAGAACGCTGGGGGTATATCTGGTTCACTAAAGCCAAACAATACAACGACCAATTACCAACAGACCCGACTCTGAAAGTGCGCGACGCGTTGATGACGGTTTATCATACTCAGAAGGCCTTGCAACGATCCGAACAACGCCTGTATAAATCTATTAGTGATATGGGACTGCAGGAAGAGATTACTTCAGCATTTAAGAGCCATCACTTCCAAATGACCATAAATAACAATGAGACATGGGAGGCCACTCTAGAGGGAGACGGAGTGAAAATGAAGGTTGATCATCAATCCCGATTAACGCCCGTTAAATAAACCGGTCTAGAATTCTTCCTGTTCGCAACTATATCCGCCGGAAGTTCCTGATATGAAATCGTTTCTCGCTTTATTGACAATTTGCATATGGCTTCCATTAGCAAGTCTTGAGGCTAAGGATTCATCACGCGCTGATTTGCTTGGTCGCCAGATCCCTAACTTCGTACTGCCCTCGATCACAGGTAAGCAAATCGCACTGGCCGATTATCCAGAGGTTGATTTTCTTGTACTGGTTTTTCTGGGTACCGAATGTCCGATCGGTAACAGCTATATTCCCCAGTTGAATGAATTAAATCAAAAGTACGCCAAGCGAAGTGTTAAATTTGCCGTAATCAATTCGAACTTGAGTGATTCAGTTGAAGAAATCAAAGAGCACGCCCTTGAATACAAACTACGGTTACCGGTACTAATCGATAAGGAGCAGGTAGCGCTTGATATTTTCGGAGCAACCCGGACTCCCGAGGCATTTATCCTCGATCGACGCAGAAACATTCGTTACGTAGGGCGCATTGACGATCGTATCGGATATCGATTCAAACGGGCAGAGGCAAGACGTGCCGATCTGGAAGAAGCGTTAAAAGAACTGCTTGCAGGTGAAACACCATCGACCGCCGTTACCGAACCTGAAGGTTGTCTGATTACTCGCAGATCAGGTACGCAAAGCACAACTGAGATTACCTATGCCAGCCACATTTCGAAGATTATTCAAACACGCTGTCAAAAGTGTCATCGCAACAATACCGCGGCTCCATTTTCTCTTCTGACTTATGATGATGCCCGCAACTGGTCGGAAATGATCAAAGAAACAGTACTCACGCGCCGCATGCCACCCTGGAATGCTGATCCGCGTTTTGGCAAGTTTGAAAATGACCTGCACATGACTGCAGGGGAAATCTCCCTGCTTACTTCCTGGATTGATGCCGGAATGCCGCAAGGTGATGAGAACAAAATACCACCAAATCCGGAATATTCAGATGGCTGGCAGATTGGCGAGCCGGACCATGTCTTTAAGATGCCCGCCACCTACAAAGTACAGGCCACCGGAACGGTTGCCTATCAGTATTTTGTAACCCCCACGAACTTCAAAGAAGATGTTTGGATTCAGTCTGCAGAAGCTCGGCCGGGCAACTGGAAGGCTGTTCACCACATCATCGTATATCATCGCCCCAAGGGGAGCAGGCAAACACGGCGGTTGGAAAGTCTGGGGGGATTCGCACCTGGAGAAGAACCAACCCTGTTCCCTGAAGGAGTGGGAATCAGGCTCCCGGCCGGTCATGAATTGGTTTGGCAGCTTCACTATACGCCAACAGGTAAGGAAGAATTCGACCGCAGTGAATTTGCCGTTAAATTCTGCAAGAATCCGCCTAAGCATGTTGCCCGGCAGGATGCCGCACTCAGTTTTAGTTTCCGTATTCCTCCAAATTCCTCTCGCCACAAAGTAGTTGCCACCCGCACCATCAACGCAGACTCAGAACTGTTGGCGGTCATGCCCCATATGCACGTACGAGGTAAAGAATTTAAATATCTGGCGAAATTTCCGGATGGCAGTCAACGCACTCTCTTGAGCGTCCCTTTTTACGATTTCAATTGGCAACATGAATATCGTTTTGTTAAACCGGTTTATTTACCTAAGGGAACGGTCATCGAATGTACGGCACACTTTGACAACTCTGCGGATAACCCGGCCAATCCTGAACCAACAAAATGGGTTACCTGGGGTGACCAAACCTGGGAAGAAATGATGATTGGTTTTTACACGGTTATCCCGGCCCGCCAACGTTAGACCGACAGTTTACATTTTTGCCCCCTAAATTGAGGGCGCAGCAAGGTCCAACTGTGGTTTATAATAACCACTATGATCATAAGAATTTTTGCCGTTACGTTTCTCGTCTTTGTGACCAGCGGTCTGGTAGCAGAAGAACCGTTTAAAGCTGATGAAATAGCTTTTTTTGAGACGCGAATCCGTCCGGTTTTGGTAACTCACTGTCAGGACTGCCATTCGGGGGAAGAGCCTGAAAGTCGCTTTAGTGTTGAGTTTCGCGAGGCCTTTTTAACCGGGGGTGAATTCGGACCGGCTGCCCGACCGGGCAAGCCGAAGGAAAGCCTGTTAATCAGTGCTATCAAACACGATGAGTTTCTTAAAATGCCGCCCAAGGCAAAGCTGACCAGTGCTCAGGTTATCGATTTCACCCGCTGGGTGGAAATGGGGTTGCCCTGGCCCCAGGAAGAACCGGCAATTGCCGCTGCTATCGGTCAAAGTGACGATGCATTAACTGCTGAATTCTCAGAAGAACAAAAAAGTTATTGGGCGTTTCAGGTTCCCCGACGACCATCGCTTCCCGAAATTCAAAATCAGCAGTGGGCGAAAACTCCAATCGACTATTTCATTCTGGCCAAGCTGGAAGAAGCAAATTTAACCCCAGCCGTTGGGGCTGACAAACGTACGCTTATTCGTCGAGCAACTTTTGACCTCACCGGTTTACCTCCGACACCAGGTGAGATTGTTACCTTTATAGATGATCAAAGACCGGATGCTTACAGCCATCTGATTGACCGCCTATTGAGTTCACCGCGATACGGTGAACGTTGGGGCCGGCACTGGTTGGATGTTGCACGCTATGCCGACTCAAATGGTCTCGATGAAAACCTGTCCTATGAATTTGCATATCAGTATCGTGATTATGTAATCCGGGCAATGAATCTGGATAAGCCCTACGGTGAATTCATCCGTGAACAGATTGCCGGCGATCTAATGCCACTGCCCGCCGATAAACTAGCAGCCGAAGACCGTTTTAGAGCGACTGGCTTTCTAGCGATCGGACCCAAAATGCTCGCGGAAGATGACCCGGTCAAGATGCAAATGGACATTATCGACGAGCAGGTGAATACTCTGGGGCAGGCATTCATGGGACTTACGCTCGGGTGCGCCCGTTGCCACGACCATAAATTTGATCCAATTCCCACGGCCGACTACTACGCGTTGGCAGGGATCTTCAAAAGCACGAAGTCGATGGAAAACTACAATGTCGTAGCTGACTGGTACGAGCAGCCATTACTTTCACCACAAGCCAACGCTGCATTGCAGAAAATCAATCGTGAAATCTCGGCAACCAAAGCAAAGCTGGACAAGCTGAGTGGAAGTATCACCGAACTGGTAAACAGAGAATTACAACATCAGGCAGATCGTTATCTACTGGCAGCCAGACGGATCGGCAAACTGGACGATGCCATTACTGCAAGTGGCATCACGGTACACAAGAAACAGGATGAGCCGTTCAGGATTTCCAACGGTTATTTAGCCGTGGAAGCGGAAGCGGCTCATCGAACAACACTAACGGTGCTTAGCGAAAACTATGGTAAAGAGATAGGTATCGTTGGCAGTGGCGGAGATGGCGGGTATGCCGACTACGATATTCTGGTTGATACGCCGGGCACTTACAATCTGGAAATCCGTTATGCCGCATTGCAATCACGTTCTATCGGTGTCAAGTTAGACGGTCAGCTAGTCGCCAATAACATTCTCGGAAAAGTTACCGGTTCCTGGTACCCGGACACGCAAACGTGGTCTGCAGAAGTCGAACTCAATTTAAGTGCCGGTAAACATGTACTCAAACTTGACTCGCCCAAAGTCTATCCGCACATCGATAAATTCGCTCTGATTCTAAAACCGGATGACGGGAACTGGCCCTTTGACAAGCCACCGATGCCAAGCCTGACTTCCTATGCCCGAGAGTATGATCTTAACCCCAGTTTCCTGAGCTCATGGCTTTGGTATCTGGCAAGTCTTTCGGAGGCGAAGTTAAAAACGAATCCATTCCTCGAAGTCTGGATCGCATTAGCTGAGCTTGAAGATGCTGACTTCCCTACGGCCAGTGCCGCCATACTTGAACAGTTGCAAACCGGACAGGGCGTCGGAGCTAATGCAGCTCCGGTTCTGAAAGGGCTATTCAAACAATCTCCGCCCGGATCAATTGATGATGCAGCTATTCTTTACCGGAGACTTATCGTAGATAGCAACCATGCAAACTTACAATTAAACGAAGAAGTCAAAGCCGTTTACAAGGAAGTCTATGATGAAATATCCCGAAACGAATTCCCGACGGTGACTCCAAATCCTATCCCAACTACCGCTTATCCCGCTGATTTAGCCGAACAACGACTCCAACTCACAAAAAACGTGAGTTTACTTGAATCTCAAAAACCTGTGTTCGAAGTGGCGATGGGGGTTACCGAAGGCGCGGCGGAAGATATCAGGATACATATACGAGGAAGTCACATTACATTGGGGCAAACCGTCCCTCGACGCATGCTTCAGATTATCGAAGGGGCCGAGCAAAATGCTATCGAAGGCGCGCGGAGTGGACGACTGGAACTTGCCGACTGGCTGGCAGATCCCAAGCATCCTCTGGTAAATCGTGTCATGGTCAACCGGATTTGGCGGTGGCATTTTGGAAACGGTATTGTGTCAAGTGTCGACAATTTCGGAACACTCGGAGAATTACCAACCCATCCTGAACTGCTTGATTATCTGGCCGTCGAATTGTCTGAGAATGGGGGTTCGATCAAAGAGCTTCATCGTCAGATGATGCTCTCTGCAACTTATCAGATGAGCACCGACTACAGTGATGTTGGCAATACAACTGACCCAGAAAACAAACTGTTATGGCGATTCAACCGTCGACGGCTGACTGGAGAGGAAATTCGTGACAGCGTATTAGCACTCGGCCCGGGACTGGATAACAGTATGGGTGGTACGCTTCTGAAAGTGAAGAATCGTGCTTATGTAACCGGTTCCGACACCAATATTACAAATGAATTTGATAATCACCGTCGCAGTATTTATCTGCCGGTCGTGCGTAGTGCAGTCTATGAGGTTCTGCAAGCTTTAGACTTTCCTGATCCTGCGGTTTCCAACGGTGATCGTAATACAACCACGGTGGCGCCTCAGGCTTTATTTATGATGAACAGTTCGCTGGTCGATCAATCAACATCTGAGCTAGCCACGCATCTACTTACCTTTAACGGAAGTGAACGAATCGATCATGCATACGCATTGATCATGGGTCGGCAGCCGAACGACCGCGAAGTGGCAAACTCGCAGGCCTATACACAACAAGTAACTGCAGCAGCCAGCGCAGCCGGTATCACTGCAGAAAATGCTGAACATGCAGCCTGGCAAAGTTTCTGCCGGGTACTACTTTCAACCAACGAGTTCTTTTATATCGAGTAGGATTAAACGGATCTCCCGAGATAATTTCATGCAAACACGAAGACAATTATTAAAGAATACTGCTGTAGGATTTGGATCTCTGGCATTAGCCGGGCTTGTGGATCAGAATATCAAAGCCGAGCAACCTAATTTAATTCCCCGCCAGCCACACTTTTCGGCCAAGGCCAAGCGAATTATCTTTCTGTTCATGCATGGCGGCCCAAGTCAAATTGATACGTTTGACTATAAGCCGCAGCTTGAGAAGGATGACAATAAGCCTGTACCGTTCGACAAGCCGCGGGTTGTTTCCGCTCCGACAGGAAACCTGCTTAAATCGCCATTCAAATTCAGGCAGCACGGTGAATCCGGGATGTGGGTCAGCGAGATCTTTCCACATATCGCCAAACACGTGGATGACTTAACCTTCGTCAAGTCTGTCCATGGTTCTAACTCGCGTCATGGCGCTGCACTGTTGGAATTACACACCGGCAGTGATACATTTATCCGACCAAGTATGGGCAGTTGGCTGGGCTATGGATTAGGCAACGAGAATCGCAATCTCCCTTGTTACATCACTGTCTGCCCATCGTTAACGCACGGTGGTGCTAACAACTGGGGCAGTGCATTTCTGCCGGCGCTATATCAGGGTACACCGATTGGAAACGCGGGAACAGCCAGTGAAAATGCCAAGATCCCATTCATCAAAGGCTCTACTCCGGCAACAATCCAACAACTTGAACAACGTATGTTGAAGGATATCAACACCAAACATCTGGAGTCGACAGGGCCCGATTCTGAATTGGAATCACGAATCAAGTCATTTGAACTTGCCTTCCGGCTACAGACACAGGCTCCGCAACTGCAGGACATCTCCACCGAAACTGCGGAAACGCTTGACATGTACGGCATTCATAACGGGCCAACGAAAGACTTCGGCCTGCAGTGTCTGATGGCACGACGATTTGCCGAAGCGGGTGTCCGATTCATCCAGTTGTCACACAGTTACAAGTGGGATCAACACGGCGGGCTCGCCGGCGGACATCGAAATAATGCAATGGAAGTTGATCAACCGATTTCAGCATTACTGACAGATCTTAAGCAACGCGGTCTGCTGGAGGATACTATTGTCTGGTGGGGTGGTGAATTTGGCAGAACGCCTGTCTCGCAGGGAGGACGTGACGGCAGAGATCACAATCCACATGCCTGTACCATGTTCTTCGCAGGGGGTGGTATGAAACCAGGCATCCAATATGGCGAAACCGACGAATATGGTTATTATGCCGTTGAGAATAAAGTTCATTTTCACGATTTACATGCGACCTTGCTACATCAACTCGGACTAGACCATACCCAATTGACATATCGCTATGCCGGACGTGATTTCCGTCTTACTGATATTCATGGCGAAGTCGTCCATGACATTCTTAGCTAACTCCCGCCACGACACTAAAGAGCCGAAAGGTGAAGGCTGTGCCAACTCGAATACTGGTCTGTTTATTTGTATCTTTTTATGCTGCATCACTTTTTGCCGAGCCGCTACTGCTGGTTTCCTTACCGGATGAAGAGCATCTGGCGGTCTATAAAATCAACTCACGCAACGGCCAATTGACCCATCTACGCAACCACAAAACGGAATCGGACCCGGGGCCTATGTCCGTCTCACAGGATGGCAGGACACTGTTTTTGTCGCTGCGAAATTACGGTGGACTGGCATCCTATGCAATCGGTCGGGATGCTATCGGACTTAAACATCTAAGTACCGTGAAAGTGGATCAGGATCCCGCCTATCACTGGCAAGACCATTCGGGGAAATGGCTAATCACCGCGTATTACCACACAGGCCGAGTATCAGTGCATGCCGTTGACGAAAATGGAATACTGAAGCAGGAGGCCGCCTTCTTTGATGAAACAGCTTTGAATGCTCATGGCGTCGCGGCCAGCAGTGACAATCGGTTTGTATATATCCCGCACACCGGCCCCAATCTGATCGTCCAATTTAGCTTTGATGACGAGTCAGGGCAGCTGTCTGTTCTTGAAAATGGCTTATTGAAGTCAGCCGATTTGACCGGCCCCCGCCATCTTGCTACACACCCCAGCAGACCCTGGCTGTATGGTGATTACGAACAGGGCAACAAGGCTGTTTTCTATCAAATCCAACCGGATGGCTTATTGCATACAAAGCAGGTTATTTCTTCAGTTCCAGCAGAATGGCCTGTCGGCAAAGGAGCAACGGCCCGAATGACACTTTCCAAAGACGGGCGATTTGTTTATGTCGCTAATCGTGGTCATAACAGCATTGCCACTTTCAAAATCAATCAGCGCTCCGGCAACCTGTCATTAGTGGGCATCTATCCTACTGAACCTAATCCGCGCAGTTTTGTTATCAGTCCCTGCGGTAAATGGTTGTATGCAGGCGGACAGGATTCGGGAAACCTGGCGATTTTCAGTCGCAACAAACGAACCGGAGTTCTCACTCGAACCGGGACGGTAAAAACCGGCAGACGGCCGTGGTGGCTACAGATCGTTGAGTAATCGTGGATCTGTGATAAGGGTTTGCTCTATTCGATATGAAACAGGCTGGCTATAGTCAGTAAGACTTTTCGTCTTGCCCATATTTCTTCGCCCCTGATTACAGTATCTATGGAATTCCAAGAACTCAACCTGATCGACCAATTACAGCGTGCGCTGACCGACGCTGGCTATGTCGAACCGACCCCTATTCAGGTACAAGCCATTCCTCCCGCCCTAGAAGGTCGTGATATCCTCGGGTGTGCCCAAACCGGAACCGGAAAGACCGCTGCTTTTGCCTTGCCAATTTTAAATGGATTAGGCCGGAAAAATCGCAAAGCAGTCCCTTATCTACCCAAAGCATTGATACTGGCACCGACACGTGAGCTTGTGATCCAGATCGGAGACAGTTTCGATAACTACGGCGCAAATTTATTCCTGAGACATACTTTGATTTATGGTGGAGTATCCGAAGTCCGGCAAATCAGAGCCATGCAGCGCGGATCTCATATTGTCATTGCCACACCGGGGCGTCTGGTCGACCTGTTGCAACAGGACGCTTTACATTTGGATGAGTTGCAATACTTTGTTCTGGATGAAGCGGACCGCATGCTTGACATGGGGTTCCAGCCTGATCTGGAACGAATCATGGCACGACTGCCGGAACAAAGACACTCCCTCTTCTTTTCAGCAACCATCGATAAAAACGTTGCCAGCTTGGCCGGCGGATTATTAAGAGATCCATTGCGTGTGGATATCGCTCCCGAATACCCGGCTGTGGAGACAGTCACTCAACACCTCTGTATTGTCGAAAATGCGAAAAAGCGACCTCTATTACTTCGGTTATTTCATGAACTAAAGCCCGGACAAACCATAGTGTTCGTCAACAAAAAACATACGGCTGACAAACTGACCACATGGCTAAACAAAAAAGGTTTTAAAACAGATACGATCCATGGCAATAAACGGCAAAGTCAGCGAGAGCGAATTATGGGAAAGTTTCGCAAGGAGAATATCCAGATCCTGGTAGCTACCGATGTCGCATCTCGTGGAATTGACATCGAGGGCATCACGCATGTCTTTAATTACGATTTACCATTTGATGTCGAAGACTACATTCACCGCATTGGACGTACAGGTCGTGCTGGTGCAGAAGGAGTGGCTATTTCATTTTGTGCCACGCACGAAAAGGGAACGCTGGCTGAAATTGAGAAGTTGCTTGGTTTCCCAATTGAGGTCATGGCAAATCCCGGCAACTCACATCACGTCGATACTACTAAAATGGAAGATCCTGAGAACGTCGAAATTTCGTCAATGCCGGATGAACAAAACGACGACATTGATAATAACAGAATCGCTGAAGATCAAAACATTAACGATGTTACAGACGTCCACATTGAAGAGATTGTGGAGCCCGAGCCGACCGACGAATTATCCGAATTGCTGGAGATCCCAATGACCGAAGGTCAGAAAAACAAACCCGAACCTCTGGCAAAACGCTCTTTAAGAAAATCAGAAAACCCGCCTACTTCAAGTAATACTGATGGCCAGCGAAAGATGAAGGTTCGGCCAACTCCAAAGCGAGCACGTATTTCAGAGGGTGTCATTGTCAAACTTTCCGAGAAAGGTTTTGGTTTTATTAAAACCAAGTCTGGCAAAGAGCTTTACTTCCATATGACCAGTGTTTTTGGAAGATGGAGATTTGATTCGCTGGGGGAAGGCCAAAGGGTTTCCTTTAAGCGGGTTAAAACTGACAAAGGTCACGTTGCTGAAGGTGTTAAGGGGCTGGAAGAGCCACCGGAAAGGAAACCTCGACGGTTCGGTGGGCGTGATTCTCACGGAGGACAGGGAGGACGCCGTCGCGATGGAAACCGCGGCGGACGTCGTGACGGTGATTCACGGGGACGACGAGGCCGGGACGGTGACGGTGATTCACGGGGACGACGAGGTCAGGGTGCCGGTGGTGATTCAAGAGGACGACGAGGCCAGGGTGCCGGCGGTGATTCAAGAGGACGACGAGGCCAGAGTGCCGGCGGTGCCTCGCGAACACGCCGAAATTCCGGTGGCGCACGTCGTTCCCGCGGCTAACAATTGCTGACAAATAGCACCACAATCAACAACGCTCGCTACACAAAAGTGAAGCTATACAGGTCGGCGTCGCTAAGTGTAAATCGTAAACGGATCGGTTTGCCGGAAAGCTTCTTTAGTCCAGACCATCCATCCCATGTGACTGTACGCCCCAGCGAATCACCAAATGTTTCATCAGCCTGTTCTATGGCGAAGGTTTCAATCACATCCCCCGTGGCTGTCAGACATTCCACTTTAATGTAACCAATGGCCGAGGTACTAAGATTCAGTTCCAACTGGCTACCGGTAAACGTCAGCGGTCTGGTCGTTAAACGGCCACCTTTAAGTGTCGAATGGACTGAGACAAAACCGTCCTGGCGCAACGTGTGTCGAGTCAGAATCTTACCGGCACCATGCCAACCACCGGACTCGGCATAGAAACTCAGTTCATCGTCAGCATTCTCAAAACGACTGGGGGTTAAGGCCATATTCCAGGCAACATTATTATGACCGTAATACCAGGAGTCTTTACGCTCTACACCCGGTCGTAAAAAGGCCTCATCCCAGCGTTTGAATGTAACACCGTCACGACTGGTCATGATCTGCGTTTCTGTTAATGCTGTTCCATATCGCAAATGTGCCTGCGAACGTAGCTCCCGGTTCTCCAGGTCAGGTAATGCCTTCATCGCAGGACTCCATCCCCGTTCGACATAACGCATTGGAAATCCAACCAAAATATGTGGCGCACGTTGGTAGGAAATTACATTATTAGTGTACATCTGCTGTGGGGGGGAATCACCGTAAGTTAGATCCTGAAACCCTTCCCAGTTAATAAGGTCATCTGAAACTGCGGTACGGATCGCACGAATACCCCCTGGTTTCCAGACCTTGGCCGTTGTCGTCCCTCCGGTAAAGATCCGGTAATAGGCCCTATATTTTCCAAGCGACTTGTCCCAGAAGGCGATATTGGCCGAGTCGAACGCCCCGACGGTAATTACACCCTCATCACCAACCTGAGTCCAGTGTTTACCGTCTGCTGACTTAAAGAGTCGCATACCACCGTTGTGAGCCAAACCACCGATTGCTTTTAACCGTTCGTCCTCCGGGCAGTCTGGACGTTCATCGACAAATGGACTGAAATTGTGACTTCCAGGCCCCATCCAGACAATATTGTTCTTCTTACTTCCTTCGAATTCAAAGAGACCTAGCTCCGGTTTCTCCCAATCAACACCATTCGTACTCTCGGCATAGCAGGCGCATTCTCCGTGAGTAAATTTCAAGGTCCCACCGGACATGTCAAAATTATGTCCCCGATAATACATCCGGTAAGTATCACCATCTTTAAAAACCGTATGGTAGCTACTGGCATTACCTTCCCAGGGCTTGTCCTGACGAATCACCATCTCCTCGGCCTGAGGAGAATGCAGTCGATAGCTCAACTCACCTTCGAGAGTATCGACCATAAAATCATCAACAAACAATTCCCGACGCTGTCCCATGTCGTATACATCACCTGCATCAACCGACAAACCCTCAGTTCGGGCACCTGCGGTATTAGTAAGAACTGCACCAGCGGCGAGAGCACCTGCACTGGTTCCTAAAAACTGTCTGCGCTTCATTTATTTACTCCCATAAGTTGTATCGACTCGAGGTACGAGCAGATGAGAAGGGTATTTACTCGTGTGATAAATCGTATTCATCGCACTTTGTGCATCTGTTGGAAATTCAATCGTCTCGGGTTTCCCGGTTTGAGGATTTGGCTCGTATAACGGAGAACCCGTACTTGCAACAGTGACACGAATCTTATGCCCTGCATTAAAAATCTGACTCAAATGACCTACGTGAAAATCAATCCGGTGCACCGTATTTTCTTTTAGTAATACTTGTTTATCAAAACCATTGCGATAACGTGCTCGTTGTATGTAATCGACGATCAAAATCGAACGACCGTCAGGATATACATCACTCACCCGAACAATAAAATCGGTATCCGGAGCTGTACTTTTGACATAGAGTTTCGCTGTGATTTCGCCGGTCAGTTCAAGGGGCTTTTCCAGGATAGGTGTATCAAAGACAAGTACGCTATCCTGTTGCTCAAACCCACGGGCATCACGAGCCCCCGGAAAGCTTGTCCCCGGAATCTCTGCAGGTTTACGGGGATTCGAAACATATTCGGTAGTACCCTCTGCCTTCCCGTCTGGCAACTCCCATTGCAATTTACCTGCATGAGCGAGAAACAACGGTTCACGTGCTACATCTTGCGTCTTAGGCCAATCTTTGGCCTCACGCCACAGATTGCCCGGGGCAGATTTTTCATCCGTTGCTCCCATTACGTAGTACTCTACGATCGGCCATTGATCGACCCCGTTATCTTTGTCCTTAAGGTAATAATCAAACCAGTTGGTCATATGTTTCACCATGTCAACCGCAGCATTTTCAGGATAGGTTAATTCACCAACCTGATTCCCTTTGTTAAAACGGCCGTGCAGCCAGGGGCCGATAAGTAGTTTCTGGCTGCCTCGGGATCGTGGTCCCCCGTGATTCTGGCGTCCAATATAACTAGCAATCGAACCCTGATTCATAAAGTCATACCAACTTCCAATCGTCATACAAGGCACATTCATTTTCTTGAAGTGACGTGAAGTGTCTTCCGCTTTCCAGTAATGATCATAGGTAGGGTGTTCAAACCATTCACGCATCAACTGCTGATTGTGCTCCGGGACTCTGCAAACACGATCCATTCCTTTGAAACGTTCGGGGCGAGTTGTTCCACCAATCCGGTAGCCTTCCTGATAGAGGCTAAGTCCGGTATCGATCATGTACTGAGCAACCAAGCTCGGAGGACGGCTCACTGCCGCAAAGTTTTGAGCATAACCGGCCTGACTGCTGCCAAATGTTCCAATCTTACCCGTCGACCAGGATTGCCCGGCTAACCATTCTATTGCGTCGTATCCGTCCTTGTAACGACCAAGGCTTAAACTGCGATAGCCAATCCAAACACCCTCTGACTTTTGGCTTCCGCGAAAATTGCCGCACACAATAACAAAACCATATTGAGCAATATCGGCGAAGGCTTCCTGGTGCCCACGACCTGATGCATCGGCATATCGCTGCTCATACAAAACAGGCCAGGGACCATCCCCCTCAGGAAAAAAAGCATGGGCACTGAGGTGAACACCATCCCGCATCGGAATCATCAGATGTTCATACCTTACGCCATGAGGCAAGGGTTCCTGACAATTTGCAAGGCAGGAGAACAATAATACGAAGGTAAACACAGCAGATTTCATAGCCTATATTTTAGCCCTTTCGCCACGGGGAAACCAATGATCCAGGCATCCGAATAAGAAACATCCAAGACGCCGGTGAGTTAGCACCGATAATTACTTTAGAAAGACATTACAGATTAAGCTGAGATTAGAGCTTCCCCAAGTTTGTGGCCGGGGATACTATTTACTCGACAAATACAATTTCATCATTCTATTATTCAAAGCAAACTCATGAAAACGTTAGCCTTCTCAATATCGCTGTTACTCAGTTCGCTACTAATACCGAAGGCTGTTGCCCAGAATAACTTTGCCCAGGCCCAAAAGCTGTCACAGCAATCGGGCAAGCCGATGTTCATCATGCTCGGCCGCGACGGCTGACCGAGTTGCAAGGTTTTAGAGCAACGTTTTGTAACAGAAACTGCTCTCAGACCCTTTGTGGTGCAGTTTGTACCACTCAAACTAAATGTTGACACGTCTGATGCAAACAATGTGCGACGGAACTTTCCTATTCAGGGCAACCGACTTCCATTTGTCTATGTAATACGTGCAGACAACAAGAAAATTTATGGTGCAAGCGGCGGCCTTCCAGGCGACCAACTACCGGCAATGATGCGGGAAGCACTGCGACAGGCCGGGCGAATTCTAACACCTGCACAGGAGAAAGTTTTAAGTGAAGCTACGGTTGTCGCAAACACCGCCTTGGAGGCCGGAGATCTGTATCGCGCGTCAACAAGTCTCCAGACTTCGATTAAGTCAGGGCTTCTTGGTACCAACGCAGGTTTTTCAGAATCCAGTATTCAAGCAACAAAACTGCTCGCTGACTTAAGCCAACGGGGAACCGAGGACTTAAAGTCTGCGCAACTGATGCTTGATTCGGAAGAGACTCAAATACAATCTCTTTTCACATTACTTCTGGGCCAGAGAATTTACTATTTCGATATGGTCTTACAGAACGAATATCGCAAGGCCGCCAAAATAATTGACAGCGACGCCGAATTCACTTCCCTAATGAAACAGGCACGTGAAATCGAAAAGGCAGTTCTAATCCAATATGCCCGCGGCGGTGAGACAAAGGCGGTGCATGCGCTGACAAGACTTGCACTTCTCAGCGATACTAATTCGACTCGCCAATTTATCCTGGGTAAACTGCGGCAAATTGAAGGGAGTAATTTTGAACTACCCGATTTCAACCCGTATGTCATTAGAAAATGGACTGATGATTCCGGCAGTTTCTCAATCAACGCAAAAGTACTATCGGTGTCCGCAACTATGGTAATTCTGGAGAATGAAAACGATGAACAGATTTCTGTCCCTATCATTCGACTAGGAAAGTCCGAGCGGGAACTGCTAAAACTTATTCAGCCTTAGATCGGGCGGATGACTTTTTAAATCCCGGTCAAGGCTTCGGAGCTATTACCAAACGCATCGCGTTTCAAACCATTGCGTTCAAGAATGGTTAAAAACAGCGAACTCATTTTGTCATTATCGGCTTCTTCAAAGTCGAGCGTACGACCTGTCTCAAAGCTCCCCCCCATCGAACCGGCCATCAGCAATGGCACTTTAGCACCATTATGGAAGGTCCACTGCTCATTGGCAGCCATTAGGCAGCAATTGTCCAGAACGGTACCATCACCTTCCTGCATCTTGCCGAGTTTGCGGACTAAATAACCATACTGCTCAACCCAGAAACGAGTAATCTTGGCAAATTCCTCTCCATGACAACTGTGAGAGTAATTGTGGTGATCAACATTCAAACCCAGGAACGGATAAATCTGTCCTGAGAGATTATTTGCCAGAACCAGAGTGCTGACACGCGTACGGTCAGTTTGAAATGCCAGCGCAATCACGTCACACATTAACCGGGTATGTTCATCCAATTGAGTTGGAACTCCATCCTTTGGTCGTTCCGCATTCGGACTTGCTGCATTATCAGCCGTCTCTTCCACATTCCGTTTCTGCATCTTAGCGAGGCGATTTTCAACCTCGCGAACACTTGTCGCATATTCGTCAATCTTGGCACGGTCAGCAAAGGAAACCTTGCGAGATACATCTCCTAACTGTTCACGCACTAAATCAAGAACGCTCAGGTGAGTCTTGCTTCCCTTACTTTCAAATAAACTGTCGAATGCCAGTGCAGGATACAATTCACTGGGAACTGGAGAAACGGGACTCCTCCAGGAAAGGTGACTAGCATACATCATCGAGTAGCCCGATTCATGAAAACCACTTACTGGTCTCTCACACGCAAGAACCAAACTCGGCAATACCGTTTCATCTTCCCAGGCATTCGCCAGCAACTGATCAAGACTAACTTCACCTTCAATATCCCGCCCATTTTGCGGAGCATGACCGGTCAGCATTCCGGCGGCACCTTTAGCGTGGCCTCCAACCACGTTGCTCGGATGCTTTAATCCGTGAATAAAGTTAATATCCCCTTTAATATCTTCCAGCGAAGAAAAGACAGGGCCCAACTCCAAATCCTCCCCGTTACCTTTCGTCCACCATTCCGCCGGGTGAATACCATCACCCCAGAACATGAAACCAAATCTTTTAGGTGGTTCTTTCGTTTGATCAACGCCAAGCAGACGGCCTGATTCCAACCATGGCAAAGCAACGCTGGCACCAAGTCCTGTTAACACCATACGGCGCGAGATTTCAGATTTAAACATTTTCTAGTTCCTTGAGAACGGCAACACTAAGAACCGTTTGATTTCCTACCTTAACTATAAATAGCTCTACCATTTTTATCGACTCTATTACCTAGCCAACGTTACAAAGTCTCGAGCCCGCTGATTTCTAAACTGAGGGCTGGCGACGACTTTCATGACCAATACGGAAAAACGATAATTATTAGCCTCAAGCTCCAGTTGCATCTCATCGAGCAACTGCCGGTCAGACAGTTCCACACTTCGCCCCAGGGCGTACCCCAGGAATTTACGGCAGAAAGTCTTCACAAACTCCTGTTTTCTATGTTCTTCAATATACTTAATCAGCCCTTCCACGCCTTTAGCAGTTTCACCGTCCGGCAGGATAACAGCATCATCAATAGGGCGTCCACCGATATCTTTCTGTCGCAGTCTTCCGATCGGATCAAAACTTTCCTGCGCCAATCCTAAATAGTCAAAGTGCTTATGACAGATTGCACATGATGCCTTTGAGACATGTGTATTCAATAATTCGCGCAGGGAATGTTCACCTCCTTTTACGGTTTCAGGAAGTTCGGGAACCTCGGCCGGTGGAGGAGGAAAGTGCTGTCCCAGCAAATGATGCACCGTCCAGAAACCACGTTTAACAGGACTTGTTCTTTCTCCTCCTGAATTCTTCGCCAGAATAACAGCCATCCCAAACAGTCCGCCACGGCCCTGAGCTCGAATCCCATCGACTTCAAACCACATCGCCTCCACTTCTTCATTAGACAATGCCGGTCGTTTCGTTTCTTTCAAATGACTGCGTAATTGCGTACTGGCCTGTTCCCATTGTTTTTTAATATCCCCACCATAGTGCTTTGCCAACACGCCGTTTACAAAAGTCGCATCGCTATTAATCAATGTCGTGATCGGCAGATCATGTCGAATGACGTGTTCTCCCAATGCAATCGGCTCCTGCCACATCGCCTTACGCAACAGGTCGGTGTACTCAGGAAACGCCTGAGCATTGATCGGATCTTTCTCCAGATAATCTCGATATCGCAGCCACTGCCCGAAAAACTCTCTGGCTAAAGCAACAACTCTGTCGTCCCGCAGCATACGTAACGCCTGCAGTTGCAAATGATCTGCCTTTACCAATTGGTTTTTCTCTGCCGCTTGCAATAACCTGGGGTCAGGCAGCGAGGACCATAAAAAGTAACTCAGACGGCTGGCAAGGTCCCGACTGTCCAAAGAAACAATTCCTTTGCCACTACGATTATTGTTGTAACGATAAATAAATTCTGGGGACATCAAAATAGCGGTCACAACCCCTCGCAAGCTTGATTCCACCGTTTGGCCATCCTGACGCAATGCCTCATAAAGACCGTTGAGTTTGGACAATTCCGATTCTGTTAACGGACGCTTATATGCCCGGACTGCGAATTGCAAAACATCGGCAAGACCTTTTGGCTCAGCAACCGCAAGGGCTTCTTTTTGCTTTTTCAGGCCGGCACGAATGTCTTCAAAAAATTCATGAACCATGTCAAACTTGTCGCTCGGATTCTGAGGTTCAATCAAGCGGCGTTGAGCTTCCTCGGTTCCCTCCTTAGATGGTGTCCCCATCTTTTTTAAATACTGTATCTCAAACCGATCGAGCATCTCCGCTGTAACCAACTTCGGATCTCCCGCGCGAAGGTAGTCCCAATCACGACCGTGCAGAACATGTCGCTCAGAACGTTCAAACCAAACAAATCCCCTGAGCAGTGTTTCTGTTCGGTTAGTGACAAAGTCAAGTTCTTGCCACATCTTATTAAGCTGATTCACTTCAGCTTCAGTAAGCACTTTTTCCACAAGAGGCTTATCATCCCGAAAAAACCCTTCTACTAAATGGAATCCTGCAGCCAGGCCTCGTTTTTCATCGACGTAAAAAAATCTGTTCGGGAAGGTATTGCAAAACGAACTGACCGACTTTGCCAGTCGTGCTGCGGCTTCACCTTCGGCATAAATTAAATGCGTGGGATTGTTATCAAATTTGGCGTCTTGCCTTTTTCCACTGTGGTATTTTACAAAAACACTACTCTCACGGCTTAAATTTGCATCCAACTGACATTGCAGCAATAAATGCTTACCCTGTAGTTGTTTTTGCATCTCGGGCGTAAAAGAAATTTCAATCAATGCCGGCGTCTTTACTACCAGCCATTCCGAGTCCAGTCCTTGCTCGGGAACAGACGCTGCAACGGGGTGGCTACCGAACTGCAGTTTCTGGGCAAGTTCAGGATGATACTCTTCAAGCACGGTCTTCAAGGCAACTACCTTATGATTTTCGGTTTCATCCTTTTCGCTTTTCGGTAAAATCCGTGCGAAGCTAAACATTGGACGTTTAATAATCACATAACCGTCTTCTTCAGAGTATCCCTTTTCGAAACGGAGCAATATTGTATGGGGATCTTCGCCCTCCTTAAATGCTGGTACGTTACCGGCAACCACCAACGTTTCAGCTTGCATTTGCTCGCGGGAAAACTGATCACGTACAGCCGCCGTTTTTGCTCTGAAGTCCAGCCAGTGAATCGGCCAGTTGTTCGCATTAGATTTAATCAGGCCTTTCAAAGGCGGTGTTAATGTCTGCCGTCCAAATTCTATAAAACTGATCAATTCATTAAATTCTGTGGGAAGGGATTGATTTTCCGGGGGAACAGGAACAGATTCCCAAAGTGTTCCGAGCTGTTTCATATATCCTTCACCTGAAACTGCAGAAGAAAGTGTTTCCCAAACAAGGTTGAAGTATTTTGCGCTCAGTCCATTGGCCTCTGCGTACTGTTCTACCGCCATTTCCTCATTACCGGATAAGTAGCGATATCTCCATGCCGCTTCTACATACTCTGAAATATCAACTTTTCTCTGATTGTAGAAATCAATAATCGCCAGTTCCGTTAGCTTACGGCGCTCGTTATATGAAACGGCGGGAGTCGGGGCAAAGACAATCCCATCGGTTCGCAACAGCAGATGATCTGCCACCTCCTGAGCAGCCGTTAGATATTTCCTTAGCAGGTTAGGAGACATACTTAGTGCTTCACCTGTATTATCAAACCCTTCGCCACCGGCAGGATCGGCAGGAAAATCGCGAGTGGGACGAATATCAACTCCGGTGAGATCACGGATGGAATGGTCATATTCCGTATTGCTCAAACGCCGCGGTGGAACAAAACCAGGATCACCGGCGTGTTTAACAGCTTCTTCCAGTAAAACACTTTCAACAGCATTTAAAACAGCATTGCTCTGTTCAATTTCCGGTTGCGGCGATCCTTTAGGAGGCATTTCACCACTTCGGATAAATGTAGTGATATTATTCCATCGCCGAAAGTTGGCAACCAAACTACGGTCCGAATCAAACAAGGTTAGATTGAGTCCGCCTTTTGGGTCTTCCTGACCATGACAATCAATACAAAAATTCTGCAGGTAGGGTTTGATATCGTTCTGAAAACGATCTGCGCAAACCTGACCGACCATCAATACGGCCAATAGCAAGCTCGAGCAGCACCTAAGAAGAGCAATCCTCATACTTCGATCGGTTCCAATTCAACCACCAATAAAAACATAGCCGATGTTAACAGTATTGATTGTACCAAATTACCATTCTTTGACCCGTTAATAGACCTCCCTGTATGATTCCTCCCCTGCAAGCTAAAAGCCACGTTGATTAAGATGAACGCTATGAGATCACTGATTCGGATATTCGCCGTTTATTTAATTAGCATCACTCAAAATGCCAAGGCACAACAAATTGAGCCGCTCCTCGAAAAATACTGTGCCGACTGCCACAATTCCGAAGAGGCACAGGGTCAGTTGGATGTTGTCACACTGTTACAACAAAAACCTCTGGTGCGTAACCTGCAACAGTGGCGGATCGTCATCGATCGAATTGAGGGGGGCGAGATGCCTCCTGAGGATGCCGAACAACCCAACTCAAAGGAGCGAGATGCCATACTAAAGGTGCTCACTGACAACGTTGATAACTTTGACTACTCAACGATTCGGGATCCTGGTTACGAACCAGCGCGACGTCTGTCTAATATCGAATACGACAATACCGTCTCAGACCTGTTCGGTACCGAGTTAAGTCCTAGTTCTAAATTTCCGGCAGATCTGAGTGGCAAGAGTGGATTCGACAATTCTGCCAATACACTTTTTCTTCAGCCTCGCTTATTTGAGCGGTTTGTCCACGCTGCAGATGAAATAAGCAATACAATACTTAGTAATGAAAATGGACCACTGCAGAATCGTCTATCTATAAGCATTGGTCCCCAACCCACTCATGCTCTGACGTCATTTCTGGAGGACTTTCTTTCACGCGTTTTTCGACGACCGGCAACTGATCAGGAGAAGCAACGCTACCGGAATTTATTTGTCGCCACTTACGAAAAGACGAATGATCGCAAAATGGCGTATAAAAAGCTAATCGACACCGCCCTAATCTCGCCGCAGTTCTTATTTAAGTCCGAAGCAGTAACTACTGCTGACGAAGCCTATAAGATCGGTCACTACGATCTGGCAAATCGACTCTCATATTTCCTCTGGGCCAGCATGCCCGATGCCGAGTTATTTCAGCTTGCAGAAGAGCGAATGCTGTTCGACAAAGGGGTAATTACTGAACAAATACAACGCATGCTGAAATCCCCAAAGGCAGACACTCTGGGGAGCATATTTGGCGGGCAATGGCTTGGCTTCCAACATCTGGGGACACGAATACGCATGGATCCCATTGATAATCCCTGGTGTACCGACACACTTATGGCCGCGATGCGTGAGGAAACGTCGATGCTCCTCAACCACGCTTTTCGCAAAAATGTTTCTGCGACTGAACTGTTGCTGGCCGACTATACCTTCGTCAATGAAGAACTTGCCCGGCATTACCGAATCCCAAACGTTCGCGGAGATAATATGAGAAAAATAAACCTGACATCACCACACCGCGGAGGCTTGCTGGGGCAGGGGAGTCTATTGGCCGTTACCTCATTCCCCGGGCGCACAAGCCCGATCGTACGGGGCAACTGGGTACTAACAACGGTGCTTGGTACACCACCACCTCCACCTCCTCCGGGGGCTGCGGAATTTGAAGCTAGTATCGAGAGGCGTCGGGACTTATCAACATCTGAAAAGCTGGCGTTGCACCGTGAAAACCAACGTTGTGCCTCCTGTCACGACCAAATTGATCCGCTGGGGGTTGCACTTGAAAACTTTGATTTCTTTGGACGTTATCAAACCCGGTCCCGCGGTAAATCCATCGATACTCAGGCAACGCTGCCAGACGGAACGCGGTTTGAAGGCCCGGCGGGCCTAAAGTTAGCCATCGTTGGCAGTTACCACGAGGAATTTGTTAAACAGCTTACTCGCAAGCTGTTATCCTATGCCTTAGGACGGCAGTTGGAGTACTATGATAAACCGGCAATCGATTCCATTTATCAACAAATGCAGGACAATGACTATGCTTTACATTCACTGATCGAGGGAATTGTTCACAGCTATCCATTCAAAAACAAACTAGCCCCCCTGTTGGTAAGTGAGGTCACCAATGAATAAATCATGGTACCTATCACGCCGTTCAGCCTTAAAAGGGATGGGGGTTTCACTGGCTTTGCCACTTCTTGAGTGCATGTCTGATGCCAGCGGCCGAGCCGTTGAGCGGACGCCCCAGGCGCGGATGGCTTTTCTTTATTTTCCAAACGGCGTAGCAGAAGGAAGTTGGAAGCCTGCTAAGACGAAAGAAGACGGCACGCTTGAAGAATTAAATGAGTGGATGGGACCGCTGGAAAAGCACAAACAACACTTACTTATCCCGCATAATATCTGGACACCACGTGGTAACGGTCATATGGCAGGCACAGCAACATGGTTGACCGGTGGGGAATATTCCGGACGTCATGTAAGTGCCGGCGGGATCTCAGTGGATCAACTGGCCGCCAAACATATTGGTCAGGACACCCTTCTGGATTCGCTTCAACTCTCGGTAAGAGGTGAAGGTTTTTTCTCCAAAAGTCTTCCGCGTAATACTATTTCGTGGATCGACAGACGTACTCCTGCCACGCGTGAAATAGAGCCGCGCATCGTTTTCGATCAGATGTTCCGAACGACGGAGCAGTTTGCACCGGACAGCAGTGTGCTCGATCTGGTACTGGAGGATGCCAAATCGTTACAGCGGCAACTAGGTGCTGTTGACCGGGACAAACTAGAACAGTATCTGACATCGATTCAGGCCATTGAACGTCGTTTGAAATTTTCATCGGAACAAACGGCCCGGGCCGAAGATAATACACTACTCAATCAACGACTAAAACGTCCTGCCGCCGGCATCCCTCAAAATCATGACGATTACATGAAACTAATGCTTGATATGATCGTTCTAGGTTTCTGGGCAGATGCTACTCGCGTATCGACTTTCATGCTGGACCACGGCCAAAGCAACCGCTACTTTAATTTTATTGACGGAGTTCAGGGAACCTGGCACGCGTTGTCTCACTATCAGGATATCTCCGGCGAAACTGAAGATGACGACGGACTTACGAGTTGGTCCAGTGTCAGAGAAAAGCGAAACATGTACAATGCAGTGACACAGTGGCATCACCGACAGATTGCCTACTTGCTGGACCAGATGAGCGAAATCAAAGAGGGTGATGCAACACTACTGGATAACTCCATGATCGTCTACGGTTCAAGTCTCGGAGATGGGCATGAACACTCAGCAGATAACCTGCCAGTATTGTTTGCCGGCGGTTCTAATCTAAACATGAGAACCGGACGTTATTTAAACTACTCAAGAAACACCGATCTCAATCGATACTACCTATCCATGCTACACCGCATGGGAATGGATCTTGATCGCTTCGGGACAGCCGACGACGAGTTACCCGATCTTACCTAGTTCACTTGGATCGTTTAATCTGTCTGGCTAGTTCTATCGCATAGTCTGTCAGAATCGCATCGATTCCATATTTAATACAGTGCGCCCAGTTATCAGACTGATGTCCCGAGACAGTTGCCCCGGCAATGAAAATCCGCTTACCTTTAGCATGTACTTTAGCAATCTCTGCAGCTGTTGGCAGGTAACGCAGGTAAACCCATGTTGTCAATGGATTTGCTAGTGAGACTTCCAGTTCTTTAGCATCATGAGCTACGGCGGCCATCTGAACTGATCGCTCAGCTGCAAAAAGGCGTTTCCTAATCTGTTCGTCCTGAATTGTATTTCCAATAAACAAAAGGCGGTCGAGGATCTTATACTCCTGAGCCAGAGTAACCAGATCTTTTTCAACCTGCTGATCATCTAACTTAATATCGACCGCATAAATTGCAGATGATACGGGATACGATGCAATCAATCCAAATACCTGATCAATCCCGGGGATTCTTTGTTTCTTAAAACGCTGCGAAAACCAACTTCCCGCATCAAGACCAACTGTTTGATAACGAGTCATTCTGGCAAGGGTACCTGTGCCATTCGTCGTACGGTCTATTGTAGTGTCATGCAGGCACATTAAATGGCCGTCTGAAGTTCTCTGCACATCCAATTCAAAACCAATCCCGAGTTCCAGACAGGCTTTAAAACTGGCAAGTGTATTTTCCGGAGCGTCCAGTATCAAACCGCGATGAGCCACAATAACAGGCTCCTGTCGCGGTTGCGCGGACCGCTTTCCGGTCACGACTTCCTGAGCATCCAGTCCATTAAACTGTGCAGCACAAAAGACCACTATCACTAACAAACCCGGAATTAATTTACTCATGAGCTTATGGCCTGCTGTCAAATCGAGCTTTGAAGCGTTGTTTGGCTTGTACGGACATAGGATCCGATTCGGGGATTAAGGTTTCCCATTCAATACCAAACAAATACCCGTCTCGAATATGCTGTTGATGATTCTTTTGAAAAGGCTGGAAATTGGCGAGTGCTTGTGACAATTCACGTTTCAGGCTTTCCTTCACGTTGTCCGGCGCGAGATGACGTACGATTTTTCCCGAAACGCCATATTCGTCAGGTTCGACAATATAAACGCCAGCTTTGCCGGATGCATTAACCATTGCCTTAAGATCTTCTTTGCTGGATGTAGCCGCGTACATAAATTGTCCTGTCAATCTGGAATCCCAGACAACCGGTCTGGCCGATTCCACTAATATCTGCAGATCTGGCGGCGAAGGATGATAAAAAACAACCATCGGGCGATTATCACTGGCCGCGACATTCATTGTCAAATCCACTCGGTCAACAAGAGGTACCGGCGCAACAAATGAATCGGGGACAACCGTTTGATAACGCGAGGCCATTCGTTTCATCTGGATTGCCATGTTTTCCGGTGTACGAAATATACTCGGTCCGCGAGTAGGTCGAGTCAGTTTAGTCTTGCCGTCGGGTGATAACAGACAAAATACCGTATTTGGCAATGTTCCATCGGTCACTCCAAGTAATCGCTCCATATACTTGTATTCGCTCTCATTTTCATAAGTAAGCAACCGAATACATACCCAATCACGAGATGCTTTCACTACGGGCTCCTGAACCAGGAACCGACTGGTTGAACCAGTAAATCCTGGTCACCAAATACCAGGAACGCCAAGGCATGCCGGTGCCCCAGAAACTAAGAAGACAGGGCGGTTGGTTTGTTTTGCCAATGCAAGTCCCTTTTCCAGATTCGCATGCCAGCCAATCCGCTCGGCTGGATTTTCTTCCGCCTGGAGTTGACTCGTTCCAATAAATAGCAGGAAAAGGAAAACAGGAAACATTCCGAATCTCATGCGTTGATAACTCCGATAAAGCAATTCAAAGGCCCCATGTTTCATTAAACCGAATCTAACGTAATTAGTTTCGCGTTATTTGACCCGACGTTTAAGCAAGGCTTTGGCTTCATCCAACACAGCCTGTCCCCGCAAATTGACCGATCGAACAATACCTTCTTTATCAACTAGCAGGTTTGCAGGAATACTGTGAATGTCAAACACGCCGGCAAGCTGATTATCCCATTTTTTACCGTCAAAAAAGTGTTGCCAAGTCATGTTTCTGGATTTAATCATTCGCTCGTAAGCATCCTTATCCTCATCAAGGCCGATAGATAGAATTGCAAAGTCATCATTGCCAAGTTGAGTATTAGCTTTTTGCAGGTATGGTAATTCAGCCAAGCACGGAGCACACCAGGTGGCCCAAAAATCCAGGAATACGACTTTCCCTTTTAAAGTCTCATTACTGATTAATCGGCCGGAAAGATGATCTTTAACCTCGAACGGTCGCAATGGCTTATCAACCATGCGAATAATATTGAAGTGACTTTGCAGACGCGGCAATAATCTTTGTTTACCTGAATTCTGCATGTTCACTTCAACGAACTTCATAAAAAACAACGCCTGCTCCTGCTTGCCTGTACGTGAATAAGCATAAGCCAGTTCCCGACCATACATTTCAGGGCGATCGGGATAATCGCGTTCCAAAGCCCGTAGCAATGGTAATGCTTTATCTGCCTGTCCACTAAACAAATAGGCAGCACCTTCGCGAAGGCGGGAAATTCTTGTGAAACGACCCTCAGGATAATTTTTTATATATTTTGCATATGCGGCTGAGGCTTTATCGTAGCGATGCATGCTCCAAATAGTATGTGCCCGCAAGTAAAGTACCTTTTCGTGCTCCACTCCTGATTCATATTGCTCAAGAAATGCTTCCAGAAGTTTGAGGTTCTCCAGACTATAGCGGGCAAACATCAAATTCCCTGTTTCCCGCACTCCTAATTTTGAGACAATCGTTTCATATGCTTGTTCAGCTGATGGCTTTAGCGTACTTGCACCAATACATGTTGAAGCAATCATTACTAATAACAATGCCCGTTTAGATGAGTTTGACACAACCGATCTCCACTTATTTTGCTTGAACAATCTTTCATTTTAGCGAGTTTTAGCTCGAGCACCGGAAATCCTGTGGATATTTATTTCGCAGGTTCTCCGCATGGTTGTTAAAATTAATGAATGAATCGAATCTTGATCGTCGCTATCACTTTTTTGGCCTTGGATGTCTGTCTTTCGGAAGAAACTCCGCAAGCTGGTCCATTAGTATTTGAAACAGACATTCTGCCAATATTTCAGGCTCGCTGTTTATCCTGTCACCAAGGCACCAATGCTAAGGGCGGTTTGGATCTCAGCCGAAAAGGCTCTATTGTTCTGGGAGGAAAAAGCGGGCCGGCGATTCGAGTTTCTGCTGCCGAGAGCAGTCTGCTATTTGCCGTTATTAGTTCCGGCAAAATGCCTCTGCAAGGTACAAGGCTGACCAAACATGAAATTGGGTTAATCCGAACATGGATCAATGACGGTGCGGTTGCTAATGACAATCAGGTATTGGCTTCTAAGAACTCAGAAGGGCAGTATGACGAATTTTCCCTGGATTACTGGTCATTCTTTCCACCCAAGCGCGTTTCTCTTCCCGCCATCACTGCCACCAACCTGGCTGAAAATGCAATCGACTACTTCCTGCTTTCAAAACTGGAATCCCAAGGATTGTCTTATTCGCCTGCGGCGAGCCGAACCACACTGATCCGCAGACTTTCCTTTGACCTTCACGGTCTTCCGCCAACGGCCGAACAGGTTGAACAATTCGTTAATGATGATCGCCCGGATGCCTACGAACAGCTGGTCGAGCAATTCCTGTCAAATCCCAGATATGGTGAACGTTGGGGACGACACTGGCTGGACATTGCCGGCTACAGTGATTCCGCGGGTGTGCTATCCGCCGATCAGGATCGGCAGCTAATCTGGCGTTACCGCGATTATGTAATTCGGGCACTTAATGCGGACAAGCCCTATGACCAATTCATCCGGCAACAACTAGCAGGTGACGAGATTTCAGCCTATTACGACGAATATCATAATGCTGATCGGCTTTCGGCAGAAACCATCGAAGCATTGGATGCCACTGGTTTCTTGAGAACCGGGCCGGACTCAAGCCGTCCCGACTTCAACACCATCAAAAACGTAAATGGGTTTTACTACTATCCAACGATCGATGCTCAGGTTTCTATTGTGACCTCAAGCCTAATGGGTCTTACTCTTCAATGTGCCAAATGTCATAATCACAAATTCGATCCTTTAAGTCAGAAGGAGTACTACCAACTGCAGTCCATTCTGATGACCGTGTACAGTCCTGACCAATGGGTGCCATTTGCCAGCCGAACACTGATGCTTGCCAGCAAAACACAGGTCGACGCCAAGGCTGCTCGTGACGCGGAACTCGACACTGAGATCAAAGTCCTGAACGACAAACTGGCGGTCGAGACTGAATCAAGAAAGCAGGAATTGTTTGACACTCGCATCGAAGGCATTGATACACAGTTACGTGCAGACGTCAGCAATGCATTTGCGACGGCCGAGGCTAACCGAACGGAAATCCAACAATATCTGGTTTCGAAATATGCTGCTTACTTAACACCTCCGGCAGACAAACTTCAAGCCGAAATGGCCGCCTCACTTACTGACTTCAAGCAGCTTGTGGAGAGTACAAACGCTGAAATCGCCCGGCTAAACCGGACGCGTCACGTCTACGACAGCACTTATGCAGCCTATGATGTGGATGCCAACCCCTATACTCCCCTACTATTACGCGGTGATGCTCAAACTCCGGGACAGGTGGTTAATCCGGGCGTTCCTCAGATGTTGCAAACAAACACGTCCTTTCAATGGGACAAAGAATCCGCTTCTAAACATACCTCGGGACGTCGAACGCAGTTTGCCCAATGGCTTACTCAGTCGCGACATCCATTAACATCCCGTGTGATCGTTAACCGACTATGGTTTCACCATTTCGGTGAAGGCATTGTTTCCACCCTTGAGGATTTCGGCTGGGCAGGTGAAGACCCGATTCATAAACCGCTACTGGACTGGCTCTCTGTCGAACTGGAAGATTCGGAGTGGAGTCTCAAACATATCCACAAATTAATCCTAACCTCTCAGGCCTATCGACAGTCATCCAGCAGGGATTCACGACTGGCAAGTCAGGGGCAACAGTTGGATCCTCAAAACAGGTTACTGTGGAGGCAGAATTTTAAACGGCTGGAGGCAGAAGCTTTACGCGACACATTACTTTTCATTGCCGGCGCATTAGATTCAGATATGTATGGATTTCCGGTTGGTATCCAGACCCTTTCCAGCGGTGAAGTCGTCGTCGGATCCGGAGCCCTGCCTCAACGTCGCAGTATCTATGTAAGAAACAAACGGTCGGCTCCGGTTTCCATCCTACAACTGTTTGACCAGCCGGATATTGAAACCAACTGCATTCGCCGAAGCCAGTCAACCGTACCGCTACAGGCACTCTCACTAATGAATAGTGATGTGGCAAACCTTTCAGCCGAAGCATTTGCAGCGCAGATTCTTAAAGAGGGTCGACAGGACCTAATAGCGCGGGCATTTATCCGCGCCTATGGTCGTGAACCACACGTGGAAGAAGAGGAATTGCTAAGCGAATTCCTTGCCGGCCAAATCGACAGCTATGCGGCAAGATTCGGTTCAGCCGCAGCCTGGTCATACGGAACCGGTAATGTCAACGAGCAGTTTCCGGCAAAAACCGAGTTCAAACCTTTCGCTCATTTTGAAAAAGGACAGTGGCAATTAGGGCCGGGCTACCCATATATGGGTAGTATGTGGGAAGGCCTCAATGCGACCAGCGGCCATCCAGGCGGAGACATGGGAGTCATCTTACGCTGGTCCTCACGCTCAGCTCAAAAAATCAAGATCAGCGGAATGGTCAATCATGCTTCCCCTGCCGGTGACGGAGTACGCATCACGGTCATCAGCAATCGCAAAGGTCAACTCGCACGCTGGGTGGTTGCTCACGGGCGAGAGGACCTTGATTTAGAGCCACTGGAGATTGAAGAAGGTGAACAGATCTTATTGGTCAACGATAAAAATGCAACGTTGCGGTCAGATAATTTCGACTGGCAGTGGCAAATTCATCAACTTCAGAAAGACAACAGCATTACCAAAACCTGGGATAGTGTACAGGGATTCCATGGACCACCGGAAGATGGCATTTCCGTAAACATCACGGTGCTTACTCAGGCATTAACCGATTTATGCCATGTATTACTTTCCAGCAACGAATTCAGTTATATCGATTAGCAATCGCGGGACATGAATTATGAATCAGCTGACAACTAAAGAGTGTTACGAAATTTCACGTCGACAGACTCTCAGACAACTGGGGGCCGGGTTTGGTGGTGTAATTCTATCAACACTTCTTCAGCAAGAGACCAATGCCGGACAAGGCATTCACAATCTTACACCCCGCAGCCCGGTCCATCGCCCCCGAGCTAAAGCGGTCATCCAACTATTCATGCATGGCGGACCTAGTCAGGTGGATCTGTTAGATCCCAAGCCATTACTCAACAAATACAGCGGAGACGCTCCCCCGGCCACCGTTGCAGATGACGAAGAACGCACCAAGTATTTACTGGGAACACCTTTTAAATTCAGGCAGCATGGGGAATCCGGTATTCAATTTTCTGATCAGTTACCCTGTATCGCCGAACATGCTGATAAAATCGCTGTCATTCGGTCGATGTATGGTGAACATCGTAATCACGAACACTCCATCTGGCTGGCGCAAACCGGTCTCATCATTCCCGGGCGGCCAACTATTGGATCCTGGGCTTCATACGGTCTGGGAACCATCAATCAAAATCTGCCGGCGTATGTCGCCTTACCGGATCCACAGGGGCCAAGCACCGACGGCGTCCGCAACTGGTCGAGTGGTTGGTTACCACCTGTCTATCAGGGCACGGCGTTTCGAAGTGAAGGCTCGCCGATCCTTAATTTACAGCCCTCCAAATCTCTCATGGGTAACACTCGCGAGAAAAAACTGGACCTTCTTCGTTCATTAAACCGCAAACATCAAGAGCGTCATCCGAAGGAATTAGAACTTGATGCCCGTATCACCAATCTGGAACTGGCGGCCCGAATGCAACTGGCAGCTACCGATGCAATCGATATCACTCGTGAATCCGCGGTCACGCAGCAGGCATATGGTCTCGACAATCCTACTACCCAGTCCTATGGTAAACGCTGTCTAATGGCCCGCCGACTGGTTGAACGTGGTGTGAGGTTTATACAAATCATGATGAAGAGCCAGCCCTGGGACACACACACATCCAATGTCGAGAATACCAAAAAGTGTTGTCTGGAAACGGATGGGCCGATTGGAGCTTTGCTGACCGACCTGGAACAACGAGGACTTCTCGATAGCACACTTGTACTTTGGGGTGGTGAATTTGGACGCACGCCTGGTGCTGAACTACGGGGCGGAGCGGCTCAAGGCAGTGAAGGCCGGGATCATCATCCGTATGGGTTTAGTGTCTGGATGGCCGGTGGCGGAATAAAAGGTGGACAGACCTACGGAGCCACCGATGACTTTGGCTATCGGAGCATCGAAAAACGCACAAAATATTCGGATTACCATGCGACCGTACTACACCAACTGGGGCTTAACCATGAGGATCTGGTTTACGAGCACAATGGTCGCAACGAACGTCTGACTGATGTCTATGACGCTCACGTCATTAAAGAGCTAATTACCTAATATTTTTTTTACCGCCGCCCTGCAAAAAAACATCCTGCTCTTATTAGTCAAAGGCTCAACTGGTGTATCTCCGCAAACTAACGTTTGGTTTACTACTGACCTTAACAACGGTTACCGCTTCTGCCGAACCCAATTGGCCTATGGCTGGAGGACCAAAAGGACGCTGGACAGTAAAGGGGCCACAACCGCCACTAAAATTCAGCGTGCGAGCCAATCACAACATTCACTGGAAGACCACATTGCCCGAAGGTGGCCAGAGTGGAATAGCCGTTTACAATAACCTGGTCTTTCTATCGATTCTGAAACCGTGGAATCCAAAGCACGATCCCAACGCCTTAAAGGCTCAACTGGAGGACATTCTTCAGCGCAAAGCAGTCATCCTCGACACCGTGGATAAGGACATCCTCAAGTCCAATATTACGTTCGCCACTCTGCAATCCACTTATCAAAGTCACGACGATCAAATAGAAGAACTAATAACCAAACGTGTAGACATGCTGCTGACCGAAAATGCGAATCAAAATATAGCAAAGTTACGCGAACGCGTACGAAGATTTCACCCCAAAGTAAAGGAACTGGAAGCCAAGCAGCGACAACTAACCAATCAGATGAATCGAATTCGTATCAGTCACTCCGAAGACTATGCTGTCATTGAAAAAACAAAGTCCGACATTGAATTAAAGATCCGTGCGCTACCATCGCTAAAGACAACGGATATCGTCGCTTACTGTCTGGATGCAAACAATGGGGAGGTGCGGTGGAGCGTACCGCTTACGGGATCGGTTGAGGGACCCTATAACTATGGCTTTAGCGATTCCAGTTCACCAACACCCATTACAGATGGTAACTATGTGTGGTTCGTCAACGCCAGTGGATCCATGGGATGCTGGACGGTCAACGGCAAAAGGATTTGGTTCCGTGAATGGACACCCTCGGCTAAAGCTCCATTCAACAAACAGTATGAACCCATTATTACTGGAGACTGGATTCTCAATGTTGAACCGCTCCCCAACGACGATCCGCGCAAATCCCAGGAAGGTGATCGCAAATGGAACTACCTGCGGGCTATCAATAAAAAAACCGGAGTAACCGAATGGATTTCAGAACATGCGATCACCCACTACAACACGCCGATTCCAGGTACGCTTAACGGCAAACCCTATATACTTCAGGGCAGAGGGGGACCTCATGAGGTACCTGAACGTCCGAACGGCCTCAGTTTGACAAAATTATTCGGCGACGATGCCGGAAAGACACTATGGCATTGGGATCCACAGGAAAAAGTACCCTTTGGCGCATTAGCCAATCAACACTGGGACGAACGCTATGCTTACTGGCTTAAAACCGGTCACCTCAAGCTGACTGTATTGGAGTCAAAAACCGGAAAACCGGTTTACGAGCACGATTTGCTAACAAACGCAACAACGACGCTGTGGAATAAAGATAAAAAGCAGTACCAAACTACAAGCAATCAGACGATTCGTGGTGTCGTTGATCTGCGGCACACTAACATTGTCGCCCGAGAGCACTTTTATTTCCTGATTCGGGACAAATGGCAGGTTGCCCGGGTGCATGTAGAAACCGGCAAAGCAGAATATTTAGAGTTACCTAGTCAAATCCAGTCGGCAACAGCAGGTTCAAACGGATGGATCTTTGCAGAAGTGCAAGTCAATGACACGAGGAATTCTCGCGGATACGATGTCGCACAGGATCCCCGCATTAAACTTGGAGGTTTTACAAAATCTTTTCTAGGTGCTCCCACCGTGGTTAACGACCGAATTTACTTCACTTCTATGACCGGTCTGGTTTACGTTCTGGATGCGATGGCAAAGAAACTGGATCACTCAGCCATCCTATCTGTCAATGATCTTGGACCTCCCGGCGAAACCTGGACGGTTAACTCGCTTACGTACGCAAATGGAAAACTGTATCACCGCACAATGAAAGAAGTCATTTGTATCGGTACAGCACCATAACCCACCGAACCTTCTGTCGACCAGCTCTCTGGGTGGGCTTGTTTAGCTGCCCTAAAAAGACGACATTAGATACTTATAAAAATATGCACCACCGCCAACAGAAATTGAGTCAATACTATGCCAACTGACGTTGTACTTATCGACCCTGAGCACATGTATGAATTGCACGATGCACAATATGTAAAAGTACTTGAAGATGCCGGACTTGAAGTCATCTATCCCGATGACCCCACATTCTCCCGTGGTAAGGGTGAAGAGGAAACGATCGCTCAGCTACAAAAGTGCAACGCGGTGCTCGCCGGAGGTCCGATTATCACCGAAAACGTAATGGCTGCCTGCCCGGAATTACGGGTTATTGCCCGTAGTGGTGTTGGTTATGACCGGGTCAATATCCCCGCCGCAACCAAGCATAATATAGCTGTCTGCATCACCCCCAATGCTAATCATGAATCGGTTGCTGAACATGCTTTGATGCTAATGTTTGGTATTGCTAAAGGTGTACTGGACAACGACGCACACAGTCGCGCTGGACGCTGGCCACAGTCTGAAACCTTACCCATTCGCGGAACAACTCTCGGAATCATCGGGCTGGGGAGGATTGGACGCAGTCTTGCCGTGCGGGCTGTCGCAATGGGCATGAAAGTCATTGCTTACGAACTTTATCCCAATAACGATTTTGTAGCTCAGCATGGAATTGAACTAGTCGAACTGGATGTCCTGCTCAACAACAGTGATTACATCAGTGTCCACTGCCCAGTCACCGAAGATACCAAAGATCTTATCAACGCTGAATTTCTTTCCAAGATGAAACAGGGAAGCGTTCTGATTAACACAGCTCGCGGAGGATTACAGGTTGAAACCGATCTCTATGACGCATTAAAGAGTGGGCATCTATACGGAGCAGGACTCGACGTATATGAGCAGGAACCCCCCAGTGCAGACAACCCACTATTTACATTACCAAACGTAATCTGCAGCCCTCATATAGGTTCGGGAGATCACTTATCACGATTGATGATGGGAGTGGAAGCAGCCGAATGTATTGCCAGCCTGCGTCACGGGAAATGGCCGGAAGGGGCTGTGGTAAATTCCGAGATCCGAGATGGTTGGACCTGGTAGGCAGACTTATCATTTAAGGCGGTATTAAAAGATGTACGACAATATCCAGGCCTTCAAGGATAAAATGGATGCCGGCCACTTATGTGTCGGACCAACAGTCAGTTTCTCTGACGCTTCGGTTACCGAAGCACTTGCAGCTACGGCCGATTACATCTGGATCGATCTGGAACACAGCCCGACCAATTTTGAGTCGATGGTTAATCACATTATTGCCTGTCGTGCCTGTGGTGTTCCGGGACTCGTCCGCGTGCCCTCAGGAGAGATCGCCTGGGTGAAACGTGTCTTGGACGCAGGTGCTGACGGTATCATCCTTCCTCAGGCGCAAACCGTTGCTGAAGTTCAGGAATTCGTAAATGCCTGTCGATATCCGATGCAAGGTAGTCGGGGATATGGTCCGCGACGTAGTACAAATTACGGCCGAATTGGCAACGACACTTATCTTTCTCAAGCCAATCGGGAGACTTTTGTCGTTGGTCAGATCGAGTCCAGAGCTCTTGTAGATGACATTGACGCCTTAGTTTCCATCGAAGGATTAGACGGCGTAGTAATCGGGCCGTACGACCTTTCAGGCTCCTATGAATTGCCTGGGCAAATTGATCACCCGACGGTCGTTGAGGCCATACAAACCTCGATCGATAAATGCCGTGAGGCCGGCGTTTATGTGGGAGTTGGAATGGGAAGCAGTGCGACTGTTGCAAAACGCTGGCACGCCGCCGGTGCTCACTGGGCCATGGTCGGGGCTGACTATCAGTATATGGTCCAGTTTGCTGACCAACTCTATCGGCAAATACGTCAGGCATAGCCGACTGAAGCCAACACCATACAGGCTCATGTGAGTATGCTAAAATCATGGTTGGTTCTTTCCATTACAGGAGATAAAAATGAAGTCAGCAGTTCGTAGGTCTTTGATGAAACCGTTACAACTCAATGTGTTCAGTCTGCTCGCCATTGCAATGCTTACCACGGTAGTTTTTGGCACGGCAAACACATTTGTTGATATTGGCGATAAATTTTGGCCCTCTGTGTATGGACCAGATGACCAGCGTGGTGCTGCCAATCAGCAAACAGCTGAGGAAGTGCTATCCGCGAAAGAACTCATCAAGGAAGGCAAAGTTTACCAACTTGGCCGACTTTATGAACACGGTATGCCTTTGCCGGGCAAACGTCACTTCAGTCTCACAATTCCCGGCTTGCCCACCGGATTACCAAGCGGTGCCAATGGCATGGTTTCCAATGACGAACTGGTTAGTGGTGAGATTGGTCAGGTCGGGACTCAGTTCGATGGACTTGGACATGTCGGAAAACACATTGATGGGGAACATATTTTTTATAACGGTAACAAACTTTCGGATTTTGGTAATCCATACGGTCTTGAAAAGCTGGGGGTCGAAAATGTCGGAGTATTCTTTGCACGTGGTGTCCTACTGGACGTGGCTGCGTTACGCGGAGCAGATCGCTTACCCGCCGGATATGCTATCTCTGCCGAAGAATTGCGGGCGTGCCTAAAAAAGGCCAAACTCACTTTGACCGAGGGTGATATCGTACTGATTCATACGGGGCACGGAAAGCTCTGGATGAATGACAATGAACTTTACGGTGAAGGTGAACCCGGCATTGGACTTGGTGCAGCTAAATTCCTGACCGACCACAAAGTTTCAATGATTGGGGCTGACACCTGGGCAATCGAAGCCGTACCACATGAAGATCCAGAACAGGCATTCCCGGTACATCAGTGGAATATTACTAAAAATGGTGTCTATCATATAGAGAATCTGGATCTGGCTGAACTGGCGAAGGACAAAGTGACAGAGTTTGCCTTTGTCTTTGCCCCCTTACGACTAAAAGGAGCGACCGGATCCCCTGGCAACCCGATCGCGATAAAGTAATGAACGATTTACATTGCCCTAAAAATATCCATCGGATCGGAAGTCTTTTGTTCCAAGGTCTGGGAGCTGGTGAAGCGGAAGCCGAACTGGCAACTGCTGAATTAGTTAAAAGCAGTCTCATGGGACATGACTCTCACGGAATCATTCGTATCCCGGAATATCTGGGATTCATTGAGGACGGCAGTCTAAAAACTCAGGTTCCGATTAAAGTTTCACAGACGGGTTCCACCACTGCCGAAGTCGACTGTGGTTACGGATTTGGTGCTGTCGGTGCGACAAAAGCAATAGAAACTGGCATCGAGATCGCTGCCGAGCAGGGTACGGCTTGTGTCATTACGCGTAACTGCAACCATGTTGGACGTCTTGGTTCTTACGTCAACACTGCCGCCGATGCAGGCATGATCGCCATCGCAACATGCAATTCTCCTATCTACGGACATCACGTTCTTCCCTACGGAGGACGGGAAGGTCGTTTAGCCACGAACCCTATCGCCTACGGGGCTCCGACAGATGGCGATCCGATTGTTGCCGACTTTTCCACGTCGGTCGCACCTGAAGGAAAGATCCGTTTCTATCGCAACCAACAACAAATGGTTCCCGATGGATGGATTCTTGACGGGCAGGGAATGCCTACCAACGATCCCAATAAATTCTATGGACCTCCCAAAGGAGGTATTCTGCCTTTCGGAGGGACTGTCGGTCACAAAGGCTATGCGTTGGGATTACTGGTAGAGATTCTGGGAGCCGTTTTCACAGGTGTAAGTACGACTTCTACAGAAACCTTTGGCAATGGGGTTTGTTTCCTGATTATGAATACTGATTCGTTTACTCAGGCAGAACGGTTTAAGAGCCTGATGACCGAGTCCGTCAATTATATGAAATCCTCTCCACCAGCCGATGGATTCGGCGAGGTCTTGGTTCCCGGAGAACTTGAGTTTCGAAACAGAAGACGGCGTTTAGAGGAAGGAATTCCTGTTGATCCGGCAACTTGGCAATCAATACGCGACTATGCCACTAAGTTAAACATTGAAGTCGAAAGTTAATGCATTATGGCAACGAATATAAAATCCGGCATGTTTGTAATGCCCATACACGACCCGCAAAAACCATTTGTACAAATGATCGACGAAGATATTGAGCTGGCAATTAAATGTGATGAACTGGGCTTTGATGATTTCTGGGTCGGGGAACACCATTCCTCAACTTACGAGAACATTGTGTCTCCCGAGATATTTCTCGGCAAAGTACTGGGGCTGACTAAAAACATTCGTATCGGCCCAGCGCCTGTCTGTTTGGCCTATCACAATCCTGTCCATGTAGCCAATCGCCTTGCCTTTATGGATCATCTTTCGCATGGGCGGCTCAATGTGTGTTTTGGGCCGGGTGCGGTTCCGACAGACCTGGAAGCCTTCAATGTAGAACCTCCCGAAATTGGCCGCCGCGTGGCAGAAGCGATCGATGTCATCCTGACTATCTGGGCCACCGACCCACCCTATGAATTCAAGGGTGAATTCACCGATTTTCAAATCCGCGAACATATTGATGAGGAGATGGGAATCGGAGCATTGCACAAACCGTTCC
>PAPJ01000025.1 GCA_002709045.1 Planctomycetaceae bacterium | reverse complement strand
GAACCTGAGCCTGAACCTGAACCCGAGCCTGAACCTGAACCCGAGCCTGAACCCGAGCCTGAACCTGAATCACAACCTGAACCTGAACCTGAGCCTGAACCTGAACCTGAGCCTGAACCTGAACCTGAACCTGAGCCTGAACCTGAAGTAACTCAGACGCCTGAATCGCCGTCCAACATTGATTCTTTTGCAGAAACTGTAAATGAAGACCAGCTACAACTGCCTGTACCCATCATCGAAGTCAAAAAAGACCAGCAGCCGAAATCCCCGAAAAATAGAGTTCCCACTTCCGCTAATAAAACCACCAAAAGTAAACGGTCAAAAAAACAGCGTCCGGTAAAATCGAAAAAGCACAAACAGAATTCAACGAAAGAAAAGAAGAAGAAACCGGCTAGCAATAATAGCGGGGGAAAAATTGTATTAGCTTTTATTCTTGTTCTCGCATTCGGGATTATCTACCTGGTAGTACTCGAAAACCAAAAGCGTCCGGTTTATAGGCCCTCTGTCAGTTATTCTTCTCAGATTCCCAACGATTTTATATATCAATCTGCAGTACAGGGAGTGATTGAGGCCGAGGCCCCGGATGTTCGAAACTGGGCTATTATTCCCCAAAGGAACGTCTGGAAAAGGAAAAAACTTAAGGAACACTATCCATGGCAATCAATAAAAATAGAAACGAGTGAGGAACTTTTACCACATCAGGTCGCGATACACCCATTTTTACCGGACATGATTCTTATTGAAGGATCCGAGTTGAAGGGATACACGTTCAATTCTAATGGTCCAGCCAGTTCAATTAAGATTCCTCAATCATTAGCACAATCAACCAAGGCTGTTTCATTTGCACCTGATGGAAAAACCCTCGTCGTGCATCACTCTTTTGAATCTTCAAAACGCCTGTCTATCTACGACTGGCCTCTTCAGTCACAGGGTACACCGGCATACCACTTTGAAATTCCTGATAATGCCGAGGCGGTATTTCATACCCCTATTGAAAATCACGTTCTGGTCTCGACGACCACCGCCGGAAACCAATTCAACTTATCAAAGTTAACAGAAGGCGAAAAAACCATCGGGCCGACGATACTCGAATCACTAATATCTCCAACCTTCACCAGTGAAGACAGCCGCCTGATCGTCACTAACAGTGACTATGATCAATTAACCGGTTACAACCTATCCTCAGACATCATTTGGCAATCTTCACCTACCGGGATTGCATTCAAAATGCATTCCAGCGTTGTCAATTCCGACTACATCGCCACGATCAATCTAGACAAGCAAGTACGCATCTACCAATTGCCATATATACGTCCCTATTGGGCAATCAACGGCCTTGCTTTCTCGCCATCATTCGTAAATATGTCAACCAACTCCTCGCATCTGGCTCTAATTGCCGATCCTAACACCCCAATCATTTGGATTCTCAACTTCCTTACAGGAGAAGTAACTGCCAGGCTTGGCTCGGACGATGATGTCAAATATTTTTGGTGTCAATTCTCCAGTAATTCAAAGTACCTGCATGCATTATCTGACAACAATGAACTGCACATTTGGAAACTGGATGCTAATTGGCTTTTAGATCCAAACTCTTCCTCAAATTCTCCGGAAGAATGATAGTAAAAGCAGACTCCTTTACACCATTAAGGACTAATCTCGCACTACCTTAATAAGTCTCTGAAATGGAAAACAGGACCTCCAGATCGGGTATACAAAAAAGCCTTCACAAATTCGGCAACTCCGAGTTTATTAAAGACTAAACTAAAACCATGAGACCAAATATCAACCAGACATTGGAAAAGCTCGAGGCGATTGATTCGTCGTACGACAAACGGCGACAGGTCGACAAACTCAGAGAGGGAAATGGCGAATACGTCATTACCGTTCTCATTCGGGAGGTGGCTCGCAACTACAGTTATGTACGAGAAGATGGCTATCGGGACGGTTACGGCTTGCTCGGCACGGTGCAGGGCATCAGCCCGGAGATAAAACTCCTTTTACCAACTGATTGGAATGAACAAGCAAAAACATGGAACGCCGGAGAAGAACACTCCTTCACTGTCAGGTTTCTCGATTGGGATAGCCCGTATAAGCAATACAAACTTCTTGCTATCGGTACGGTTTCAGCAAATACGTCGACTGCCGGAAGTACTACCGACACTTCCGCTTCTGCGAACACTGAGGCTGCAACACCTGAACCTGCTCAGTTGTCCTCACCAATGCCCGTATCTGAAGTGCAGGCTACCAATAGTCCTGTAACAGATCCGGTCAGTCCCGAAGCCCGACCAGAGATCAGGAAAAGGGATCGTTGGAAAGCTGTCACAAAACCGGCTTCCCCGTCTTCCAATGTAAAACCTGAGACACCCGCTAAAAATCAACCGACTAAAAAATCTAAAGCTGCCATAACACAAAGGCCTGCCAGGCAAACGCAGACATCCGAACAGGCTCCAGAGCAAACCCGGCATTCCGCACCTACAACAACAAAATACACCCCGACCCCAGTCAACCTTTCACAGTATGCGCCGCCTACGCTTGAGAAAGTTCCTATTCTTGAACGCGTGAAGACATTTGGTGCCGGTCATAAACCTATGACACCGCTGGTTCATTCCCAACGTTTTACGGACAAACCTAGAAATCCCTTTGAACTGGTACAAGGCGAATATAAAAAACCATTAATCCTCGGCATTAAGATCTTCGGCGGTATTTTCGCCGCATTTCTATTACTGACTTGTATTTGTTGTGGAGCTATGAGTTAACTCCCGTTATCTGGAACTCTTGATAAACTCAACCAAATCGGCTGCCTGTTGTGCGGTTAAATCCTTAACCTGGAGATCCGGCATTAGTGATTTGTCCTGCCTTTCAATGAAATCCAATTGGTCATTCTGAATAATCGTCTGCTTGCCCTGGACGTCGACGATAACAATTTTTTCAGCATCACGTTGCTTTACAATTCCGGAATAGACCTGACCACGAACCGTTTCAATCACATAGGAAGCGTATTTGGCGTCGATTTTCTCTGATGGGCGCACGATACTTTCCAGAACGCTGTGCCGATCCAGACGCTTGGCTATATCCTCAACTGAAGGCCCGACTGCTTTTCCTTCAGAACCTACCTGATGACAGTTCTTACACTGTATTCCCTGAGTGTTAAGAAACAATATACGACCACGTGTAGCGTTCCCACTGAGTTTCAACACTCTTTGCAGGTCGACATTCGTTCCTAATGTTTGTGGTAACACCGACGGATCAATAAATGGCTGAAATAGTCCTAACTGCAGGGGCGGTTCTGTACCATCAATATCCATTCGAATTGCTGCCAAGGTTTTTTCGCGGGTTGGCATGGCGTAAGCATCCAATGCTATTGCCAAAGCTCCTGAAACAGATTGGCTGGCTCTGGAACTAATCAGCTGTGGGTCGACATTGACGGTAAGTTCATCCGCTTGTGGAACATCAAGCTCCTCAATCCACCGTTTAAACAAATCAATGGCCATTGCATCCGGGGATTTAGCCCCCAGATGGGGCATATGCCCCATCCCGCTGGTACTCAGACGATACAGCAATACGGAACCGGTTGGATCACCTGCCGAAATAATACGCGCATCCTGAATTCCAAAGCTCCCACGAGTAGGGCGATGATTAATCAGTTTCATATTTTCCCACAAAGTCTGATATTGCAGGTCGATTGTCGCATTTCCACCAGCACTTGGACGATGGCAATGACTGCAGTTGGCTGCCAAATATGTTTTTACCGCCGCCTCTTTATCAGAGCTAAACGGGCTATGAAACTCGGGCAAATTCTCCATCAACCCTGTCACCGAATGAGCATTTTCCTTTCCACCGACAGGATTCAACAACTGAATAACACCTTTATCAATGAGCGTGTGCACCTGTCCCCGATGCTGATCAGCTGGTTTTCCTGAATACGCATTAAGTTGTGGAAGTACGAATCCGAGCACTGTTGCACGGCTATTGTGACAGGTCATACATTCACTGCGACTATGATATCGCCATTCCAATTCCCGTTTACCTCCAACTGCCAGGGGATCATCAACAATTATTTTTCGCAGTCTTCCTTGAGCCTGCACCAAATCAGCATCAGACTGATCGTCACGCCAGGCGTAGGTATAAAATTTCCATTGCGCGTTTTCAAGAAACATGACCTGTGTTTCCAAACGTGTGTCACTTTTCTTTCCCGACTCGGAAATAGATAACGTCTTCACCAGAGTTGTACCTTCGGGGTAAAGCATCGTCCCGTTACGTTGTAACATTACGTTTTCTTCAACCGACAGGCCAATCGCATATTCGGCCGTGGCACCGTCCTGCCACTGAGGGTGAGCAAGCGAATATTCAAATACCCCCGAAACCGGTTCAGTGCCTTCACTGAAAATTCCTGTCGCACTAATCGTGCGGGGAAAGCGAGATGTATCCATTTGGACTGGATTGCCTTCAAGCTTATAGATTCCTCCAGCATAATCCAGAACCAGCAGTTCTCCCTTTGAGTCTTCACCAAATGCGATCACTTTAATATTTGAATGGACGATTTCCTGCTGCGAAACAATCTCATTTCCTTCGTTTGTCAGAGCCCACAGTGTTCCTGTCACATAATCCCCATATACATACTTGCCTTTTAAGTCCTGATGTATACCGCGATAAACAAATCCGCCGGTAATAGATCGCGCTTCTGAATGATGATGGGCGGCAACGGCCGGAATTACCGGGCCAGGACCTGTTTTCAGATCCGTTCGCACTGGCTGAGGACCCTCGGTTACACTCCATCCATAATTCCCCCCACTGACAACACGAAAGACCATTTCCCAAAGTTCCCAGCCAACATCACCAACCCAAAGCTCACCGGTTTCAGCATTAAAACTCATGCGCCATGGATTTCTAAACCCAAATGCATAAATTTCAGACCGTGCATCATCCATTTCGACGAATGGATTATCTTGCGGAATATCATATGGATTCTCTGCGGAGGTCTTAGAGACATCCAGTCTCAAAATACAACTCAACAAATCATCCACTCCCTGACCGGTATTGTATCCATCCGGAGGTGATGGAGGCGCGGCATCGCCGGTGGAGATATAAAGCATACCGTCAGGACCAAATTTCAAACATCCGCCGTTGTGCCCGCCGGATTTCCAGCGGATAATTTCAACTTCCGTGGCCGGATCAATCTTAGGTGTTGCACCACCGCTCAGCTGAAATCTCGCCACTCTCGTTCCCTCTTCGAGATTGGGACCATCAATAAACGTCAGGTAAACATATTGATTCTCAGCAAAATCAGGATCGAACGTGAAACCGTAGGCAGCGGCAGCATCCAGAGTATCGTTTAAGTCGATCACCAGATTCGTCTCGCTTACCGACTGATCAGATTCACTGAAACTATAGAGTTTTCCTTTTTGCTCCAAAACATAGAGCAGGCCATCAATGGCATTGCCCGTAATTAATACAGGGTTAGTAAATGAGAGCTCTGGATATGACTGTACTAAGTTATAAGGTCTGTCAGGTTCAGGACTTCCTGATAAATGATTTGTTTTCCAGGTATCGCGTGCCAACCCCTGAGTTGGCAACAATATCAGCATCCAAAAGGAAAGAGAAAGTCTTAAATACACGGCTTTAGAGTCCCGAAAGAACACAATGCGAACCTATACATTGTATCATTTTCAGCATATCTCAAAGCCATATCTCCTGCTCATCGGAAAGCAGATTGAATGCTTCACCCTCATCAGCAACGGCCAAGAGATGTTCATCCCGGATCAGTTCAAGGTCTGTGACCAGCAGAGCGATCGTTCTCGATAACTCCATCGTGATATTTTTCAGCAACGGCACATCAAGGCTATTTTCCACCATCGGCTCGTCTGATGATACGGCCCCTGAGTCCTGAGTGAGAACGTGATCAACATGATAAGGCCAGGATTCACCTTCGGCTTCAGCTTCGCCTCCGATTGCTTCGTTTAGTTCATTAATCACGACCAAGGCATCGATCGGAGAAAATTTATTATCACGGCTGGCGTCCCAAAACGGGGCTTGCATTCCATTTTCCCGTTCCGCCGGAAGATCACCACCTTCACCTGCGTTAAGGCGATTGATCACAGACAATGCATCCATCGGCACCAAATGCCCGTCATCGTTAACATCGCCGGGACTTGAACCATTAAACCACAGATAATCAGTAACCATCTCAATCGTCACTAACTGCGGTGCGGTTGTAACTGTGCCGTCACTTACTTTGTACTGAAATGAATCAACCCGGTTAAAATTCTCATCGGGAACATATTCAAACGTTCCGCCGTCACGTAAAATCAGCTGGCCATATTCTGGCGCAGTTACTTGCGTAAACACTAAACGGTCAACATCAGGATCTTCGACAAGGCTATACAAGTCATTGTCATATTCCGGAGTTAGAGTTTGATTATCCTCAAGGTGATAGAGACCGTCAGAAGCAACAGGATCGTCATTAATCTGATTAACAATAACGGCAAACTCTTCGACAAAGAACTGATTATCCTCCAATGTCGCAAGATCCTGATCATATCCGGCATCCATTAACTGCAGGACGATGGAAGTAGTTCCAAAAGCGTGTTCCGGAAAGCTTAATGCCAACGAACCCGTTCCGGCACTTGTTGTGTGGGTAAGTTCAGGGGTTAACAAATCCTCATTGGAAACAAAGACCTCCGCAACAAAAGACTGGGTTTCTCCAACCCCTGAACTTAGGCCTGTCAGATCGATCTGAATATCGCCGCTGTCCTCGTCGATCGTGATATCATCCAACTGCTCCACCGTAGGTGGCATATCGGTATGAGCCACACTGAGATAATAAAACCCCATTGACCCCGCCTGTACGCCTTCCCCCGTCACTGGATTATAATTCACCTCTCCTTCATGGTATCCGTTCACACCGACATAATACGTCGTGTCAGCATCAAATCCATAAGTCAGGAAACTTCCCAGACCTCCATACGGATCGTCATCATTTTGCGCCAATTCATTTCCATCAGCATCAAACAATCTCAGTACGGTATCAGCACTCCATGCTTCGGAACTATCGGTCCAAATCATATAGTCACCAGCCTGAGCCGGCGTAAACCGATAGAGATCAACATCCTCAGCTGTTAGTACAAATGTGTCATCGTAGCCAATTTCAGCCGAGCGAAATTCACCCACCGTCAGATCAAGAATCCCCTGATGACTCATTTTATCATCGGTTAATAGAGAGTAGGCTTCCGGACCAAACTCATCCCATTTCATTTGGTAATAACCTGTATCACCGGGCACGGCATCTCCAATCACAAAAGGATCAAAAGCCTGATTACCTAATCCGCTAACGGCGAAGTAGTATGTCTCGCCAGCCGTTCCGGCCAGATGGATCTTAGCATCCCAACTTTCACTGGCCACAAAATCCCAATCGCGTTGTGCAATGTAATTTCCCTGAGAATCAAAGACTGTAATCACGCTATCTAAATCATCTTCATTATCTTCCAGCACATAGGAATCCACATCAAATTCCAGAACCCCCGTCATACTCGGTGTGACCTGATAGAAATCGATATCTTTATCACTGACTTCAGCCCAATCTTGTGCCACACCATCCCAATCGAAATAGATCAATTCTTCGTACCAGGTGTTAGCATCCGGCAGGATCATTGCCTGATTGATATTCCCACTGAGGTCTTTCGAAATAAACTGGAAATCAACTTCATAGAATCCGCCAAATGTTGGTTGACGACCGTCCACGCCCATCGGATTATAACTATGATTTCGCTGGCCGGAGACACCAAAATAAAGAACCTGCCCCTGCTCAAGATCCGACCCCATGACAAAACTATCGGTTGTGTGCCCATCAAAATACTGACGGTCTGTAGGATGTTCAAAGACATATCCGGGATAATTTCCATCAGCGTATTCAATCGGGTTTCCAAATTGATCGATCTCCAACTGATTATCGTTATAAACCAGTTCATTGCCGTCTGCATCGAAAACTCGAACAAATGAATCCACATATCCTTCGCTGTAAGGTGTATCGATATCCACCATTACCTTGCCATCGTCAGGTACTACCAAACGAAACAAGTCCACATCCTGTGTGCCTACATGATTACCGTAATCCTGACCGATCAGTCCTGTGAATGCCGTTTCACCCTGATTGAAGCTGACCTGTACAGCCGTATCCATAAATCCATTGAGGTCATCATTAGCCCAGCTAAAGGCGAGCTTATAATGTCCACGATCTGCTGCAGTACCCGAACCTGGATGTACCGGTGAGTAATTATCGTTACCAGCACCACTTACTCCAACGTAGTACACGCCGACCGGCAGCGCGGCCTCGAGATGTGAATACGTTGTGTCATCATAATTGTCATTAAATGCTAAAAACGTTCCGTTCTCATCAAATAGACGGAGCAGAGTGTCTGCAGGCTCTCGATTTCCCCAAGCCTCAGTTTGCAAGATAACCACACCGGGTGCCGTAACTTCGAAGCGAAACATGTCGACGTCAGCATCACCGGACTCAAACCTGCGGCCATCTTTCCCGAGAATACCCTTTAGTTTTACCGCCTCATTCGGATCATTGTCATAGATACTCCAACGCAAAGGCAACGCCGGTCCCTGATAGGCTCCGCTTAATGTACTGTTGGCATCCCCGCTATTTAAAGCATATCGGTCTTCCCGCTGTCCATTGGTTTCCACCAGATCGCGAACAGCCTGAACTGCTCGATGGACATTGATACGAGCATAATCCGCATTTGTATAAGCAAAAGAAACACCATCCACGGTCGTAATTGAATTTTCATCATCACCATCATGGATCAAATCTGCCGAACTGCGAATGATTTCCTGTACTTCTGAAGGCTGCAGATACCTTCCACCAAATGTCATCGCTGCATCCTGCATTAATGCCACCGTACCGGCCACCATGGGAGCCGCCATGCTCGTACCGGCAAGCTCCGAATACTCGTTTCCGGGAACACTACTGAGAATAAATGCTCCCGGTGCGAAAACCACATTACCTTCTGCCGGAGGTCGCTGACTAAAATGCACAATTCTGTCTGAGGCAGTTGTCACGTCACATACCTGTTCTCCCATACAAATCCCACCACCCTCATAGGATTCCCAAACAGCCCCTACAACAAGCGTACTGTAGATGCCCGGTGCATTGGCGTTACGTACCATCTGACTTTGCCCGCTGCGGTCAACGCCGTATTCATTGCCCGCAGCACTAACAACCGTTACGCCCAAACGTTCCAGATTTAAAATTTCACGATAAACATCCTGAGTCACGGCTGCACCATCGTTGGCTGTTGCAAAAAGGCCTCCACCAAGCGACATGTTGACAACTTTTATATTGTGTTCATGATGATTTTCCCTGACCCATTGAAGGGCTTCGAGGATTTCCACCCAAGAAGAATAGCCATCGGTTGCCGAGAATACCTGTAGAGAAATGAGATCTGCCTGATTGGCAACACCAACATCCGGATCTGAACCAGCTGCGATTCCGGCAACGTGCGTTCCATGGTTTGAAGTGTAATAATTACCTTCGGTTTGATATACCAAATCAACATTGGCCACCACTCGGTCGGTAAATATCTCGTGAGTATTATCAACGCCGGTATCAATGATAGCGATGCCAATTCCATCTCCATCCAATTCCTGAAAATCCCGCTCACGTCGCATGTCATAAAGATCAATCAGATCAAAAGCAAAGGAATGAGGAGTCAATCCTGTCAAAACCAACCGCGGTTCAAGTTGTTCCAGAAACAAACGCTTACGAAAACGATTATCCCTACTGCGATTCACATTCTTACTCACAACAACCACCCCTTTCACACAATATGACATCACTTTGAATACACATGTCTCATTTAAAAACCATTAAAATGACTACACACTAATAGGTTTTTGCTTCTATAAAAGTATTCTATGCAATCAGCGTGCCGTTAACTGTCGGTCCGAGTAAGACAGCATCGCAACCATTTATTCTGTATAATCACTTGCTCTAGTAGTCCTTAAATCATCTGGAATTACACACCATGTCACGGTTCTCACTATCGATATTAATACTTCTCTCATTTTCATCTTATATATTTGCCGCAAACAACACAAAACAATCGCCTAATGTGATTATTGTTTTAGTCGATGATCTCGGCTGGATGGATCTAAGTATTCAAGGTTCCGATTTTTATCGAACGCCGAATATTGACCGCCTGGCAAAATCCGGAACACGTTTTACAGATGGGTATGCTGCATGCGCTGTGTGCTCTCCGACGCGAGCTGCTTTAATGACAGGTAGGCATCCGCATCGTCTCGGAATCACCGACTGGATTCGTGCTGAGTTTCAACTAGGTGGCCGTCAGAGGGCCAACTCTGAGAAGCCCGGGTATCACGATGCAGGTCTCAACTATTTAACACCTGTAAATAAATCATTCCTGCCACACAGTGAACTAACCGTTGCCGAATTGGTGAAACCTGCCGGTTATGCTACATGTTTTATTGGCAAATGGCATCTCGGTGGCAAAGGGTATCTACCAACAAATCAGGGATTTGACGAAAACTTTGGCGGTTGGGACTATGGCCAACCCCCCAGCTACTTTGACCCGTACACTAATAAACGTTTACAGGATGGAATTCCAACCTTGAAACCTCGTAAGGAAGGGGAATACCTGACCGACCGAGAGGCTGACGAAGCCGTCGAATTTATTCGTCGCAATAAAGACCAACCATTTTTACTCTATCTGTCTCACTACACCGTCCATACACCCATTCAGGCAAAACAATCTGTTACCGACAAATACATTCCATTAAAAGATGGGCAAGGACAAGATAATGCGATCTATGCATCCATGCTCGAAAGCCTGGATGACTCGATGGGACGTTTACTAGAAACTCTTGAAGTACACAAACTCAGCGACAACACCGTTATTATCTTTACGGGCGATAATGGAGGTCTTGATCGCAATGACAATCCAACCGATAACGCTCCTCTAAAAATTGGAAAGGGATTTGCGACCGAAGGTGGCATTCGGGTCCCGTGGATTGTCCGCTGGCCGGGGGTCACCAAGCCTGGCACAATCAACAACACACCCATCACCAGCGTTGATCTCTTCCCGACTATTGCCTCCATTACGCAGACTTCCGTTCAGAAGGGTCACCTTCTGGATGGAGAAGACTTGAGCGAAATACTCAAAGGAGAGCCGGGACCTGAGCGTTCTTTATACTGGCATTTCCCTCACTATCGCCATCGAGGTGGAGCAGACCCATACTCCATCGTCCGTAACGGAGACTGGAAACTTATCTATTACTATGACCCGATGAAAATCGAGCTTTACGATCTTGCAAAAGACATCGGTGAACAACACAATCTGATGGAAGATGAACCTGAGGTTACAGGTCGACTGCTAAGAGAACTAAAAGAACATCTCGAGGAAACCGGTGCTAAGAAGCCTCTTGCTAAGAAGTAAAACGCTTCCTCTATCTTCTGCTGACAACAGGCGGGCCAAAACAACGTCCTTCTATTTACATCTGATACACCCGCAGTGAACCATCACTGCAGGCGACTATAAAGCGACGCCCATCCTGCGTGAAGTCAATACCACGTACGGGCTTGTCAACTTCAACCACATGAAACGGCTTGATTTCGCGAGGTTTCTTTTCTTCCTCCCCCGTCGTTTCTTCACCGCCCTGACAGCCTGACACATCTTTCTCAGATTCTCCGGCTTCTTCCAAAGCCGCTTGCTCCAATGACCAGAATTCAACAGTCCCCTTGCCGTTTTGGTTTCCTATCGCTCCAACCACATAACCTTCCGGGTGGAATCGAACGCCCCAGGCTACTCCCGAACTATTACTTTTAGTTCGCAAGTGACTTGTGATCTCCTGCGACTCCCAATCCACGATACAAATAATTGGATCCTGCTGACCAGCAAAGGAATTTACCACGTTGGTAATGCCTGCGCAGCCGACCAATGATCCATCGTGGTTCAGTGCCATATCACGGGCACCTCCCATATCGGCCTGAAATTTATTGTCAAACCCGGTCATGCCCGATTTCAATTCTTTCATACGTTGACCCGTTTTGGTATTCCAGACAAAGATTTCACCCATCAAATCTTCCGATACCAGACTTTCACCATCTGGATGGATCATGACGGCATAGGGATGCCGTCCGTGCCCGGTAAATTCTTTTTTGAGTTTCCAACGTCTGGCGTCCCACAACCGAATTACTTTGTCATTACCACAGGTGGCAACATACTTGCCATGAGGGCCTGCGTGAACCCAGCGGGAAAATCCACGATGTGCATCTACCACTCGTACCGCTTGCTCCACAACCAATTCGGTCTGTGGTTCAACCTTTTGCGGAGCATCTTCTTCGGCCTTTTCCGTTTTCTTTTCTTCGCTATTCTCTACCGACAATTCATTCTTTTTGATGGTCTCGGGATCCACCGGCCACACCACAACACGACCATCCCAACCGGAGGTATAAACCAGCGTACCGTCATTAGAGAAATCGATTCTCCGCACCCAGCTATCATGCGTTCCGCGGTAAATCACCTTCTCACCGGTTTCCAGATCCCAGCGATAGACTCCAAAGTCTTCAGCCCCGGCAAAAGCATATCGTCCACTTGGATCTAAGCGACAATTCGTTAGCGCTTCATCATGAGTGAATTTCTGTACCTCTTTGGCATTGGCGGGATCCGCCGTGGACGGAATCTCGGAAGGATTGCCATCCGTTGCCTGTTTTTTTTCAGCATCTTCCAATCTCATGCTAGCAACTCCTCAATCGAAGCGGCGACCGGATCACCAATAGGGACTGCCCGGCCATCCAATTCATGATCGGACTGGGGGTCGATGCCGACAGCCTGCATATAGGTATGGAACAGGTGGGCTCCATCTACCTCTCTGTCTGAGACTTCCGTTCCATCAGCATTGGTAGCACCAACAATACCTCCGGGCTGAATACCACATCCTCCCAGGGCAACCGAGAAGGACTTACCCCAATGGTCACGGCCATACTTATGATTCACCTTCGGAGTACGTCCAAATTCTGAATAGATCACAACCAGTACGTTTTCCAACATCCCGCGGTCTTCGATATCTCCCAGCAAGGTCGCAAATGTTTTATCGAATTCATCTAATTGTTCGACATGAAAGTTGAAGTTCTCTGCATGCGTGTCATAGCCATGATGCGTTACCTTAACACAGGTAACACCTTCCTCTAATAACGTTCTGGCTAGTAAGCATCGGCGGCCAAACCAATGCCGTCCATAGCGGTCAAGTTCCTTTTCATCCTGTTTTTCAAACAGGTCAGCACGCGCCATAAGTTGTTGCGCCTGCTCAAACGAAGTATCATATGAATCAATCAGTGCCCGACTTCGCTTACCTCCAAACTGGTTATTTAATTGTTGGCGTAGTCCTTCTGCCCGAATGGCTAGCTCCTGAGGTAGACCGGCAGGGCGTTCCAGATTGGTCGGCGGCTTTACACCTTCCAATCGCATCATGGCATGCTTGGATTCAAGAAATCCTGCTGTCTGATCGACAATCCCTCTGGTTGTAATATGCACATAACCCGGCAGTGGATTATCCGGTCCGGTCAAATACTTCGAAGCCACCGCCCCGACGAAAGGATAGTCCCCGTTCTTTCGTCCTTTCTCCATAAATAGTCGCCCTACCGTATGGTCATCAGTCTCCAGATTGATACTTCTGACGATAGATAGTAAATGCATTTTCTGGGCAGTGTAGGGTAGTAGTTCACAGATCTGCATCCCCGGTACACTTGTTGAGATCGGGCGAAAAGGCCCACCATATTTAGTACCAGGTTTGGTATCCCATGATTCAAACTGACTGACACCGCCCTGCAAATACACCTGCAGGATTTGCTTCTGTTTTGACTTCATCTGTCCGGCCATAACGGGCGTCAGCAGACTGCCAAACCCGGCCATAGCACCGGCCATGGCTCCGGTGCCCATGAATTGACGTCGCGTTACATGATGATCGATTGCATTACATCCTGTGTTTCGTCGCATAGTCATTGTCCAAATCCTTGAAATTCTTTTGAATCTAATTCACTAGCTATTTATTAAATCGGAATTCAGCACTACATAGTAAAGTCCGAACAAGTTCACGAGTCGCCTGTTCTCGATTTCCCTGCATCGCAGCTATAAATTCCGTCGTAAGTTTTAACTCAGCCGCGTCCGGCAACCTTGAATAGATTGCGAGAAACGCTTCTTTCACAAGTTCCTCATTATTTTCAGTTACCAGTAAATTATCCAGCAGCAATTCCTGTCCGCTTTTCAACCACTTGGCTACTTCCGGCCCATTCAGTAAATACAATGCATGATTTGCCGAGGCATCAAAACGTGCTGCAGCGTTACTGCCGGCAAAGACTGTGACAATGGCATCCACCTGAGATTTTAACGCAGCATCGACCTTCTCTTCAATTAAAACAACATTACCGGCATCAGCCGCATCAAAATCAGAGCTTTCTTTCTTCAATTCAGCCATCACAGCCAGTTTTGTCTTCTCAACCATCCCGACCGCCTGAAGTATCGACCAGGCAAATTGCTCGGGACTCAGGGGCTTCATTGTTCCATGCAGATACAGGGGACGATCGGATTCTGCATCACCTGACATGAATTCAGACTGCCTTTGATATGCCTGAGTCATAACAATTTCCCTGATCAGATACTTCACGTCGTAATTATGAGACATAAAGTCTGTTGCCATCGCCGTTAACAATTCCGGATGAGACGGTGCATTTGCTTCATGAAACATATCCAGAGGCTCAACAAACCCCTGTCCCATTAACATCGCCCAAATCCGATTGGTGATATTCTTTCGAAACGCAACATTTTCAGGGCTCGTCATTGCCGTCGCCAGTTTCAAACGGCGCGTGTATTTTGGCACTCCGCGGTTCTTGGAATCCGGCTTCACCGCATACGGCTCTGCATCCTGCTGCGGATCTTCTATTTCAGGCAACTCAAGAATACGAGGTTGAGTCTTTCCATCTTCACCGGTAAAGACCGATGTAAAGGTAACATCACCTTCAATCTTGTCGCCTATGGAAACTAATTTCGAGGATGGATCCGTGAATAAATAACTCCGCTGTAAAAATGCCGCCACTCCGTAATAATGTTGCTGCAAATAATCATCAACATTTGGGTGGTTATGACATTGAGCACACTGCAGATCACGTCCTAAAAAAACACGACCGATCGCCCGAACCGTCTCTTCGCGTTTAATCTCCCGGTCAAGCAGGAAACGACTGGCAGGTCTCATTTCAGTAACCGAACCATCGGCTGAGAGCATTTCTTTGACCAGCTGATCATACGGTTTATTTTTAGTAAATGACTTTCTCAAGTAGGCCTGGAAATCTTCAGGCGGAATATATTTTTTGGGTAACCGCTCCATAAACATCACATCAAAAGTGTGTTGCATATGCCGAGCATAAACCGGGGACGAGAGCAGTCTTTCAACCAGAGCTTCGCGTTTCTGCTCGTTTGAGTCTTCTACAAACTCCAGCAGTTCGGATACTGTCGGAATTCGGCCAGTCAAATCCAAAAAAAGACGGCGTGCGAAACCATAGTCATCAAGTGCTGAAGACCGCAGAGACACCGATTCACCTTGTGCCGAAGATAAGGAACTGTCAATAATATTACGTAATTGTTGACCTTGAACTTGTGTTCCAAAACACAGCAACAATATTAGTAGTCCAACATTTTTAATAAAATCTGACATCTTTTTATTATATATAGAGTGGTCTTTCCTCGCATTACCAATCCCAATTCAGAGGACTCTGAAAATGCCCGACACATTTAATTACAAATGCAGTCAATGTGGTGAATCACTGACACTCCCCATCTCTCTTCTGGGACAACAAGGCGAGTGCCCCTTCTGTCAAAACGTGGAGCTATTACAGGATGCTTCAATGGCGCAGTCGACTACTGTTCAGTCGGTAAACGATACTTATCCAGACAGTCCTTTTGGTGGTGCACCGGTTACCGCGGAAACAGTAACAGCATCGACCAATCCATTCTTATCACCTCGACAAGAAACATTTCAGTTTGCTTCAGTGAACCCTGATCACCGTGGAAAACTGGGGACCATGCTGTGGGGTATTATCATTGCCTTCTGCCTGACGTTTGTCTGGGGACTCTACATCATTGCAGCACCTATTTTTGCAATATTTAGTGAAAATCCGGAACGATTCGACAGGCTTACCGACGATGAGGCCGGAGTTGAATTCCTTTACTCGCTGGCCGAACAAACTTCGCCGTTTAAGCGAACCGATGTTGAAAATCTGTCGGAAGAAAAAGCTCTGGAAACCGCCTTTTTTGCTGTTGCCACAGGCATGGGCACCAAGGCACTCGGGTGCATCGTGCTTTGGTGTATCGGAGCCATCTGTTATTTAATATTCTTTCACACCCTATGGACTCAGATTCAGGACGACCCTCGCGTTAAATTTAGCCCCCCAGCAATCGTCGGATATCATTTCATTCCAGTCGGTATCGGTTTGGCCGGTGTAATGCTGACTTCAGTTAGTCCAATCCTAATCATACTCTTTAACTTAATCGCGCTCATTGTCTGGTGGGGCATCATGTTTATCACTTACTGGAAACTGGCTGACCACATGGAAAAGTACCGGCAGCAACAGGGGATCGTCGGTCGACCAGCCCCCGCTGGACTGGCGTTGATTTTCTGTATCATGCAGATAGCAGCCATCGCACCATTAGTTGGCCCGTTACTTTCACTTGTCGGATTTGTGCTTTGGTTTATCGTAGTCTTCCAACTAAAGAACTCTGCTATCGACATCATCAATCACAAGATCCAGACAGAACAAACCGGAAGTGTTTATGCTTCTAGGGGCTAGAACTGAGTAACCTGCAGATCATCTTCCAATGACCGGTCTGGCTGAATACCCAGTTTCGACAACTCGCCATGATAGTCACGAACTGCTTGCTCAGGTTCAATTTCGCCGTCGGCTAAATGGCGTAAAAACTTAACGAATGTTAACTGATGTTCCGAATTGTTGATCTTGCGGCCAAACAATGCTGCATGTCCACCATATTTCTTGGATTCCCATAACATTCGGAATGCATCATGCGTTGTTCCTGATGAGCCACCAAGAATTCCAACAACAATAGAGCTATCATAATGAGCCAGTTGCTCCATGGCTTCGGGACCGAAATAAGGGATTTTGAGAAAGACGGGGCGTCCGGCCTTGGTAACTCCCCCCAATGTCCTCGTGATGCAATCATTCACGTAGCGCGGAACGTCGGCAATAGGCTGTACCGGAGCGTTTGGTGCAAACACTTCAAGGAAGTGACGGAAGCCTTTAATTTCTGCTTCTATCCTAAACTCTTTATAGGCCTGTAATGCCTCACGATCTAACTGCGCATCGTTATTAAAAGTAATTGAATAGAGTCCTAAATCCGCACCGCGGCCGCGTTCTTCATCGGTGCAAGTCACCTTACCACACTGGGCATGTTCAATTGTGGTGGAACGAAAAGGAAGAGAGGGCTGGTCCCCATAATTAGCGCTCAGGCCGCACCAGATATCTGACGTATCATTTGCACGAATTGCCGGAGTTACGGTGGAGTTATCGAAGATTCGTTCCTCGATTGTCAACTGCTCACTCGCACTGACACTCATCAACATGATATCAACCAGCCCTTGCTCCACAATCATCCGCATATTATCGCGGTGATCAGAAACCGTTCCGTATTCCAAATGCGAAGGCTCTTTGCTTATCCCCGGGGCGGCAACGCCAAATCCCATATCGCCGTCTTTAGCATCTGCAATGATAAAATCATTACTCCCGGGGTCTGCCAGTATATTGCGAATCTTAATGTCTAATGACTTTTCCATGTCAATTTCTTTTAGGTTGATTGTTTACTGAGTTGATTTCACACCACGGTCTTAATCCTTGGCATAATAATACCTATTCTAACGCAAGCGAAATTGTCCCGTTAACTTACTGGCCACATTTAACCAATCATTTATGAATATTGAATTCGACTGTATTGTTGCCGGTATCTCCTGTGTAGATCTGTTGATCGGCCCACTCAATTTCGATCAACCGTTAAATCAGGAAGGTACCTGGGCTCTCGACACCATCACTCCGACCGTAGGTGGCAACGTTTCCAACAGCAGTATTGCTCTGGCCAGACTTGGAAGCCGAACCGCTGCCTTATCTCTGGCCGGCACTGACGAATGGGGACAATTGCTTATCTCCAGACTACAAAACGAAGGTGTGGATACTTCCCGATTTCAACAACGCGATGATCTGGAAACCAGTGCCACAGCAGTTCTAATGAACAATAAGCTTGAACATATTTTTGCCTATAAGCCGGGTGCCAGTGATGCGATCGATCGCACCCTAATCGACAAAAATCTGGATTTTATTGCCAAATCAAAATACCTGTTACTTGGATACTATGCACTACTGCCAAACCTAGAACCAGAGCTTCACGAAGTACTTAAAGCTGTGCAGGATACCGGCTGCAAAACAGCACTTGATTGTGCCGGTGGAGGAGGAGGCATTACGCCTCTAGACAAGTGCCTTCCCTATTTAGACATTTACATCCCCACTGACCATGAAGCGGAATCTCAGACCGGACTTCGCATTCCCGCAGACATGATCAGCAAGTTCCGAAACTGTGGTGCGACCGGAGTGGTTGGTATCAAGCGGGGAGAAGATGGCATCCTGTTAAGTCCCGCAGATGGACAATTTCTAACAATTCCATCTGTTACTCCGCCGCGCGCTGTTGTAAATACCACGGGCGCAGGTGATAGTTTTTACGCCGGTTTGATCAGCGGTTTATGCAGAGAGATGGATATTGAATCCGCCGCGAAACTGGGGGCCGCTGCGGCAAGCTGGTGTATCACCGGGTTGGGAGCTACCGAACAACTACAGGATTTCCAAACCACGATCGGCCTGCTCAATTAAATCTCCTGTGGCAATATCTTAATCCTGCCGCAACGCTTTCAAATATCGCTGGGCAAGTTTCTGTTCATTTTCGTGAACTTCGCCGTCGACTTCAGACAACTGAGCAATAAACTGCACCAATTCATCAACGACATCTTTACTAAAGGCATTAGGCAGACTTTCGGTAACTTCCTGACCGATCTTCTCAAGGCCCGATTCTTTAATTCGTCCCAACGCCGAATCAGCAGACTGGCGAACCTGTTCTCGATCGGTCAAAGGTGTGCTGGCAATGGTAAATTCGACAATTGCCCGATATTCATCCGCATTAATCTGACCATCGGCTGAGACCAGACTGATAAGTGTAAGCATCAATATTTCCTGCTGTTTCTCTGCAGGCAGGCCTTGCTGAGTAGCTAAGTCTGAAGCATCTGTTTCACCCACAAGTGACCCGCCAAGGGCATCACGGAATTGCGCAATTATTGCTTCTTCGGCGCTAGTGACTTCGCCATCCGCTTCGGCAATACTATTCATAACATTTATCAATTCACCGGCCTCTTCATTGCCGCTAACACTCTCGAGTCTTTTACTAGTTTCAATAACTGCCTGTTTAAGTCCGACCTCAGAAATCCAATTCTCTATCTTTTTCCCCAACGCCTTGAGTTGATCCGGCTCACTGAGAGCAGTAACTGACGCTGCGAACTTGTAAAATCGGGCATATTCCTCTTTCTCAACTTTACGATCTTCACAAAGCACGCAGAACACGGCCGCAACAAACAACTCAGTGGTATTCATCGTGGCCGGAAAGCCCTTTTTATCGACATTTTGTAACTGCTGGGTTTCAGTTTTCTGGTCTAGTAAGGCATTAACATCAACTGCCTGTCCTTCCCTTTGCTGTTCCAACTGAAAGAAACTTGCGGGTTGCATTCCCATCAGTCGTGCCAACAAAACATCCGGAAACGTTCGAATCCTGATATTATGGGTACCGGTCACAGCGTTAAGACCTGACCGTGCAAATTGCAATTGATTTTCCACTTCGACAATCCTGTTGCCCAGATTCACCACAAGTTTATCAGTCTTAATCGAAGGATAATCTTCAAGCAACAGCTTAAAACGGTCGAGCAAGCCTCCCACCCGATCTGTCGTCGTGGCATCTCCTGTAATTCCGTACCGCAACTGTGCTATTCGGGTCTGAACATCCTTCTCAAACGACAACGCTGTTTTCACAATCTTTACCAGATTGGGAATCAGATCTGCTCGTCTTTTTAAGGATACATTGAGATTCGCGCGCGCTCTGGAGAGCCAGGCCTTCATGAATACCAGATCATTAAAAATAAACGCAATATTTAATACAAGCAGGAACAACGCCGCAAACAAAGCACCGGCAAAATATCCAAACGGGTCAAATGATGCCCCTCCGTAAAGAATAAATACGGCGCTGGTGCAAAGCGCGATCCCTAATCCAAGATAAGTAAGTCCGGTTCTGGCATACTTCAGTAAGACTGAGCTTTCGTCCTGATCACTAATAACAAAATGTCTCTCTCTGGAACTATGCTCTATCGTAAGCGCCGTATCTTGCAAAGAATCTAAAACCGCCGGCCCCAGAATGTAAAGTTCCTGTCCCGGTTTCAAGGTCCATTCGGTATATCGTAAATTACCTGTACGCTCATAATACGTTCGTGAAGCATCCACATCTGCTTTTTCAGGATCCACTACGATTTGACCGGTCTCATCTTTGAGGAAGAATTCCGTCGATGAAACTCCAGACTCGACCGTTCGCCATTCATATTTATCTTTATCCGTTTTGACGCGCCGCTCTTTGAGGTAACGACAATAAATCACAGGAGTTCCACTGTATCTCCCGGAAAGAAGTTTATCTTTCTTGAGAACCGAACCAACCACTTCTGTAATTCCGGGAACCACTCCTTTGACGGGTGAAGTGGGAATATTCTCAATCATTCTCTTCGTTTTTAGTTTTCTGTATCCCATAACACCGCAAAACAATGTGCCGGCAATTCCACCAACCGCCAATAGGACGACATAATGTATCTGCAGCACGGAACCTGTACGTGCACGTTCTGGAAGACCAGTGAGTACAGATTGTTCATCCGAAGCTAGAACTAACTTCTCTAAAGGGCCGTATCCCCCCGGAAATCTGTGTAAACCGTTTGTAAAACGGGTTCTGTAGGTTTCGTAAAGATCCACCGCCACGTTCGTATCACGTTTCAGCAAGGCCAAACGCAGACTCTGATCCTGTTCATCCGCCGGTAAACTACCCACCACATCCTTGTATTGCTGCACTCGTTTAACGGCGGCATCCAATTGCGAGTTCGTAAGCAACAGCCACTGTAAAAACAATACCGGTGGCAAGGTTACAAACAACGCCAGAGAGGCCATCATGATGTGGTGTTGACGTAAGAGATCAAACAACATCCCGACAAAAAACACAAACAGAAAAATAGCTCCGACCATCCAAAACATACTACTCCAGCCAAGCGAACGGAGGATGGCATCCTCCCCCCGGGTGGAAATTGTAAATTCCGTGGCTAAAGCCGCATCCGTACTGGAAATCTGATTTAGATTGCTACGATAGCTTCCAACCACCGTGAGCGAGTCCGTAAGCAGTATTGCATACTCGGTTTCCCTATAATTTCCGTATCTACGAGAACCTGTCTTTTTAACCAGACGATTCGGTCGCCCACCGCGATTGGCTACGGAGACTTCGCTGGAAGAATCTACAAGTCTAAAATCAACTGCCAGACGTCTGGAGGCAACCGTCCTCCAACTTTTATCTCCTTCTGAATCAGTTTCCTCTTTCTCTTTTGTCCAGTCAAAATAAACACAAGGCTGGCCATTAATAATTGTGCTTAAGGTGGCATCTTCATTCCGAATCTTCCCCTGCACCATTGTCAGACCATCAATCAGGCCGGCACTATAGGCCAGCGGAGTCCGCTGTACCTCTAAAACGGACTGCATTCCTGACATACTGCAACCACGAAAAGTGATTGCCAAAAAAAGAAATAAAGGGCAGCATATGAACTTAAAGATAAACGCCGATTGTTTTTTAGCTGGTGTATTTGCTCGAAACAACATGGTGTCAAATCATATTCCGGTTTGAATTGGATGGCTTCAATAAGATCTGGTTACACTAATTGATACCAAAAACGCCCGAAAAGGGCGCGACAATCAGGCCTCAATCAAAATACATTCACGATTTCGATTGTAAATATGACAAAATAAAGTAATCTTCGAACCTATTGTTGAGAGAACTAAAAAATGCGTATTAATCAATGCCAGATCTTTCTGGTGGAAATCAGGCAAACGGAACCACTTGCTCCTTATCGTTCTCACATTCGCACAAGTGATTGGACCACAAAGGCCATCGTGAAGTTAACAACCGATACCGGATTGATTGGCTGGGGCGAACACAATCAAAATTTTCTACCTGATATCGATATCAACAGACAGAATCGGGACGCTGAGGAATTCATCATTGGCTGGGATCCTTATGATTTGGAGAAATACCATTTGGACAATCCTTTCGAACCGCGACTGCGTTGTGGAATCGAAATGGCCATGTGGGACCTTATCGGAAAAGATAATTCCCAACCCCTTTATAAATTACTTGGTGGTAAGGTTAGAGAACATGTTGAACTGGCAGCCTGTATGGGAATCCAGTCTTACGAACGGGCAGGGGAGATGGCTCGCTGGTATGTTGAACAGGGCTACACCGCACTAAAGACCAAGGCCGGTTCTGATGCGAACGAAGACTTTGAAATGGTGCGGGGAGTACGTGATGCTGTTGGTGATAAATTAAAACTGCGCATCGACCCAAACCGAGCCTATTCCAACCAGAAGGCCGCTGATCTAGCAATTCGACTAGAGCCCTATCAACTTGAATATTTTGAGCAGCCGATTATGGCTGAACCTCTGAGTGATGCTAAATGGCTGCGCGACCAGACCACAACCCCGATAGCACTGAACGAAAGTGTCGAAGGGCCGGACAGCGTGATAAGAATACTGGAAGCCGATGCGGCGGAATTTATTCTGCCGGATACGCATACAGCCGGGGGAATCCTACCCTGCGTAAAGATTGGACACCTGGCCGAAGCGGCTCAAATCCCCGTAATCATGCACTGCGGCCATGACTTGGGTCTGAAGACAGCAGCCATGCTACATATCTGCTCCGCGATGCCGGCATACAACATGCCAAATGACTGCACCTATTACGGTTTATCAGACGACATTCTGGAAACACTACTGCCGATCACTCAAGGTACGATGAAAGCACCGGAACTTCCCGGACTAGGTGTTGTCGTCGATGAAGAAAAGATAAAAAAATACGAAACCACTACCCCAAGCTAATCAACTTCGTATTAGTAAGAAGCTTAACTCTTCATAAATTTCCGAAAGATCTTACCCAGTGGGGTTCCACTATCTTCCAGATTATTAAGAACGTTATCAGCCAGTTCGGGGCTGATAAATGATGGCAGGTTACCATCCTCTTTCCACTGACGTAAACGGTCGATTCGTTTCTGTGCCAATTCTTCCGTGGTCGGCATGCCACCTTCACGATCAATATCGACATGGTTAACAGATTCAATTCCTTCATTTGGGATAACCTGAATTTGATAACTAAAGCCCGGCCCCCACATTTTTGTGGATGCCGCCTTAAGCATCAAATTTCCGTTGGCATCAACCACTGGCTGCATCATAATTTTATTAGGGCCAACCACGGTCGCCACAACGACCATATTTTCCTCAAAATCGATTTGGGGTGTCACCTCAACTGGATTCCACTCAGACCATAGTTCGTCAAAAGACTGCTGATCAACGATAAAATCGTGACGACTGTCTACTGATTGATAATCGCCATCCTTGACATAATCAGAATACACCTCGAGAACTTCGGTAGGACTCACTTCCGGAGCATTCTGAAAATCATGTCGGCCATCACCAAAACGGAAGTCGAATACTTTATATTCACGCAACGAGCGAATCGCCCCATTGATTTCATCTGCGTTGATGTGTTCCGGAACGATTCCCTGATCTACGGCCTTACGCAATTTTTCTACATGACGGTCAACCTGTTCCTGAGTAACCTCTTGCTTGGGAAGGTAATCTTCCCAACGATAGTCTTTACGTTTTTCGTGACGAACTTCGTCAAATTTGGCTTTAAATCGCTTATGCAAACCCAATTTCTTTAAATCTCGCCCCTCAAGATTCTCGGCTTCAGGATCAGCGTTTAACTTATTAAATTCTTTAATGTAATGATCTGCTAAATCGTCTGCCCGCTGCTTAAAGCGTTCTCGACGCTCCGTCAGCAATTGCTCATTCTTGCGAGGTGTTTTCAGGAACTCTTCAAGATCCGCACGAATGGCAACTAATTCCACCGACTGCTCTCGAACTTTGGCTAAAAGATTTTTCCCCAGTGTTTCCACATCCTCGGGCAATAAATCCGCCATTAATTCGACTTCAGAGGTAAGATCCTGAACCTGCTCAAAGATTGCCTGATTTGTTTGCTCAACGCCATTGAGATCGTTAATGATCTGCAAAGCATCAATCGCCGACGCCTGATTATCGCCGCTGACATCAAGAAATGCTCCGACCGGATCCTCCTCAGCAACAGCATCACCCGCATTCAGATGGTTAATCACCTGCAACGCATCAATGGAAGATATCTGCTGATCAAAATTAACATCCTGGTAAAGCAGAGGATTCTGATAAGCGATGTCTGCTGCAAGCAAAAGACGATTCTCCAGCGATTCAACAATGAGTCTGCGATGATTTTCCATAACCGTGTACCTAAACATTTGGAAATAAAATACCCTAAAATGACTTAGTCTAACTTAATTAGCTTAAATTATATATCTTACGCATCGCAAGACAAGTTAACCGTTGATGAAAACCCCGCCAACAACTGTAATTTCAGACGAACTAATAAATCAACTCTTCAATAGATTCAGCTTGTTGTGGAATACGCATGAATATCAAGTACGTGGTGACTTGACCTAATTATCGTTTCAACTAAGCTCATGATTACATGTAGGATAACAATATTTCCTAATAGGATAACACGGTCCATGGCAGCTAAAAGAACATCTATTTCACGTCAGCAGAGAAGAGCGGAAAGAAAGCATCGCAAGGGATTACCAGAGCAGACTCCAACCCATCGGCGTGAAACGCTTGATGACGTTCTTGCCGAGTTAGATTATGAACATATTGCATTGGGATTAGAGCCTGAATCAAGTTCCCGAGACTCCAAGGTGCACGAAACACCTGAAACCGCTGACTTGGCAGTAAAAACAGAGCCTTCTGCTGAGGAAAACCCACTAGCCGCGCTCGGTTTGCTTTATGACCATTTGTACCCTCGCAATCTACGTGACAAATTGCAAACGATTTTGGACAAGATGGCTGGTTTACACTACCATTCCGCCGCCCAGAACAGTCCTTTGGTGCGGAAACTCAAACAGATCGTTAACGGGGCTGGTTTTGAGCTCGTCTATGCTGAAACGGGGCAGGTGGTGCGGATGAGGTTTATTGATCCTCCACGTGCTAAATCAGGTTATTTTCAACTCCGGACAGCCGATGCTGAGCAAACGGCAGTCTACACCGGTGTCACGTTTCCCAACCTCCAGGTCCAGCCAAAGATCAATCGATTAAAACCTCGATAAATCTAGGTTATAGGCTGCTTCTATACTTGCCCCTCCCCCTAAAAATGCTAGTTTATAGGCTTCTGTTGGACGCGGAAGTTAGCGCATAATCGGACCTAACAATTTGGCAAGGACTGCCTGATTCAAAATCATCAGCCCCATACAAAGCCTCGACGGCTTTGCATATCGACATTGCCATTTTTCAAAACCAGCTTTAGAAGTACTTCAGAATTCCTCGTGCCCAAGGTACGAAACGGACACTTCCGTGCTGGCGTGCAAGCAGAACAACTTGAACCCCGCTTGGTGCTATCCGGCATTTTCAATCCCCTGCAG
>PAPJ01000024.1 GCA_002709045.1 Planctomycetaceae bacterium | reverse complement strand
CAGGTTCAGGTTCAGGTTCAGGTTCAGGATTCGTATTTTGCACTTTCGACGAATTCTGATCGGAAGAAAACGAATCCGTGATAACAGGAGTACCCTTGTTAGTTGTTTCGTTGGTTTCTGTAACAGCCTCTACGTCCTGTATGGCAGATTGTGTTTCTGCAGAAGGCGTCTGATCCTGATTGGATATAGTTTTTTCGTTGGGTTGTGGTAATGGTTGAATATTACTTGTTTTTGGTTCAATATCATCCGGCAGATTTCGAACTAACATTTGATACCGCTTGTATGCTGAGTCGAATTCATGAAAGCTGGCGTTTACGATAACGGTCTGACCTGCACTCCAACTGTCGACTTGTTCATTCATTTTCTGAGGAAAAACAAGTTTCAACTCCTGATCGCTGCCATCTAGCTTTCCAATGATTGCTTTACCGTCTCGAAAACCATCTTCGCGAATATATCCATAGGATCGTTCAATTTTTTCTACAATAATCTTTACTGTGAAGGGATCGTTGGAAGAAATGGCTTCAATAGCACGACGTCTGTCATAACTTGAATCAAGAGAATTAAGACGTAGGATTTCGTTATGAGTATGATTGATGGCCATGTTTGTTCTCGATGATCGTGTAATTCTTTTGGAGATTCATCCTGTGAGTTACTTTAAAAGGTGCATCTGCCGGTACGGAAGAGGCGCTAAAATTTCCAGGTTCGCAGAGATGCATATGGCCCTAATTGGCAAAGTCACCGCCAGCGTTACGAGGTTGGCCTGTATCGCCCACTGCGATTGACGAGGTACCTCCAGTTTCATCAAAGAGTACCGCTCTCATTTCCCTATGCCTGTCAGCGAGTTCGGAAAAAACCAGATACACTTTTTTGGGGGGATGCTCTAACGAACGTGAAGTGAGCTCTTTCCGTTATTGTACCACTAGTGTTAGTTTCATTGATAGCAATCATGAAATGCATAGATGTAAACTGGAACGGAGAGTACTATACTTAGAAAATCCGGAAGAAACACAAAGGGACAAAAGCCTATGTCGACCGAATCAGGTATTGTGAAATTTGCTATTTTAGGGACGGCCAGAATTGCCACCAAAGTCGGAAAAGCAATTCACACGGTGGAAGGTGCAGAACTGGAATTGATCGCCAGTCGCAGACTGCGAAATGCCCAGGCATGGCAGGCTGAACATGGTGCCAATAATGCGGTAGAAGGATATGAATCCGCTCTGTCTCATCCGGATGTTCAGGCAGTCTATATTCCTTTACCCCCTTCCATGCATAAAGAATGGACGATTAAAGCAGCAGAAGCGGGAAAACATGTGCTCTGTGAGAAGCCCCCTGCTCTGAATTCTGCTGAGGTTGAAGAAATGTTAGCGGCATGCAGGGCTAATGGGGTTCAGTTTATCGACGGAACGATGTGGTCGCACACTCCTCGGGCTCAGGATATGAAAGCTATTCTGACCGGTGGACAGTTAGGTAAGTTAAGACGGGTTGTTTCGGCTTTTAGTATTCAGATGCCGGATACTCCTGAACAGCATCGTTATATTGCTGAACTTGGAGGCGGAGCCTTATACGATATTGGTTGGTACTGCGTCCGTGCCGCCTTATGGGCTTTTGATTCAGTGCCGACTCATGTATTTGCTTCGGCAACATATCATCGTGGAGTTGATAATAACGCAACAGCTATTATGTGGTTTGAGGACAATCGTACTGCCACCTTTGACTGTGGATATGACCTTACCCGTCGTAAATGGTTAGAAGTTGTTGGCGAGTCTGGCAACCTCGTTTGCGATGATTTTCTATCACCCTGGGACTTAACAAAGCAACGCTTCTGGACACACGATAATCAAGGAGTGGCAACCGAACATCAAAGTCAGAGTGTCGTGCAGGAAGCCTCTATGATTGAATCGATGGTGAATATTATAAGGACGAAAGAGTTGAATACATATTGGCCTCAGATTGCATTGGATAATCAGAGAGTTATTGATGCTTTAATTTTGGCGGCCAAAGAAGGTGTAAAGGTTGAGGTTAAATAAGATGGCGGAAATTATAGTTCCGGAGGCAATCTCCGGACCGGCGCTAGACGCTTTGAAGGCGGAGTTCGATGTGCTGTGCGATCCGTCGCTCTGGCAGGATGAGAGTGCATTAGTCTTGGCATTGGTAAATGCCAAAGCGGTTATTGTTCGCAATCAAACCAGACTGTCGGGAGAACTAATTCGTGAGGCTTCGCAATTAAAGGTTATCGCTCGAGCAGGAGCCGGACTGGATAATATTGACACGGCTGCAGCGGCAGAGAAAAACATTGTCGTGACTTATGCTCCGCGTGAAAATTCGTTGGCGGTTGCTGAGTTGGCTCTTGGATTTCTGTTAAATCTTGCGCGAGATATCCCCGCAGCTCATGCGGACACTCAAAGTGGTAATTGGAATCGAGGGCAGTTTGTTGGTTCAGAATTGTCTGGTAAAACACTTGGGTTGGTGGGGTTGGGCCGGATAGGCCAAATGGTCGCCAAACGAGCAAATGCTTTTGATATGTCGCTGATTGCCTATGATAAATTCCTGCCTGAAGATATTCCGGTGATTAAAGAGTTGGGAGTGAGGTTGTTGGAGTTCGATGAAGTATTACAACAGGCAGATTATGTCTCCTGCCATGTCCCCTTGCAAGAAGAGACTTACCATCTATTTTCCAAGTATCAGTTTAGCCAAATGAAACAAGGGGCATGCTTTCTAAACACCTCGCGAGGTGAGGTTGTTGATGAAACTGCTCTCTGTGATGCATTGATTAGCGGCCATCTTCGCGGTGCTGCCGTTGATGTACGTGAGACTGAACCACCGGAACCGGGAGGCTTGGCTGCTTTAAATAATGTGATTGTCACTCCGCACATCGGAGCTTTTTCACAAGAAGCTCAATTACGTGTCGTGGAAACTGTTTGTAACGATGTAAGAGCGGTGCTACTGGGCAAGCAACCCAAAAGTGTATTCAGTAGGAACTCATAACGGTTTGGATGAGTTTGCCAGACAAACCGAATTCAATCTTCCGATTTGATAGTAAAAGTGATTTCCTGAGCTTTTGAGAGGTTTTTGTTACGGTCATTCAAATCGACTTCAAAAGGGCGTTCAATACTATTGCCGGCCAAATCTTCCAGCCGAGGATTGATTTGAATTATATAAGTTTCGGAGTTCCATGGTTTTAAGGGAGTGATATAAATTCCTTGACCGTTCTCCCACACCTCCTGATGAGAGCTGAGAGGTGTGTTGCCAATTAGTAATTTCAGAGCACGATTGTTCAGTAACGCATGATCCAGTGATTCATTAAACTGTATTGTTAGTGGATCTGTTGTTTCAGCGGTTGGGAGGACTAAATCCCAGGACTCAGGATCTGGTTGGCTATGGTCCGATTGACCGGCTTGGAAATTAATCATTGTATCTTTACCAATTGCAGTTCCGGCAAGTGACTTCCAACGCTTATCAATGAGCAATTGATATTCATGTTCAGGTTCAAGAATCGGCCCAATTTCCAGATTTAAGTTGACGCCGGTTTTTTGGCGACCCGGATGAAACCAAAGTGTGAGCCTGTTTCCGGATTTGTTCCATAGTTCGGTATGACGAAACGGGCGACCAACAAATTCCCCGGTCGTTATATTGAGAAGTTTACAGTATTCCCAGGGATTTTCCTGTTGCATTGGCTCTGAGAAACTGAGGTAGAATTTCAGGTGATTCGCCGGCAGGACGTCGAGCGTTGGCGAAATGCTTAGCGTTGGCACGTCTCCCGTCGGTAAGTCCCAGCGATAAGAAGTCGACCGGTCTGTCAGTAGATTGACGGCCTCGTAATTTAGATTGGGTAGCAGGGGGAACGAAGGAGTGAATGTCAAATGCTCTTCTGCTCTGTCATAGATGCCATGCACAGGGTGAAGCTCATTTGAGTCGGGGTCGCGGGTCGCCAATAAAAGGCACTCCCCGTTTCGTTTTTGTTCGGCTTCCGTTGGTAAGTTAATTGAGATAATCGGCAGCGATGCGTCAGAAGCATCGATGACTGGAACTCCTTTGGATTCCGGTATTTGCTTAGCCGGCGTTGCGTTTCCAACCGATGGATCTGGAGCATTGCAGCCGGATAATAAAGAACCAATCATCAATGCCGCTGTGACATTGATGATTGATGTTTTTAATAAATGGGTCATCGACTTATTCGGTTACTCAGGGAGTTTGGAGATTTCCAAATCGAGAGCACCTTTGTTGTCACGAAGAATGACCATTTCGTCATTATTTAGTTTCGCGACATGCTTAGCAAAGAATAGTGCATCGACGACTTCGATACCGTTAGGACCACTCTTTTCCGTGACCACTCGTCGTACGGCCTCCTCATTGATTTTATCAGCCTCAAGGTATGACATATCGACACGCACGCCCCAGTATTGGCTTGGCCCCAGAGGACGGCGTTCGTGATGGAACCGATCGGTGTTAGTGATCAACCATTTCTTCCCGTTCTTTTCATAGGTGAACATGTCCATCGGACGGTTTCCGCTACCAAGTTCTACAACAGATGTTCCTTTGATGGGAGCATCTTTTTTGATATCACTAATCTTAAATTTTGCGATTGGAGTACAGGCAAAAGAGCCAACGATGTAGTCCTCCCCTTCTTCCTGATAAGGAATGAATGACTGAATAGGGGCTCTGGTTTCCCAGCGTCCGTGAGCCACATGGTAGGTCTCTGTGCTGTAGACTTCGCCGGACTTTCCGTGAGTTAATGGGAGTGGGAGCGAGTAGATCTTACTGGAGAATTCCTCGTTGCTTTGGCCGGCGGCCAGCACACGTCCATTTGAGAATTCCACACCAGAGATGTTACTAATTGTTTTCTGGTCAGCAACTGGTAGTGAGACCCGAACAAAGCTGGCCTGTTTTAAATTAAGAGGGGCAAGCGCTCCCTGTCCGTCAAAAGTGATGATGGCATTGAGACCATCAGCTTTACGCTGTACAGAGACGTAAATTTTTCCACTGGCAGGATTCACTGCCATATCGGCAATTCTGATTCCTTCCTTGTCGGTGCCTAGTGCAGCACCAATTTTCTTGTCAACGTCATTGATGCGTTCTTTTAATTTTCTGACAGGTCCGGTGTCTCCTGTATCAATGGCGACAATACTGGCAGATCCGATGTCCGCTACAAGCAAGACACCATTGGGAGCAAAGCTCATTCGACCAATACGAGTAATTTCGGTATCGCCCTGCTGAACGTTGGCCATTATCGCGACAGTCCCTTTTGTCAGAGCAATTGCCGAGTGGGCTTGCGAAAAGTAAAGCGTCATGGCCAGCAATGCCACAAGGCAGGGACCAAGGAATGTTAAGCGTTTCATGGAATTAAGTCTCCGGGCAAAGTGTAATCAAACTTCTTTTAAGATACCGTTTCTACGGACTGTTTGCGAATGGATGATGAGTTAATTTTGAGTGAGTTTATTACCAGACTCTTCATTCCCAAGGACGAGCAATTTAGAATGACAGGCTGCGTTTTCGACAGGACGGTTGTCACAACAGATGCCCATCAATCTTTACAGGAAAGTGTTTGGTAATGATTAAGAGATTCATTCTGCTAACACTCATGTTCGTCGTATTGCCATTGACTGCAGAGGGGCGTGAACCGCTGGATAAGCCCAATATTATTTTCATCATGGCAGATGATTTGGGGTATGGTGATCTTGGCTGCTACGGACAAGAAGAAATTAAAACACCAGTACTGGACAAAATGGCGCGCGGGGGCATTCAATTCAGGAATTTTTATGCTGGTTGTACTGTGTGTGCATCTTCCCGGTCTGTATTGATGACCGGTCAGCATATGGGGCATACGTGGGTGCGCGGTAATGCTGGTGCTGATATGTCTGTGCAGACCTTGCGCAGCGCTGATGTTACAGTGGCAGAACGCTTGAAAGCGGCTGGCTATAGCACCGCTTTGTGCGGTAAATGGGGTTTGGGTGATGCGGTGCCCGGAAATACAGGTCTCCCAAATGATCAGGGATTTGATTTTTTCTATGGCTACCTCAATCAGGTGCACGCTCATAACTACTATCCTGAATTTCTCTGGCGAAACAAGCAACAGGAAATGTTGCGGAATGTTGTTCAGGGAGTCGGACGTTCCTATGGAGGATTTGAAGGTGGCTGGGCGACAAAGCGTATCGACTATAGCCACGATCTGGTTGTGGAAGAAGCGGTAGGCTTTATTGAACGTAGTAAAGACGCGCCGTTTTTCCTTTATCTGGCGCTTACCATTCCTCATGCTAATAACGAAGGTACGCGGGGAACAGGTGATGGGCAGGAAGTCCCAGATTACGGAATTTATAAGGACAAAAACTGGAAGCAGCAGGACAAGGGACAGGCCGCAATGATTACACGGATGGATAGTGATATTGGCCGCCTGAACGCTTTATTAGAAAAACTGGGTATCGCTGAAAATACGGTCGTGATGTTTACCAGTGACAATGGGCATCATAATGAAGGTGGACACAATCCCGAGACATTTGATCCCAATGGTCCGCTTCGTGGTATGAAACGAGATTTGTATGAAGGCGGTATTCGGGTTCCGCTTATTGCTCATTGGCCTGGTACTGCCCCTAAGGGGGTCGTGTCAGATCATATTGGATATTTCGGTGACTTGATGGCGACAGCCTGTGAACTCGCCGGAATCGATGTTCCCCGGAAAACCGACTCTGTTAGCTTTACGCCGATTCTAAAGAATCGTAAGCAAGCTCAAAGACAACACAAGTATTTATACTGGGAGTTTTATGAGCAAGGGAGCAAACAGGCAGTTCGTGAAGGGAAATGGAAGGCTGTACGTATGCCGATGCATACAGGTCCGATTGAACTTTACGACCTGAAGGCAGATTTAGGTGAAGCCAGTAATGTTGCCGCTAAACATCCGGACGTGGTAAAACGAATGGATCAGTATATGAAGCATTCTCATGTTCCCAATAAGAACTGGGTCCCGCGTGGTACAGTACGTCAGAATCAGCCTAAACCAGGCGATGGTAAACCGCGATTTTAAGATATCCGGAGGAAATATTCCCCGCAGAATGTCGTAACTATTGATAAAGTCATAACAATCTATAAAAACTGTTGTCAGGTTAAAACAAATGAAGATCAAGCCATTTATCGTATTCCTACTTCTAGTCAGTGTGGTTGCAGCACAGGAACGTTTTCCCCAGTTAGGAAAAACTGACTGGGGATGGTGGCGCGGGCCGCTGCATAATGGTGTCGCTCCTGCGAATGCAACGCCCCCGGTTAAATGGGATGATTCGACCAATGTTAAATGGAAAGCTGAAATTCCAGGACGGGGACATTCCAGTCCAATCGTTGTCGGCGATCGGATCTATCTCACGACAGCAGATGAAACAAAGCTGACGCAACATGTACTCTGCTATTCCCGCTCTAAAGGAGAACTGATCTGGAATACTCTGATGCACCAAGGTGAATTTGACCATAACAATAAGAAGAACTCCTTTGCATCAGGCAGTGTCAGTTGTGACGGTGAGAAACTATACGTCAGTTTTTTTCGTGATCGTAAAGTGATTACATCGGCACTGGAACTGGAAGGTCAAAAGATCTGGGAGCATACATTTGAAGGATTTGTCTCTCATCAGGGATTTGGTTGTTCACCACTGCTCTATCAGAACAAGGCAATTATTGCCATTGATAATAAGGGAACTGGTGGTGGGGCTTTAATCGCATTAGACCGGCAGACCGGTGAAGAAATATGGCGTACCAGTCGTCCGAAACTGCCTAACTACGTCTCCCCGGTAATTTACAAAATCAATGGCAAAGACCAGATCTTTATGGCAGGTTGTAATCTAATTGCCAGTTATGATCCGATGACAGGCGAAGTGAACTGGCAAAAGCAGGGAACGACTGAAGAGGTCGTCGGAAATGTTGCAACAGACGGTGAATTTATCTTTAGTAGTGGTGGCTATCCTAAACGTGAAACCTGGTGCTGGAAAGCTGACGGAACCGGTGAACTGGTGTGGAAAAATACCGTCAGGACTTATGTGCCGTCTATGTTGGTGCTTAAAAATCATTTGTTTACAGTTACCGACGATAGCATTGGATATATGTGGGACAAAAAAACCGGCGAAGAAATCTGGAAACAACGGCTTTCCGGAGGATTCTCCGCAAGCCCCATCATGGCCAATGGGCATATTTATGTTTGCAGTGAAACGGGGACCACTTGGGTGTTTAAGCCTGGAGCGAACGGTGTCGAATTGGTTTCCAAAAATCCATTGGGTACCGGCCATATGGCTACTCCGGCTTTTAGCGGCAAGCAAATTTTTCTGCGAACTATTGATGAATCAGGTGCTGCTCGCAAAGAGTGGCTGGTCTGTGTCGAGTAGATTGCCTTTACGACTGAGGTGGTACAGGCCAGTGAGTTCCGCGTTGTAATGAAAGATTGCGATCCGGCCATGCGGTCGGAGGATTGGGTAAGCCTCGCAGAATCCCATCGTCTACGAGTTGCATATCCGCTCCGTAAAACTCACCTAGTAATTGTTCGCTAAGTGTCGTTTTGACTTGCTGATGTTCGTTGGAATTCACAAGGTCCGTTAATTCCAGTGGATCTGTTGCTAAGTCAAAAAGTTGTAAGCGATTTCCGGCCGCATAGTAGATGAGCTTGTATCGCCCGTTGTGAAGCATTCGCGTTGTTTCAAAACCCTCTCCGTATTCGCCATAGAAATGCTCACGAAGATTGCTGGAAATCATAGAAAATCCATCCACACTTTCGGGGATTTTTATATCACATAAGTCGAGCAGTGTTGGCATGCAATCCTGCAGACCGACGAGTCGGTCATCGGTACTTCCGGGTGTCAAACGTACATCGTCTTTAACACCGACCAATAACATTGGCACGCAGGCCGAGTCTTCATAAAACAGGCGTTTTGCAAATAAACCGTGATTTCCCAGCATGTCCCCGTGATCGGCCAGAAACATGATGATTGTATTGTCGAGTAATCCGGCTTCGCGAATAGTACCGAGCACCACTCGGATTTGATGGTCGATGTGTGTGCAAAGTCCATAGAATGCTTGCCGCGCAAATTCTATTTGTCGAGCAGACATGTGATCAGTATGGATCAGGCGGTTATTCATCCAACATGGCATCGTGTCCCTGTCCGTTTCCCATGTGCCATAATATGGCGGGGGTATTTCAGCATCGCGATAGAATTCCAGATACCATTGAGGAGGAACAAGTGGGGGGTGGGGATGTGTGTATGAACAATACCAAAAGGACGGGCGCGTTGGGTCACGTCGCTGAATGAAGCGACACATTTTCCGCGTGATCCAGTTGGTCGCGTGATGTTCTTCATCGAGGTGCCAAGGACGAGCCACATAATCATTGTTGCTCATGCCATGCAGGAATTGTTTTCCGGTTGCACCAACCTCTCCTAGATAGATCTCATAATCATCGGTTGGGCCCAATTGGGGACGACCTTCTTCACATAGTTGTACATCGTCAAACCCCGCTCTTGCGCGCGGCGGGTAAACATGCAGTTTTCCGGAAGCGTATGTCTGATAACCGTTGGCCCTAAAAACATCTGCAATCGTTGGAACGTTGGGCAGCGCCAGTTCAGTTTGAAACGTGCGGTCGCCATGACTACGTGGTGTCATGCCTGTTAATAGGGTTCGCCGAGCAGGGATACAAACCGGACATTCTGTATAGGCGTTGGTAAATCGTATCCCGTTGCGCGCCAAATTGTCCAGGGCCGGAGTCTCAACCGTAGGGTGACCTGCTGATCCCAGTAGTGACGCTGGCCAGTGATCGGCAGTCAAAAGGAGTATGTTTGGTTGGTCGGACATATTGTAATTGGTGTTTATACGAGGATGGGTTTGATGACTTTTCCGTGGACATCGGTCAACCGAAATTCACGGCCCTGAAAACGGTAAGTGAGCCTTTCATGATTGATGCCCAGAAGGTGTAGCACGGTTGCCTGAAGATCGTGTACGTGAACTCCGTTTTCAGCAACGTTATAACCAAAGTCATCCGATTGTCCGTATGTTGTTCCACCTTTGATCCCTCCGCCAGCCATCCAGAGACTGAAGCAATATGGATGGTGATCGCGTCCGTGCTGCTTTTGGTTGTTCATGTCACCCTGGACAAATGGAGTTCTACCGAACTCACCACCCCAGATAACAAGCGTGTCATCAAGTAACCCACGTTGCTTGAGATCTTTGACCAGTGCCGCTGCAGGTTGATCTGTATCTCGAGCCTGTACGGCTAATTGAGTTGGTAGGTTGTTGTGTTGATCCCATCCAGCGTGCATTAGCTGAACAAAACGAACCCCCTTTTCCGCCAGCCTTCTTGCAAGCAGGCAGTTTTGAGCAAATGTACCCCGCTCCATTACATCCGGACCATACATGTCGAGAATGTGCTGCGGTTCAGTGGTGATGTCTGCTAACTCGGGCACCGATGCCTGCATTCGGTAGGCCATTTCGTATTGCGAAATCCGAGTTAGAATTTCCGGGTCACCGACTTCCTGTTGTTTCAAGTGATTCAGCTGTGATAGTTGTTCCAGTAAATTCCTGCGTAGTCCGCGGTCGATGCCTTTGGGATTGGATAGGTATAGGACCGGATCTCCCACGCCCCGAAATTTAACACCCTGATGGTGTGTCGGTAAGAATCCTGCTCCCCAATACCATTCATAGAAGATTTGACCACATGATGCTTCTCGGTCACGGCTGGTCATGGCGCAGAATGTTGGGAGATCCTGATTGTCACTTCCCAGACCATAGGAGAGCCATGAACCGATGCTCGGACGCCCGGGCATTTCCGAGCCGGTTAAGAGAAAGGTAATGGCCGGAGCGTGATTGATGGCCTCGGAATACATTGACCTCACGAGGCACAGTTCATCGGCGATCGAGCCCATGTGAGGTACCAATTCACTCATGTAAATCCCGCTTTCACCGTAAGGACGGAATTTCCAGGGAGTGGGTAGTACTTTGCGATCTTTTCCCTGTGTCATGGTTGTAAGACGTTGGCCCTGTTGCACAGAGTCCGGTAAGTCAGTGCCTCGGTGCTTTTGCATGCCCGGTTTGTGGTCAAATAAATCCAGATGGGTTGGGGCTCCGTTTTGAAACATGTAAATAACACGCTTGGCTTTAGGTGCAAAGTGTGATATCCCCGGTAGTTCTGCAGATGAAGCGCCTTCGTTTAGTAGAGTGGCCAGAGCGGCTGACCCAATTCCGACACTGGTTTTTCCAAAAAAGTGTCGGCGAGTGATTGCCTGATTGTGTTGGTCAATTGGGTGCATGACGTTTCTTATTCTTTGGAGATAAACTCGTCTGTATTGAAAATTATATTCGCCAGATTAGTAAATGCTGCTAGATCCACCGCTGAAATACTCTCATCCGGTTTGCTTTCACCTACACTTAATAGTTCAATCGCTTCTTCGGGTTTTTCCAGATAGTGTGTTCTTGATAGTATCAGGATGTTATTCATGAGTTTAATTTCAGCCTCTGTCGGTGGTCTTGATAATGCTCGTTGAAAAGCATGATGCAACCGATCAGCGTCCTGTTGATGTTCTAAGAGCAAACTTTGGGCAAAGACACGTGCAGCCTCGACAAACGTAATGTCGTTGAGCAGCGTTAATGCTTGCAGTGGTGTATTGGTACGTTTGGTTCTAACCTCACAAGTTTGCCGACTGGCTTCGTCAAACATATTTGGAGGAGACAGTGAGCGACGCCAGAAAGTGTACAGGCTGCGTCGATAGAGGGCGTCACCGGAATCCTGAGAGTATTTGATTTTTCCGAAGCTGAAGTCGGCCCAGAGTCCCGGTGGTTGGTAAGGTTTTACCGATGGCCCACCAAGTTTTTCAGTGAGTAGTCCTGAGACGGCTAAGGCGTTATCCCGAATGGTGTGGGCAGCCAGTCTGTATCGCGGAGCTCGTCCCAGCAAGCGGTTGTATGGATCTTTCTCCAGAAGTTCGGGCGTTACACTGGAACTCTGGCGGTACGTGCTACTTGTAACAAACTGCGTTATCAAACGCTTGATATCCCAGTTGTTTTCCTGGAAGTCAACAGCCAGCCAGTCCAGTAGTTGAGGATGGCTTGGTAGTTCTCCCTGAGAACCAAAGTCTTCCGTCGTTTTTACTAATCCAGTCCCAAAAAACTGTTGCCAGAAACGATTAACCGTAACCCGGCTGGTCAGCGGATTGTCTGTGGAAACGATCCAGCGCGCGAGTCCTAATCGATTTTTTGGTGCGTCTTCGGGCATTACTGACACGCTGGCAATAGTGTCCGGAAAAAGATTCTCATCATTCAGCGGATTGTCATAACGACCCACTATTAAAATACGGGTGTCTCTGGGAGTTTCCCGGTCACGCATCACCATCGTGTCTTGGAACCCTTCGTTTAAACGGTCGTGTTCCGTTTGGGCCAATCTTAATTTGGCGGTGGCATTCCGGTGTCGTTGGGTAGAGCGTCGATGGAAGTTGCCGACGGTGACAGCCTGTTGCTCGTTCCATTTTCCGCCAGCAATTTGCAGTAGTTCAACGATGTCAGCGGGAGGGATTGTATCGGTTTCAAACGTAACTTCGCGGGTACTGGATGTAGAGAGAGCAAAGGTGCTGAGTATATGCTTAGCATGATCGGAACGGTGCTTCATGGTCACGATCAACGTTGCTTCCGGACCGATTTCAAGCGGTTGCTCTAACGTGAAGATTGCCTGTCTATCGACGGCTGTATTTAATTCGCCATCCCAAACAGCCCAGCCACCTTTGTTAGCTGGATCCAGAGTGTCGATAATATTAAAACCTCCCTGTACAAAATCAGCCGTTGCATCGTGTATCTTTATTGGTGTGACCTCACCGTCTTTAGAGTGCAATGCGACTTCAAATCCTGTAAGTACGAAATTGGCATTTCGGCCCGGCCCTCGGAACTGGATGGTTTCATTGGTAAGTGCTTCCAGACGAATGGCTTCGATTCTGCCTGGCGAAACCGGAATTGTAAGTGTGTAATCATCAAAATCCGGGAATTTCCCGGTGATAACAACCTTGCCATGGGGTTCAATATGTGTCGTCGCACCTTCCCTTGATTCAGCCTTTTTGGGAATCAATGGTCGCCAGAAAGCATTGGTATCACTGCCGTTAATAACCGAGTTCCATTTTGCAATCCATTGCTGTCGGGATTCTTTTAATTCTCCCAGTGGCTGACTACGTTCCTTGTCAAGTTCAGCAATGAGTAGTTCAAGTTCCTCAACTCTGGATCGTTGTTTAAGAGTCGGGACTTTGATGATCGGTTGGGCATTACCTCCGGCATCAACCCGGCCGGATTCATCGATACTGTTGAAGTAGGCGTACATTTCATAGTATTCGCGTTGACTAATGGGATCATATTTATGGTCATGACAACGCGCACATCCAACGGTTAGTCCGAGCCAGACGGTACTGGTTGTTTCTGTTCGGTCAAAGACGTATTCAACGCGGTTTTCTTCTGCAATACGGCCTCCCTCACCATTGAGTGGATGATTGCGATTGAACCCTGTGGCAATGAGTTGAGATGTGCTGGGAGACTCTAGTAAATCGCCGGCAATCTGCTCAAGCGAAAACTGATCGAAAGGCATATTTCTGTTAAAAGCCTCGATTACCCAGGTACGCCAGAAATAACTACTGCGAGTGCGGTCTCCCTGATATCCATTGGTATCGGAATAGCGGGCGGCTTCCAGCCAGGTCCACGCCATATGCTCTCCGAATCGGCTTGATTCGAGCAGCCGAGAAACCACGTTTTCGTAGGCATCGGCCGAATTATCAGCCAGAAACGCGACGACCTCATCCGGAGTGGGAGGCAGGCCGGTCAAATCAAAGGTCAGACGACGAATCAGAGTTCGCCGTGAGGCTTCATCTGAAGGCTGGAGGCCTTCCTGCTGCAATCGCGATAGAATGAAATGATCAATCGCATTTCGAGCCCATGCAGTGTTGATTGTTTGCGGAAGAGCTGATTTTTCAGGTGAAGTGAAAGACCAGTGAATGGAGTATTCGGCTCCCTGTTCAACCCAACGTTTGAGTGTGGATAATTGCTGCTCACTTAATTCCCGATTTGACTCAGGCGGAGGCATTTTTAGATCAGTGTCAGCGGTCATGATGCGGTGGAGAAACTCACCTTGGGTGATGTCGCCCTTAACAATTAATTCGGGATCTCGCAGTTCAGCGATCCCTGCGGCAGTATCCAGCCTCAGATCTGCCTGACGGGCGGCTTCATCCGGACCATGGCACTGAAAGCAGTTATTTGAAAGAATTGGTCTGACATCCCGATTGAAGTCGATTTCCTGTGCACTTAGCTGTAGAGCGGCAGAAAGAACAATTGCCAGTAGAATGCCGGTGCGACACATGTTCATATTTGATTTATCAAACCTTATGGCGAAGTTGACAGTTATTCGGATAATCTTATTTTATTAAAAAGAACAGCTTTTGCGAGCTATTGTCTGAGACTAAGTTTGCGTAGTAAATCTGACCGGATAGAATCACGGAATGATCTCCGTACGTAATTTACAGTTTCAATATCCAAACAGTCCTTTCGAATTGAGTGTCCCTCGTTTTGAACTGGAGGCAGGACAGCATACCGCAATCGTTGGTCCAAGCGGTTGTGGAAAAACAACATTCTTAAACTTACTCGCCGGCATCATTCCATGGACCGAAGACGCGGCCAGCGAGTTCCAATTTTGCAGTGTTCCATTGGCTGTGTCAAGTTCACGGGAAATGAGACGTTTTAGGAATGAATCGGTTGGCTTCGTATTTCAGGATTTTAGATTGCTTGAATATTTAAGCATCAAAGACAATATTCTGTTGCCGGTCACCTTATCGTCCAATGCCAGAGGAATTGACTGGGATGCTCGAGTTGAAAAGCTCATAACCAAAGTCGGGCTAGAGATGTTAAGAGACCGCCCGGTAAGCAAATTGTCACGCGGCGAGCAGCAGCGAGTGGCTGTCTGCCGTGCGTTACTGCGAGAGCCTGCTCTGGTGCTTGCTGATGAACCGACAGCAAATCTGGATGGCGTTAATGCCCGAGGTGTTTGGGACTTGTTGTTTGAGCAATCTGATGAAATTGGCTCAACGATCATCGCCGTTACTCATGGCAGTGATGGTCTCGAACATTTCAAACAAAGAGTGTCGTTTGAAGAAATAAATTTCGGAGGTAAACCGAGTTTGGAATGATTTCCTTTGCCTGTGCTTATTTATGTTCACAGTGGAAACTGGTAATGACGCTTGTGATTATTATCGGTCTGTCCATTGCTCTGCCAATTACTTCAGCCCGAGTTATTGCCCGTTATCGGGCAGAACTGGAATCGCGTAGTGTCAGTCCGCCACTACTGGTCGGTGCCCGAGGAGACCGGTTTGATCTGGTACTGCGGTCACAGTTTTTTGTCGGCGAGCTACAGCAGTCGCTGACCTATAAGGAATATGACCGTTTAAGTAACAGCAATGAACTCGTCTGCGCACCGCTGCATCTTGTTCACTCCGCCGGACAAGGTAGGTGGCCGATCGTAGGGACTTCCTCTGTTTACCTTAACGCTCAGGCATTGAGTTTAAAAGAAGGTCAGCCCTTTGTTGAAGTGGGTACCTGTGTAATTGGTGCCGAGGTAGCAAAACAACTCAATGGAATGTCGGCAATAAAGAGTGATTTGCAAAGCACCTTTGGATTCGGCGACGCGTCGCCCTACGAACTAAAGGTGGTAGGAGTTCTTAAAGAGTCGTTTACACCTGACGATCAGGCTGTGTTTGTCTCTCTGGAGACGGCATGGTTGTTAGACGGCTATGGGCATCTGCATCAGGATGGAGATGCCGGAACCGCCGTTAATCGCAATTCATTTTTATATGATGTTGAAGGATCGCATGTGCCGCAGAACTCTCAAACAGAGATAACTGAGAGTAATAGGCAACAAATTCACTTTCATGGTGAACAGGAAAACTATCGTATTTCATCCGTGGCTGTCTGGCCCGTTACGAATGAGGCAGGTGTGTTGCTGCGAGTCAATTATCAGGATAACCGGACAACACAGGTCGTGGTCCCGGGCGAAGAGTTCGAAAAACTCATGAAGCATGTAGTACGAGTTGGGGATATTCTTGATCTGGTGTTTGTGATCCTCTTGATGATCTCAACTATGATGGTCGCGCTGTCGACTGCGCAGTCTGTGCAATTACGAAAGAAACATCTGGAAACCATGTATTACCTTGGGTGTGAAGCAAGCAAAGTCCGACAGTTGTTGTTTATTGAGCTTAGTATGGTTGCAGGACTTGCGTTAGTGGCTTGTACACTGATTGTCCTGCTGCTGGACTCAACGGCCCCGTCGCTCTTATCAATTCTTTGAAACTTCCGCTTGAGCGACTGGAATCGTGTAAAATTCAGCAATCGGGATCTGGGTGTCTTACTAATGAAATTTGCTGAATTGTCGTCCTTATGAGGTTATTTATGCTCCGTATAGTTTCACAGTCATTTAGTCTTTTGGTTTTGAGTCTGGCAATGCTGAGTGGCATTACGGAAGAGAGTCAGGCGGTAAAATTTTCAAACCGCCTTGCCGTACAGACAGGCGCAGTCAACAGTGTTGTAGTTAAGGGTGAACAGCAAACGGCTGTCGTATATGGCGTTGTTGACAATCCGTCGATAAAAGCCGATTGGGTGTTATTGCCTCATCATCGACGAGATGTTGTTTGGGCCGCCTCTTCGCTGATAGCTAATGGTGCAAAGGTTGCAGCACCTGAAGCGGAACGAGCATTGATTGAAACTCCGGAACAATACTGGAGTGATTTTCAACAGAAGAGGTTTCATGACTACGATCAGCAGTCCACCAAAGTGCTGGGAACTGGCATCGAAGTTGAGAAGTGGGTCAAAGAGGGAGATCAGATTGATCTCGGTGGAGTATCTCTGAAAGTAATCGAAACCCCCGGCTTTACTCGTGGAAGTGTTTCTTATGTTGCAGAGTTAGAAGGTCAGACGGTGGTGTTTACGGGAGATCTGATTGCTGGATCAGGTAAGATTCTGGATATTTACAGTTTTCAGGATGCCATTGAGGAGGTGAATATCCGTGGCTATCACGGGTATGGAGGCAGGTTCTCAGCACTACTTAACAGTATCGAGAAAATTAAGATGCTCAGTCCGGATATCCTGGTACCCGCCCGTGGTGATGTGATTCAGCGTCCGATACAAGCTCTCGATAAACTGAGTCAGCGTATTAAAGACTTGTATCGTTCATATCTGAGCACCAGTGCTCTTCATTGGTATTTTAAGCAAGAGAGAATGGGCCAGTGTGCAGAACGCATTCTGGGAAAGCAGGCAGATTTTTCACTGATGCCCTATTCTGCCTACGAAGATACGCCGGACTGGATTTGGGTAAAGGGAACAAGTCGTCTGATTATTTCCGAAACCGGTCATAGCCTATTAATTGACTGTGGGAATACAGGGGTGATCGATGGTGTTAAGCAACTACTCGACGCAGGAGTGATCAATAAGGTGGATGGGATTTTTGTGACTCATTACCACGATGATCATACCGACTCAGTTCAGCAGGCTGCTGAGCAGTTTGATTGCCCCGTGTATGCGGTAAGGCATTACGTTGATATCCTGCGGCACCCGGGTAATTATCACATGCCTTGTCTGCATCATATTCCGATTAAAGAGGTGGTTGCAAAGCAGCATGGAGAGACAATGGAATTTCATGAATTCAAGCTGACATTCCGTGCTTTTCCGGGTCAGACGTTTTATCATGGTGCACTGCTAGTTGAACAATCCAGTCAGCCTCCCGTGTTTTTTATTGGTGATGCCTTTTCACCTTCCGGAATGGATGATTACTGTGTTCTGAACCGAAACCTCATGCACAAAGATGATGGATTTCTATTCTGCTTGTCGCAAATCAAGGAGCTCGGTGATAATTACTGGCTGATTAATGAACATATACCACACGTGTTTCGATTCTCAGATAAAGAACTCGATTCTTTAGAGCGAGGCTTTTCCGATCGGATTGAAGCGGTGCGTGCACTGACGCTCTGGGATGACCCCAATTATGCCGTCGACGAGCAATGGGCAATGTTGTACCCCTATGGATTACAGGTTAAGCCAGGAGTTATCCATGAATTTAATGTAGCTATTACAAACCATTCTAGTAAAAGACGTGATTATGAAGTGCAGTTTAGATTGCCGGAAGGGGCCGAGGTTATGTCAACAACACGGGCCAGCAAGGTGCCAGCCGGTGCATTGACAGGCGTTAGGGCGATTATTCGACTGCCTGAAAAGCCGGGGCATTATTTAATACGAGCAGATATCAAATCAGATGGAATAGATGTTCGCGATTGGGTTGAATCAACTGTGACGGTGGTGGCAGATGAGAAGTAGTTTTGCCAACCAAATTCTGTTCGCTGTCACCTCAGCCAGTCTACTCTGTTTCTGCAGTTTGAAAGTATCCGCGCATCCGGTGTCGCTAACGGATGCTGTACTCGATATTCGCGAAACCACAACACGACTTAAACTTTCAATAACCACCGAAGACCTCGTGCTTTATTATGAGTTGGAGGCTAATAGGGAATTCCGGATTCCACGAGTTCGTATTCAGGAAGTGTCGCAGCAGCATCGGCTGTTTCTGGAAACGCGTTTGCAGTTGCTCAATCAGAAGGGGGAGAACCTTGAGATTAAATACCAGGGAATTGATTTGTCGGCAATTCCCAATGAAGGTGTCCTGCAAACAGAATTGAAATCCCGTTGGCTGACATATCAGTGGACGATTGAAAGCGGAATAAAACCTGAATTTCTTACCTTGTCACAAAAATTTGGAGAATTGCAGCCGGCCACAATGGACTGTATGTTTCTGCAAAACGGATTTCTGCTTGAGAAGACAAAGCAGCTTAGTTCAGGGCAGGTCTATACCGTTCAACTCGATTGGAAGAATCCCCCGACCAAGAGACCGGATTTAGCAGCTTTGAAAGCCGCTAAGCAGCGGCAATTGCGAGATCGTCTGGGGATTGCAAGCTACAGTTCACTCTACTCGTTTCTCTATATTTCGCGAAGGGAAGTCAGGCATGAGATTTTAATTCCTGTTTTGACGCTTCAGCAATGGTTCGGTATAGAACGGGTAAATCCGGATTTTTTGTCGGTAAAGGAACAAGAGACCGTTGCCGCCCAGGTCTTCGAACTGATCCTTGATAATCCGGTTCAGATTAACGGTGAGAGTATAGAACCGGATTTGGTTCGAGTAAATTTCTTTGGGCTTGATATACGAGATTTCGCATTGAATAAACCGCCGCAACGAATCAACATCTATCAAGCTCGGATTGGTATTATCGTTTCTTATCCTGCTCGTCAGCAGTTGCTGGAAACAATGACGATGCGATGGCAATCCTACAACAAGTATGCGCCGATGCTTAGGTCAACTGTATTTGTACAAGGAGAAAAACCGTTTGGGCATTTCTTTATCAAGGACGCTCCAACATTTAGTTTTCAACTTCAAAAGCTAAAAGTAGAACGTTTACCGCCAATTCGTTCCGGAATTAAGGCAAAGACTCTTTCCGAAGTACAGGCGAAAATACTTGCCAATCAAATTGTGGAACGTGTCTATTCAACCGTAAATCTGGACTCTCCACGCGACCGGTATCGCCAGTTAGCAGATCTTGGTGTAGATGATTACGGAGAAGAGATGTTCCTGGAATTGGAAAAGTCGTTGCGGATGGCTGAACAGGGGGGATCGGTGATGGAGGTTCATTCCACAGATGTTACAGCATTAACGTTTCGTCGAGAGGGAAGTGACCTGCAAATCGATATGCTCTGGGACTTGATCGGCAGTGTTCAGCATTGGGGACATATTCATCGTCGTAAGGTTATCTTTACAGGAACCGTCAGGTTAAGTCCGGTTCGCGGACAATGGGCGATTAAGTCATTTGTAACGACCGATCAAAAACGCCAGCCTGTTGAAACACGTGTAGGCTACTGACTTGCTTTGAGAAACTTAATCAGGTCGACAAGCTGTTGATCAGATAGATGTTTATCGAGCCCGGCAGGCATGATCGACGTTGCTGAGGCACGTTGTTGTTCGATTTCTGAATGTAGTAACCGTATTTGCTTTTGAGCATCAAGTTGCAGGACAATCGTATGCCCGTTATCATCACGAATCACGCCGCTGTAGATCTGCCCGGTATTAGTGATGATGGAGACAGGTTCGAAGCTTTGTACGAAACTGGCACTTGGGAAAAGCACTGCCTCGAGCAGATCGCGTTCAGTTCGAATCTGCCCGATACGTGTTAGATCCGGACCTACGCGGCCGCCTAGATAAGCGATTCGGTGGCAGGCTGTGCATGCCGCCTTTGTGGACTGGAACACCTTTTGGCCTCGTGTTACATCACCAAGATCCATTTGTCCTAACAGTTTGTCGATGCGTGTAATTCGCTCTCGGTTCTCGGCTTTGATGCGTTCGATTAATGGCGAGGTTTTTGCAACGACTTCGGTGCCCAGCGGTTCGAACAGTTTCTGAATCTCGTCCGGGTTTAAGGTGGTGGCAGCAGGAGCTTTGATAAGCGCGTTAAGGGTATTGATTGCCGTTTGTTTTTCGTTGGTTTTAGCCAGCGTCGTGACAAGCCGCCTCAAGTGGATTGAACCTAAGGTGGAAATAACCTGCGGAATCTCGCGCCATTGGTTTGTTGGCCATGGCGAGCTTACAAGTAAATCCACAGTTAGCGATTGAAGTTGTAGGGGGTGTGAAACGCCGGCATATTGCTGGATGTCGTTGAGAGTATCGGCATTTAACGGACGGTTCTGTGGCGGTATCGCAGAGAGTGCTGCCAGCCGAATTGTCGGTGTATTGGTTGAGGTTAGGTAGACATTGAGTAAACGCGTTTGCAGTGCCTGATCCGGTTTATCCCCGCGAATGGCATTGGCGGCCTGTACTGCCAGCGTCAGTGTATCGGCATCGGCAGAGTTTAATCCTCGCAGAATACCGTTGGTAATCGATTCTGGTACCGTTGCTAGCTTGGTATTACTTATCGCCTCGAGGACGAACGTTTGCGTTGCGGTGTTGCCGGAGTGCATTAACTCGCCGGACATTTTAAGGATCTCAGGCGTGTTGATATAGCTGCTTAATCTTTCCAGCAGTAGTTGGCGTTGGCCTACGTCTTTTATGTCCTGTTGGATTTGTTGTCGAAAATAGTCTGGCAGCAGGGCTGCCCATTCCGGGTGATTGGCAAGTAGCCACCAGCCAGTCGTCCGCATTGACGGTTGTTCAGCCTGGATTGCAGATAAAGCAAATTCTGGTTGGAGGTCATTGTCAGGTATTTGATCAAGAGCGATTAAGGCTCCCCGGGCGGTGGCGATATTGTTTGAATTTAACAGAGCTTTAATTGGTACAGTGTCACCGATTTCAATAGCTGCATAAATCAGTGAGTGTTCAAGAGCCCGGTCGGTTTCCGACGTCAGTGAGTTAAGCAACAGCGGTACGTCGACAGCCGAACCAATGCGTCCCAGACATTCGGCGGCGATCCGCTGATTGTATTTGTTGAAGCTGTTAAAACGTTCACGTATTGCCGGAGCCGCGGATTTGTCAAGATGTAGACTAATCGAGTGCAGTGTTGCATGGACGACGGTTTCGTGGTTATCATCCAGTCCAATCTGTAATGCTTTTCTGGCCGAAGGTGTTTGATTTTGACACAGGGCCCAGATAATCTGGAGGCGATGGTTTGCCTGGGCGACTTTAGTGAATTTTGAATGCAGGGTGGCAACAGAGTTCTCGCCCATTTCACCCAGCAGTTTACGCGCCCGGTTGCGAATAATAAATCTCTGATCCCCCAATAATTGCACTAGTTGCTCCACCGACAAAACGTTCCAGTCGATAGCATTTCCGCGTGGATCATGAGGATTTTGATGCCCAATTTTTTTGACTCTGTAAATACCTCCTAAAACCTCAGGACGATAAAACTGACTTGTAGGACAGCAGATTTTATACCAGCCACCGGTGTTGATAACTAAGACACTGCCATCGGCGTCTTCGAAGACATCGGTTGGGTGGAAGTCGGGACTATCACTGACAAGGAACTCACTGTTTTTACTGGTAAGCATGCCTCCGTCATTGCCAATCTGGTGTCGGAAGATTCGATGTTTATTAAAGGAACAGGACAGAACATTGTGAAGGTAATCTGAACCGAGAGATGACGACTCAAGTCGCGCTAAACCGCAGGGGGCAGAAGCGCCCTGTTGAACCAGAGCTGGCATGAGTTCACCCGTTCGGGGAACTCCGTTGAGAACTCCGTGATCTTTCCCGTATACGCCTCCGTAGACGGCGTGGATCAGGCCGTCACGCCGACCTTCCTGTGGATGCTCAAGAAAGGTCGTTGTAAAGATTCGCTCCCCATCCGGAGTAAAGACGATTTCCACTGGATTGTCCATACCGCCGGTCATCACATTTCCGAGCGGGCCACCGGAAGGATGGCGACGAAAGAGATGAGCGGCACGAGTATTAAGTGAATCTCCAGTAAGGAGATCATGATTTTGTTCGGCAAACGCTCCCTTTGCCCAGTATAGATATCCGTCCGGGCCCAGATAGGGGCCGTGAAGATCGTTGGCACACCCTGTAAGCGTTTTACCGTCAAACCAGACTTCACGCCTGTCCGCGATTCCATCATCATTCTCGTCGGTTAACTTCCAGATTTCCGGTGGTGCAGCGACATAGAGAGAACCGTCATACCAGCAGGCACCTTCAGGCAGCATGAATTTGTCAGCGAAGACTGTGCGTTTATCAAAAACACCGTCCTGATCTGTGTCTGTTAACTGGACGATTTGATGAGTCTTTTCTTCGAGTTGCTGTGGGCCCTGAGCGGATGATCCGCTGGAATCCAGAACGTACAGTCTGCCCTGCTCGTCAAAATCAGCATGGATTGGCCGATCGACTAACGGAGGACCAGCGACCCGTTGGACAGTCATGCCTTCAGGTACAGTAAACGTCTGACCATCAAGCGTGACTTCAGCAGCCTGAAGAGAAACAGACAGAAAGCAAACAAGTAAAAGTGATGAAGCGGCGAGTTTAATCATGAGCAGATTATCAATCAGCGAATTGTTGCGGTATGCTTATAACTAAATACAGTTATAAGTTATTTGGATAAGCGTGACAGTAAAAATGAGTGTGTCATTGATGATGTTATGGATTGGCTTGCTGATGACGCCAGTGGACGGTTTTCAGTCCGAAGCGATTCGTCATAGTCATATGCTTGAGGCAGTGCATTCCGTGGAACAGATTATTGCTCATCGAGGAGCCAGTCTGGAACGCCCGGAATGTACGGTGAGTGCCATTAAGCGGGCTATCAAAACGGGAGCAACAGCGGTTGAAGTTGATATTCGTTCAACCAGCGATGGTGTTCTGGTGATCATGCACGATAGCACAGTCGATCGTACAACTGACGGAAGCGGGGACGTTAATGAACTCACCCTGAAAGAAATCAGCGTACTCGATGCAGGTAGCTGGTTTCATCCTCGCTACCGGGACCAAAAAGTGCCAACGCTGAGAGAGGTTTTGGAGTGTTGTAAGGGCCGGATTGATGTAGTGCTGGATTTGAAAGAAGATGGGGATGATTATCGTAATCAGGTTGCGGCAGAGGTAAAGCAATTTGGCGAACCAACGCAGATGATTATTGGTGTTCGTAGTATGGCACATATAAAGACATTTGGTGAACTGCTGCCCGAAGCAAAGTTGCTGGGACTTATTGGGCATCCACGGGAAATTGAGGAGTTTGCAGAGAATGGCGTGGAGATGATTCGGATCTGGCCAAAATGGTTCCATGAGTTTGAAGAGGATTTAGTGAGTCGAGTGCGAAAGACAGGAGCAGCGGTACATTTGAACGGAACAAAGGGAGAGTTAGAGGAGACTTACCGGTTGCTCAAATACTTCCCTGCCTCACTTTCATCCGATGATCCAAAAAGATTGAATCAAACATTAAAAAAAATCAGACGTGGCTTATGGCCCAATACTGTCGCCAAACCCGCGATTCAGTAAGAGCGGTATCTATCAGATAAAAGGATGAGATCATGTTGCACAACGAAAAGTTTTTAAGAAGTATTTTGTTAGCCGTGGCTTTGGTAATGGCCGCGTCCTCTGTAGGCAATGCCGCCGCACCTGAGGAAACAAAAATATATGAATTGGCACCCGGGGTTTATTTTCGCAAGTGTCAAACTGAGCCGGAGTTTCTGGGGTGTAATCAGGGTTGGATAATCTTTAAGGACTTTGTTCTTGTGATTGACGCTAATTTCCCAGGTCAGGCAAAAGAGGTTATTAGGATCATTCGAAGTCAAACCGACAAACCGATTAAATATATCTTTGACACACATCATCATGGCGATCATGCCGATGGTAATGTGATTTATAAGGAGATTGGAGCTGTTCCAATTGCGTCTGAACGAACCAAGCCGCTTTTTCAGACCTTAGGACTTGAAGGATTCGAAACCAGCAAAAAAGAAAAACCGGATGAGTATGGGGGATTAGATTACAAGCTTCCAGAGATTTATTTCCCGCGCAAGATGGTTTTTGATGATGGTGAGATGCGCGTTGAGTTGTTGCACTTTGGTCATGCCCATACCGGAGGCGATGCAGTAGCCTGGTTACCCAAGCATGGAATTCTCTTTACAGGTGACTGCATTGTCAACGGAGCATTTAATTTTACAGGTAATAGTGATACGGCAAGTTGGATCAATGTTATTAATCACATCAGGAAATTGCCCGTCAAGACATTGGCTCCCGGTCACGGTGAGTTAGGTGACAAGAGTACGATTAAAACTCAGCAACGATATTTCATTGAACTGCGAAAGGAAATCGCCGGTCTCATCAGCAAAGATAGAACACTTGAAGAGATCAAGAAGGAAGTGAAGTTGCCTTGGTACAAGAGGTGGACGGGCGTAGATGTTCTCGAACGAGAAGAGAATATTGAGCATGTTTACAGTGAACTTAGTAAATAACCACTTCCGGCCTTGGTGACGGATGAGGTTGACTACCAGTTGATATAGGAACCGTCAGCCCGTTGAAGTCTCGGCGCGTCACCTGATGTTGGTGGGTATTGACGTACAGCCGCCGGGTTAAATTCAATTCCTAATCCGGCGGCCTCCGTGGGGTATAGAAAACCATCTTCCCAGGATACCTGAGTAGGGAATAATTCCGACAGAATCGTTCCCGGCGGTCGCGCACATTCCTGAACAGCGAAGTTGCTGGTTGCTAGGTCCATATGAACACAGGCTGCTGTAGCAACCGGACCCAAGGGATTGTGTGGGGCGATCGGTATATAGTGGGATTCGCACATTGCTGCAATCTTTTGGGCTTCGGTAACCCCCCCCGCTACGCAGAGGTCCATACGACAAAAGTCCAGCCAGTTGTTCTCAATCAGTGCAGCAAATTCCCATTTGGATGAAAACTGTTCACCAATGGCGATCGGGACACTCGTTGCTTCCCGAAGTCGCTGGACAACTGACACGTTCTCGACGCGTACTGGATCTTCGATGAAGTAAAGATTGTAAGGCTCCAGCTGATTGCAGAGGGAAATAGCATCATTGGGGTCCAATCTGGTATGGACGTCCAGAATGATCTCGATGTCATCGCCAATCGTCTCACGGATCATTGCAACCTGAGAGACGGTCGTTTTAATGGCCCGGCGAGGCTCAAACAGACCATCCTGATGTGCAGGTTGAAATCTGACTGCCTGCCATCCGGCATCGTATTTAATTTTCGCATCGGCGGCTAGCGATTCTGGTGTCATCCCGTGAATGTGGGTGTAAGAGTAGATTTTATCGCGGACCTTACCTCCCAACAGTTCGTACAAAGGTACATTGTATGACTTAGCCTTAATATCCCACAGAGCAATATCGATGGCGCTGATAGCCGCTGCACCAACGCCGGTTGTCGGAAAAAATCCGCAGCGTGCCATTGTTTGCCAGAGATGCTCGGTTTGATTGGCCGCTTGCCCAATCAGACTTGGTTTTAACGCTTCGATAAATCCAACCTGCGCATCCTCACGAAATGTCAGTCCTGCTTCACCGATGCCGCTGATCCCGGCATCGGTCATGACCTCTACGAACATGAAATTACGATCCAAACCGACGACGTAAGTTTTGATATCAGTGATTTTCATATTGTGTCAAACAGTAAGCAGGATTAGAGTGCGTTTCATCGTTGTATCTATGTTTATGCTACCACAGAAACTAATGAACTCTTAGAGGCTCAGCGACTGAGCGTAAAACAGCGATGAATAAATTGTTGGGGAGTGGAGATGAGACTTATCTCAAGTAGATCAGCATTAAAATGGCCATCGGGGCGATGGATTCTGCTGGCGTGTGTCTTGTTGGCCTTGCCGTGGGTGGCTGGTATTTCTCTCTTTAGTGATTATTCAGCCACCGTACATAATGATGACTGGCTCTATGGTCGCAGTGCTCAGGTGCTTGCCGATGAAGGCTATTACCAACATGTTTCGCAACATGGAGAACTTGCTGCCAGTGTGGTTACGCATGTTTTCTGGGGCAGACTCTTTGTTTGGGGTGAGTTTTCATTTCGTGCTCTGCATCTTTCGCAGGCGGCTGCAGGTTGGTTGACCTGTGTGGGAATCCTGTTTGTAGTGCTGGCTTTAGGCGGAAAACTTCCGGTGGCATTTCTGGCCGCCGGAAGTCTTGCGATTACGCCTCTTTTTTACGGTCACACGTTTACGTTTATGACTGATATCACGGCGCTGATGTTAATTACCTACGCACTTTTGTTCTTTATTGGCAGTAATAATCTGCAACAACTGAGGCCTCTGATTACCGGTAGTATTCTTACTGCTTTAGTGTTTTGGTGTCGACAGACCCATGTACTGATCGTTGTCTGTCCTTTGTTTGTTCTCTGGAAACAACGCACGCATTATTCATGGCAACAACTGTTGGTAAGGTTGGGCCTGTTAGCCGGGATTCCCGTGTTGTCGTTGATAGTCTTTGAACTTGCAGGTCTCGTTCCGGGTAATGAATCTCGTACGGGAACGTTGTTTATCGAGAAGTTTGATTTAGACCGTTTTAAGCAAATGGCCATTTATCTCTACGGAACCGGATTGTTGTTGGGGATGTTGTTATTACCGCTCTCGGCAATGCTGGCTTTCAAATGGTACGGCAAGCAGCAGTTAGCATTAAAGCGTTTCTGGATGTTTCTTGTCGCAGTCTTGTGGTTAGGAGTGTTTGTTGCTACGGGAGGAAGGACCTATATTACTCAATCAGTGGGTTATTTTTTACACAATGCACATTTTGGTCCGGTATTGTTTGCTGACCCGCCTCATGCAGATGGAAGTTGGACCTATCTGGCTGATGTGAAATGGCCGCCGATCATTTGGCAATTACTGACGATCTGTTCAATTCTTTCTCTGGCTTTATCGGCATCGGCTGGGCTGACCCAATTAGAGGATCTTTCCGGGAAGACGGGACGGTCTATTAATAATCGGCAACTGTGGCGGGGGGGGCTCTTTCTGTTTGCCTGCTCGATTACGTTGGCATTGTTAGCTGTAGTTGAAAATATCGTTGACCGATACTGGATGGTGCTTTTTGTGCCGGCAATAATCTGGGTTGCGACATGTGATGCCTATCTAAGAATTGACAGGCTAGGTCGTTTAACCGCAGCGCTGATCTGGATTGCCGGTATTTCGATGGGGTATATCAGCATGACGTTTACTCATGACTGGCTGGCATTTAATCATCAGCGATATGAGCAAATGACGTTGTGGCTTGAGGACGATCATTTGCGTCCTCAGGATATCGATGTCGGGATGGATTTGAACGGTTGGTTACGTACGACTGAAGATTATGCTAGCCTGCAACGTGATGGTGATGACACCAGAAGTTGGCGGGGGTTGGCGACTCATGCATTAGCACATCGGCCGAGGGTGGGCTGGAAAGTAATAGGAACACGAACTTGGTACAGTTGGGCCGCTGAGGCTGAACAGAGGCTTTTATTGCTTCAAAAAGAAGAGTGAACTTCGCTCTGTTGTTTCAACCTTACATAATAGGAAAAGCTCAGATTCCGGTGGGAATCTGAGCTTTGTTTCATTTTTGCCTGCTGTCCACCTTTACCTGTCGGTACGGAAAGGAGATGCCGGCAACCCACTCTTGTTCACCAGATTTGGCTCAGCTAGTTGGTGCCAGCCGAATCGGAGATTCACCGGTTTGGCCACAGCATCAGACGTGACAATGAGTTTACCACCGTCTATTTTTGCCACAGCCGGCATGAATTCACCATCTTCTCCCGCAAGCTGAAAATGAGTAAGTGGTTTGCCATCGCTTGATGCAAGTTGGCCGTAAGCATGATCGAAATGAACTTCAATACTTGCCCCCTTTACTTTATGGCTCTTGTATAGCGGCCCAGAGTAAACCAAATCCTGCTTGCCGTATGTTTTGGCCAGTGCCCATAGAGCCAGACGTTTCCCGACATCCTGTTTGTTTTTTGGATGGATGTCGCGTAGGTTACTAATGTCGGTCGTGACGGCCATGCCCGTGTTAGGCAGGGCGAGTGTTGCCGTCTGTGCTTCCCATATTTCAGGTAGTGCTAATTCACTTCCACCGTAAGTAAATGGAGCGAGCTGAACGAAGTAGAAAGGCATATCCTTGTTATCGAATACCTGACGCCAGCCGGTTATCAACGCTTTCATCTTTTCCATGTATAGCATGCCATCACCCCGATTGGATTCCCCCTGATACCAGATCGCTCCGCGAAAGTTCAAATGGCGAAAGTTATGAATCATACCGTTGTAAAGTGCCAGTGGTGTCTGATGGTTGACACGTCCCTGTTCGTTGACGACCGGAAAATCATCCAGATTATCTGAGATGTTTTTCAGTTTGGCGACGGATTTGAATCCTGTTGGAGGTATCCAGGGTTCAATACGAGTACCTCCCCAGTTCGAACCGATCAGGCCGATGGGTACATCCAATTCGGCCTGAAGTTTACGTCCGAAGAAATAGCCGACCGCAGTAAAATTAGGAACAGTGGCAGAGGTGGCGGGTTTCCAGCCGTCCGACGGGATATCGTCCTCGGGTTTGGCGCTTGGGCGATGAGGGAATTTGATATGGCGAATTTGCGGATGATTGCCGTTCTCAGCCTCTTGTTGAGGATTTAGAGACCGACTCACGGTCCACTCCATATTTGACTGACCCGAACATAACCATACTTCACCAACCAGAACGTCTTCCAGAGTGACTTTACTAGACCCTTCGATCTCGATTTTGTGCGGACCACCAGCATTTAAAGCTTTCAGCTCAACACTCCAGAATCCCTGATCATCGACTTTTGAGGAGGCTGAGTCGGTACCTAGTGAAACCGTTACTTTTTGACCACCGTTGTCCCATCCCCATAGCGTGATGGGCGCATTCCGCTGAACAACCATGTGGCTTCCAAGAATTGACGGCAGTTTTACTTCAGCTTGTATAGTAGAGAGTAAATTCGCCGTAATAAGTGCGGCGAATGCGAAAAGGTGCGTGGGTTTCATAGCTACATTCCTAAGCATGTGAAGAAAATAGGTTAGTGATAGTAGATTTTAGCTTGATTAGGCACCGAAAACTAGTAATAGCGCAGAGGGGGTAAATTGTAATTGTCATCCAATCCCTTGTTGTGACATAATAGAGTTACTGAAACCTTGTGTTAAGAAAAGAGAATACCAGTGTCCTTGAATCGTATTGATCGTCGAGATCTGTTACAGGTTGGCTGTTCAAGCTTTCTCGGTTTGACGCTACCCTCATTGTTAGAGGCTGCTGAGAATCGACGAAATGGAAAGTCGGTTATTTTGGTATTTCAAACCGGCGGGGGAAGTCAATTAGAAACGTTTGATCCCAAGCCGGATGCCCCGGATCATATTCGCGGTGAATTTAAAACTATTCAAACAAAGATTCCGGGTGTGCTGTTTGGCGAGCATTTGCCTAAGCTCGCCAAACGCACTGATAAAATCGCGGTTGTCCGTTCGTTTTCTCATGGTGACAATCGTCACTTATCAGGTACTCACAATACACTCACCGGGGAACCTCAGGTTTTTCGTGGTAATGCTAATGAGGATAAGGAACTGTCCCGACTGGATCGTCCCAGTTTCGGTGGTGGCGTCAAGCTGATTAATCCGACCACTAACGGGATGCCCTGTCAGGTTACTCTGCCGCGTCCGCTGATTGAAGGTCCTTTGACGTGGCCAGGACAACATGCCGGTTTCCTAGGTCCCAAATACGACCCGTGGCAAGTAAACTCAGACCCTAATGGGAAAGACTTTAAGGTTCACGGTATTCAAATGATGGATGGTATCACAACCAGTCGATTAACGAACCGGGTTGACTTTCTTAAGCGAATGAATGATCAGCAGCGAAGTCTTGATCGTTTTGCCAAGGGTATTCAGTTTACCAGTCAGCAGGAAGAGGCTTTGAATCTACTTACCTCGCCGAACATTGCCACGGCCTTTGATATTCGGGCTGAAAGTGAAGAATTGCGGGACAAGTACGGTCGTAGCGAATATGGACAGACCTTAATCCTGGCACGTCGCCTCGTCGAACATGGAGTTCCGTACGTTCAATGTAATATGGGAATTGTTCAGTCTTGGGACACACATTCGGATAATTTCCCGCGACTCAAAAATAAGCTGTTACCCGGTATTGATCATGGTGTCTCGGCACTGATGGATGATCTGGAAAATAGAAATATGCTACAAGATGTACTGATTGTGGTTGTTGGAGAGTTTGGACGAACGCCCAATATCAATAAGAATCCGGGACGGGACCACTGGGCATCAGGCTATAGCGGAATCTTTATTGGAGGTGGTGTTCGAGGTGGACAGGTCATTGGCAAGTCGGACAGACATGCCGGGCATCCTGAAACGACGCCTTATCACCCGAATGATATCGGGGCAACGATTTATTCCACGTTAGGAGTCGATCCGGCGACGATTATTCGCGATCGTGAGAATCGTCCGTTACATTTGAATAACGGTAAGGTGATGGAGAAGCTTTATACCGGCTGATATCTCATTATTCGGATTGAAATACAAAAAAAGAGCTGGAGTTTTAACACTCCAGCTCTTTTGGTTATTACCAATGAACTAGTTCTTGAAGAACTGGTCAAGGATTTGAGGAATTCGCTTGCCGGTGGAAGATTCCGGAGCAAGCTTCTGGGCCGCAGTTAACATGACTTTAGCAACAGGCTTATTACCCTTTTGAAAGATACCTGCTGATACCTTAAAGATTAGTTCCTGTGCTTTTTCAGGATTTGGCTCGGTTTGCTCGAGTAACTTGTTAAGTTCAGCGGCTAGCTTTTCGGCATCCAGATTGCCAGCAGCAAGTTCGTTAAACTTGGTTTCGAAACTGGTCCAGCGTTTGGTGGATGTGACCCCTTCGGTATCCAGTTGATCAATTAAATCGACGGAATCCTTATAGAAGTTTGCGGCAACCTGTGGGTTTATCGTGCTGATAAATTCATCCAGAGCCTTTGCCTTTTCAACCCCTTCGGCAGCTTCTGCTCTCGCAAAAGCAGCATCTCGTTTTTCAAGTGTTTCTTTCTTGGCACGAATATCAGCAACCCATTGGTCTGCCTTTTGACCGCCGTAGCCGGACTGGAAATGGAATGGACGGCCTTCTGCATCTGCCAGAAAAACAGAGGGTACACCCCGGACTTGAAACTTTGTAGATAGCTGCTTGTATTGTTGCTGTTCAGCAGGAGTGACGAGCGATTTGTCACGAGGATTATCGAGAACAAGAAGAATGTAGTCTTCTTTAACGGTCTGGAATACTTCCTGACTCAAGACATTCTTATGAAGAGCTTTACAGGGGGGGCACCAGTCCGAACCGGTGAATTCCATCAGGATAGCTTTGCCTTCTTTTGCGGCCAGTTCCTTCGCTTCTTCGAAGCTACGAGTCCAACCCTTGTAGTGGTCATCATCAGCGAAAGCAGTGCTGAACGATGTAATAACCAGTGTGGCAGTAGCCAGTACGGCAAGTGATTTGTTGAAAAGACGCATAATTAGATCTCTGTCAAAAATGAATGAGAGTTAAAAGGTTTGATAAGCACCTCTTATTTTATACGAGATGGACTCAAGATTAGTAGTTGTGCCATAAAAAACGCCGAAATAAAGAATGGTAATTGCGGAAAGGATAAATGCTTTTAGAAGTTATTTTTTTATGTTTTTGGGGCCACTACCAAAGGCCTTCTCATAGGTTCCATCGCCGCTTTTGACATATTTGGTAAAGCCCAACTTATCGAGTTTGCCATCATTGGCCATGGAGCGATTCATCGCCCCCTCTGAAAATCGGCCGCCAATATTCGGAGGAAGAATTACACGACGCACAGGTTTACCTGATTCCGGGTGTTTTTCCAGAGGTAAGTCGGACATCGGCTGAACGACTTCGAATTGCTCACCAGTGGGCTTCCCGTTATCCATTACTTCGTAAATGTAGGTTGGCATGAAATTGACCGTTTGTCCGTCTTACAGGCGATGTCCGGGGATTCGTGAATCCGATGCGTCGAAGTTCAAAGTCACTCCGTTTTTGACCACTGGTGTTCCGTTAATAAGTACGTGTTCAATACCACTGCAATGATGAATAGGATCACCAAAACCAGCATTGTCATTAATCACGTCTTCATCAAAGACAACAATATCGGCGAAAGCCTTTTCAGTCAGTCGACCGCGACCTTCCAGTCCGAAGGTGTCTGCACTGAGAGAAGTCATTTTTCGAATGGCTTCTTCCAGTGAAAAGAGTTTTTTGTCTCGCACGAAACTTCCCAGCCAACGCCCTGCACTCCCGTAGGCACGCGGATGTACTTTTCCCTCAGGCTGGTAGATGGCATCGGTTCCCATCATACAACGTGGATGCGCGACAAAAGGTTCGACGAGTTTGTCGTCTCCTTCATCCATCACACAAAGTACTGCCAGTTGTTCATCGAGTAGCAGGTCTGTTAGGGAGCGTGATGATTCTTTGCCACTTTCGTTTACGATTTGTTGAAGCGTTTTCCCCCAGTCACTCCTGTGATCGTTCGTTGGTGACCATGCCATCAGCACATGTTCAAGATCAAGGCGATAGGAATCAAAGGAGTGTTCAGTTTTACGACGAAGATGATCTGTTGCCAGTTTACCTGTAGCCGCGAGCGGACCATCCTCCCAGACTTCATAAGGCAAAAGATAATTCAGCATGGTGCTGCCTGGTTGATACGGATAGACATCAAAGGTGGTTGGGATACCCTGCTCACAGGCATTTTCTATTATTTCAAAAACCTGTTCCGGGTGGTAAGGCGGTTGACACTTTAGGTGTGAGATATGAACCGGGACGTTGGCTTTTCGACCGATCTCAATGGCTTCATTAATACCCTCCAGTAGGCCTAGTTTATAGCGTATATGTGTGACATAGGGTTTATTTTGTCCTGCCATCGGTAGGCAGGCTTTAGTGAGTTCACTAGTGGGGCTGTGGCATTGTGCGATGTAGTCAAGTCCGGTGGAGAGTGCTACGGCACCTGCGTCTAGGCATTCAGTAACCAGTTGCTGCATGCGGATAACCTGTGAGTCGTCCAGTGGTCCGCGACTGAAGTTGTGAACAAGTGTTCTTAGATTCGCATAGGGAATCTGTGCGGCAAAGTTTTGCACACTGCGTCCTGTCAACGTATTCAGGTATTGGTCCAGAGTTTCCCAGCCGCTGTAATCCTGCATACGCAGCCCGTTTAAACCACGCAGATAATAGATCCAATCGCGCCATGTTTCGCTACTTACAGGAGCATAAGAGATCCCATCAGACATGATAATTTCGGTAGTGAATCCCTGTTGGGTTTTATAGGTTTGGTGGCCATCGCGCAAAAGCCAGCCATCACTGTGGTTATGGACGTCGATGAATCCCGGACAGACTATTTTCGCCGAGGCATCAATTTGATTCACGGCTGTGATCGATGAAAGATCACCAATTGAAGTGATTAGACCATCTTTGATGGCAACGTCAGCGCGTCTCCTAGTTGCACCGGTACCGTCAATTACGGTACCGTTGCGAATGATCCAGTCCATCGCCTTACCCTGTTAGGTTCGCGTGAGTTATTGATATACAGAGAAAGTTAGATGAGTTCGCGGATTGGCTCAATACCTTCATGCACCATGTATTGCGGAGTTCCGGTTTTATCGAAGAAACGAATCTTGCCGGCATCGATACCAACATTTTTATAGAGTGTGGAAAAGACTTCCTGAAATTTCACCGGACGTTCTGTCGCATATTCACCGTACTTGTTCGTTGCCCCAATTACCTGTCCGGCTTTCATGCCGCCACCGGCAAGCATGGCGCAGCTGACACGTGGCCAGTGGTCACGACTGTTGTTTTTATTGATTTTTGGTGTGCGACCGAATTCACCCCAGACGACGACAGAAACGTATCGATCCAGCCCGCGTTCGTGAAGATCTGTTACGAGCGCAGCAAGCCCTTGATCGAGCTTAGGGAATTCCTGCCGAGAACGCGGGAAGTTCATTCCATCACCACCGTGCCAGTCCCAGCGACTGTAGTTAAGCGAAACCACTCGTGCACCGGCTTCTACCAGACGACGTGCAATACAGAAGTTCTGGATCATTTTCGGCGCCCCGTCCCGCTGATAGGTTGCATCGTTTTCACCGTAACGGGCGAGGGTTTTGGGATCTTCTTTACTTAAGTCCAAAGCATCAACCAGTTTACTGGTGGTGAGAATTCCCAGAGCCTGTTGGTGGTAGACATCCATTCCATCGGCAATACCTGTATTATCCACATCACGTTGGAATGTATCGAAGGCTGAGCGAAGAGTTTCGCGATCGTTAAGTCGTTCAAGTGTGATTCCCTGCAGAACCATATTACTTGGGTCTTTCAGAGGGTCTTTTTCAACCAGACCAAATGGCGAGTGTTTCACGCCCAAAATGCCACCCTTCTGAGTTTGCCCCCATCTTCCTTCACCGGTAGGATACATCAATGAAACGTTGGCCGGTACGGCATTGTTGACGTTACCCTGCAGATGAGAAACCCAGGAACCCCAGTTTGGCCGGCCTTCACGAGGTGTTCGTTCGCCAAACTTCCATCCGGTCATGCATTGATAAGCATCGTGACGCCCGTCGGCATCGCTGATTGAACGAATCGGAATGAACTTGTCCATCATCTGAGCCATCTTTGGAAATAACTCGCAGATTTCGATGCCGGGGACATTTGTTTTGATCGGGCGAAACTCACCTCGAATTTCTGAAGGTGCATCTGGTTTCAGATCCCAAAGGTCGATGTGAGAAGGGCCACCGGGCATGTAAATATTAATAATCGCTCGATGATTTGAACCGGTCTTGGCTTGCAGGTCGGCATCGTACATATTGGCCATTGAGAGGCCGCCCATCGCCATCCCACCAATTTTGAGGAAGTTACGTCGACCCATGCCGTCACAGTAACCACGACCACCGGTTGATTTTCCATAAATCGTTAACATTTCTTATTTCCTGCTATGTACTTTAGCGATGAACACACCCACTGATATTATCGGTTATTTCACTGTCTATATATTATGAAACATCGGTGTCGAATGGCAAGACCGGCGTTAATAAACACTGACTGACAGGCAACCGATGGTACTGTTGTTTTGCTTAAAACCGCTATAGAATACGCTGATGGTCAGGGCTCGTACGATTTTTCACGAATTTCTTAAAGCCCCCAATAAGGTGGGGGCAGTGGTGCCTAGTTCACGTTATCTGGCCACTGCAATGCTGGATCAGCTTAACTGGGATACGCTCAAAAACGTTGTTGAATATGGTCCCGGCACGGGTGCTATTTCAAAATATCTGTTGCAGCGAGTTGGTGACCATCAAAATTTATTTGCCGTTGAACTGAACGAAAGTTTTATTCCGGTCCTCAATGACAGGTTGCCTGAATTGCAGGTATTTAATGAGTCGGTGGGTGATATTCGTCAGATTTGTGACCGTCAGGGCATTGATTGGGTTGATGGAATTATCAGTGGCTTACCTTGGACAGCATTTCCGGAGTCACTACAAGAAGAACTGCTTAGTGCTACCTTGCGTGTTTTGGCCAAAGGCGGGCAGTTTATTACTTTTGCCTATCTCCATGGACTACCTCTACAAAACGCTCGTCGATTCCGAAGTCGACTGAAAGAGACTTTTTCAAAAGTCACGATCAGTCCCGTAGTTTGGCGTAATATCCCGCCGGCGATTTTTTACAGTTGTCGAAAGTAGACGATGCAGAGTCAGGTTACTTTTGAATGCATACAACCCGGAATCCATTTTGTCGACTATGGACCTGTTGACCGGCACTACCTCGATAGGTTGAACGGCATGAAGATGGCTGAGACATATAGCTTCCACCACGCAGCACACGAATATTTCCTGTAGTCGGCCCTTTGGGATTTTGTGACGGTGGGTTATCCCCGTAGTAATTGGCCTGATAAGTATCCTCGCACCATTCAGCCACATTGCCGTAAAGGTCGTACAGTCCCCACTGATTTGGTTTCTTGCCGGCGACGACCTGAAGGGTCGTGGCATTTGCTTTGAACCAGGCATACTCGTTTAGTACCTGTCCTAGATCCTGTTCGGTGTTATCAAAGGACTCGCCGTAGTTGTATGCGGTTCGCGTTCCAGCTCGACAAACGTATTCCCACTCGGCTTCCGTTGGCAGGCGGTATGAACGCCCGGCGGAAGTTTCTTCAGGTAAGGCTGATAGTTTGGCACAAAATGCTTTAGCATCTTCATGTGAGATATTGTTAACCGGCATGTGCGGATTCTTTTCCGAACTGGGATTGTTACCCATAATCGTTTCCCACTGAGACTGAGTGATTTCAGTAACTCCGATGTTAAATGTGTTTGTAAGCTCAACGCTATGCTGAGGGCGTTCATCATTGTTGGCATACGGGTCTGGCTTGCGAACGATGACACGATTGTCGTTATCTGTGTTAATTCGACCTGCACTGAAAAGCCCGATACCTACGAAGTTTAAAAAAGCGCCCTCGACATTTACAGTAATATCTAGTTTCCCCGCATCTGTCTGAGCGTTAATGGCGGCCGCGATATTGCTTGCAATTTGCTCGGGACTGGAAGGAGTATTCGTTGCCCGCCCACTGCTGAATGGTACAGGTGAATAAAGTCGAGCGGTGGCTTTTCTATCGGCGTCTACAAGTTCAAACCGCGCGCTGTTTCCGGTAGCATCGTCGACCATAAATATCTGACCTGTGCGAAAGCGACTTCCATCAAGTGCTACTTGAACAACGTATTCCGGAGCGCCCATCTGGAAATTTCCGGCCTCAATGGTAGCCATCGTCATGCCGATACTGTTGGTGATGCGAGGCTTTGCCTGAGGGGGAAGGTCTTTCTCCAGATCCGGATCTTGCCCCAGTACTTGTCCCGAAAATGGGACGGATGTCAGTGCAAGAACGAGTGTGGCGACCATTAGCAGCGTCGTTATGCGGGTGCTGTTTATAAATGACATCTTTGTTCTCCGTCAACGAGCGTTACTCGTATTTGCTGGCCCCGGGGGGCGGTTAGGATATGTCTCCGTCGCTTGTCGCCGTGGTTGAGGCTTTGGCACGTTGCCAAAGATCATGCAGTACCTCAGTTAGCGTTTTCGCGTCGGTTTGATTGTAAATATTGTCTTCAGGCAGGTTGGCAGCCAGCTTTCGATGGGCGGCCCCCAGATTGTGGTAAGGGATCGCCGGAAAGAGGTGGTGTAAGGCATGGTATCGAAGTCCAACTGGTGCCCATAGTTCTCCGATGATTGGACTATCCGGATAGTTTACCGAATCGAGTAGTTGTTGTTCAAAGGACATTTGCCCCTCATCGTTGCTCCAGCGATGAGCACCCAGTGTCCGAAGTGCATTGAGGGTGAGCAGAATCACGGCGGTCGTATAAGACTGTATTAAGAATGGCCAAGGTAATGTATTACGAGTGAAAAACACGACACTCACGAGTGTCAGTAACCATAAGAAACAAAAGAATTCCTGAATGTACATCCGTCGTCGGGCGGCGTCAGGTTCGGTTGGCCTGATGTAAAACGGGTCGATGATCATCGATGAACATCTTTGGTGGACGAATAGTCGGAAGTTTGGAATGCTCCAGGCAATCGGTGTCAAAAACAGGAAGCGAATAAAAACAAGTGGCGGAACGATAAAAGGATGCAACATAAAAGCCACGATTTGCCAAGGCGGGCGTTGTCCTAACGGCAGATATTCGCCGTCACGTTCGGTGCCATAGTGTTTACTGCGGTGATGATCCAGGTGCGTGTGGTATATAAACGAGGGGATCAAAAACGGGATACCACAAAGAACGTGCCAAATGAATCGAAATGCGATCAAATTATGGCCTCGCATATGGACGATTTCATGGATAAACATCGCGATACGATAGTAAAGTACACATGCCAGTAAGGTCGTGCCAAGATAGCACAGCCAGAGGGTGGATGAAGATTCGGGAATGATAATCCCCTGCATTTGCCAGTTTTGTTCAAAATCAGCCAAGTAGATTTTTGCGGCGTAAGTTCTTGCATGCGCATACGAGCAGAATCCGACGAACCAGCAAAGTAGAAAATCCGTCCAATAGATTAAAGCGTTGTACTTAAAAAGTTCGCCTCCGACAATCTTTCGGGCTTCACCGATCGAAAATGGTGGCGGCTCCTGATTTAGGTCAACTGATGCCATGCTACGTTAAGGAAATTAAGGTTCTGTTGAAAAGAGACTCCGCAAATTCTCACTGCGCATACGTTCTCCATAATGGTTTATAACCTTTATATATAGATTCGGCGTTTTGTGGTGAATTTGTTCATCTTGTTTGTGCTTTCTCATATCACCAATCACTCAGACGATCGCCAATCTTGGCCCCAGCAAGTAACACTCAATATGGTTACCTGCTAGCGACTTACCAGTTTTCTGCTAATTGCTATTGTGTTTTTTCGGCAAATTGCGCCAAATACTACATCTTGTGGTTTAGCGAGACGATAATCACAACAGGTCGAGGATGATTTTGTAATTCATAATGACCTAAAGTGCTAGCATACCCACCGGTAGTGGGATATTGCTAGCAGGTTAGGCTGGTAGTTTCGTTCTGTTTGAGCGTCTGTTTTTTGGTGTTCAGAAAAATGAAGCGAAGTATCGGTGAAACTACAATATATTGTGTTGACATTGTTGTTACCTACGATATATTGTTTCGACACACTGGTCGTTGGCTCAGATTTGAGTAGCGAGGATATGTCAGGTTGGTGAAGGAAGCTAGTCGGGCAAACCAGTTGTGAAGGATTGGAAAGCTTCAGGGAAAGAGCTTTCAGTCATGGATTGATCGAACAATAGGGATCGCACTCAGGGATATGAGGCGGTCGCAAAGGATTGCTCGAGACCAGGGATTGAATAAGGTCGTTTCTTTGTGTCGCCCCGCTTTTAGCGGGAGATTCTAATTCTGAGCTTATCAGTGTGACAAATGTTGGGTGAATACAAGTAAGTTGCAACCCTACCCGCTTTTCTAAATTTGGAGTTTTTCGAGCAATTGGTGAATGGATGTACCCGACTCGTAAGTAAACGAATCTCGTCATCTTATTGCTGTCGTAAAAAAATCATAGCGACGCGCTTTTTGCTTATAAGCACTCTGTGACAGGAAAAGGGGAACTGCCCGCAAGGCATGAGAACGATTGGCTCCGAGTTAAACTTGGAAGCGGAAAAGATTTTTCAGGTCCCGCGTTGGTCAGTTGTGATAGTCAGCCCAGCACAGTCTGGTTTGACTGTAGCGACTACGCACGTGGACGTACGGCGCAGTGGAGGTCGGATTAATGAAGAAGATTGATTCGAGAAAATCGGAAGGTATCCCCTTCCCTTTACCGGTTTGGGTTTAACTGAGGCAGGTTGCCCGGTCAGGTAATGACAAGGATAGGAAATCAACGCTACGAAGGAGTGACAGTATGGTAGGTACACAGGCTGAATGGAATGTCCGCAAAAGAGACGGACGGTTTGTGGCTTTTGAAGGCTCGCTAATTTCCCGCGCGATTAGTAATGCATTTCGTGCCGAGCTTAATCTGGCTGAAACACAGCCATTGGAAGAGGTGACATTAGAAGAAATCGCTCGCATGACCGAAAGTATTATTTCGGAAATGGCGCCTTTGGCGACAACGGGTAACGGAATTGAAGTTGAGAAGGTTCAGGACCTTGTTGAGATGGAGTTGATGCGACGCGGGCATTACCGTATTGCTCGTCGTTATATCGTGTACCGCAGCGAGCATGCTAAAGTTCGAGCATTGCGTGCTCCGGAAAGCGAAATTGAAACAGAAGATTCGGTACGGATACATGTTACTCTAGAAGATGGTTCACGGGTCGCTTTCGATGAAAACCGTGTTCGTCGCCGCTTAATTATGGCCTGTCAGGGACTCGAGGAAATCTGTAATGCGGATGACCTTTTAGAAGAAGTGATGCGTCAGGTTTTCGATGGTATTTCCTCGACAGAAATCTACCGTTCTATGATTCTGGCGTCTCGTTCACGTATCGAACGTGACCCGGCCTATGATACGGTTTCATCCCGCCTGATGTTGATGGTTATTTACAACGACGCTTTGGGTAATGCTCCTGAATTTGATAAAGTTGCCGATATGCATCGGGATCAGTTTGAGCATTACATTATCGATGGTATTAACGCCAGTCGATTAGACCCGGAACTTCGTGAATATGACCTGACGGCGATATCCGCTGCTTTGAAACCTGAGCGTGATCATAAATTCAAATATCTTGGTTTGCAGGCGATCTTTGATCGTTACCTATTACATATCGAGGGGCGTAGGATTGAGACCCCTCAGTATTTCTGGATGCGGGTCGCTATGGGATTGGCTATTCGTGAAGGTGAGCAAAAAGAAGAACGAGCAATCCAGTTTTATAATGTTCTTTCTCAGTTCCGTTTTACTTCGGCAACTCCTACTCTGTTCAATTCTGCCACCAATCATCCTCAGTTGAGTAGCTGTTACCTGTCTACCGTAAGTGATGATTTGAGTAATATTTTCAAATGTGTGTCCGACAACGCGATGCTCTCGAAATGGGCTGGTGGACTTGGAAACGACTGGACAAATGTTCGTGCTACGAATTCTTATATTCAGGGAACAAACGGCCAAAGCCAGGGAGTGATTCCGTTTTTGAAAGTTGTTAACGACACCGCTGTGGCTGTGAATCAGGGTGGTAAACGCAAGGGGGCTGTTTGTTCGTACTTGGAAACATGGCATATGGACGTGGAAGAGTTTCTCGATTTGCGTCGAAACACCGGTGACGAACGTCGACGAACGCATGATATGCATACGGCGAACTGGATTCCGGACCTGTTTATGAAACGTGTTCGGGATAAAGCCGAATGGACACTGTTTAGTCCTGATGAAGTACCGGATCTGCATGATTTGTACGGAAAAGATTTTGAAGAACGGTATGAAGAATATGAACGTAAGGCAGAAGCCGGTGAAATGCGAATGAGTCGTAAGGTTGATTCAGTGGAACTATGGCGAAAAATGCTGACGCGTCTTTTCGAAACCGGTCACCCGTGGATTACCTGGAAAGATCCTTCTAATATACGTTCACCTCAGGATCACTCAGGTGTTGTTCATAGTAGTAACCTCTGTACAGAGATTCTGCTGAACACCTCCCCTGAAGAAACAGCCGTCTGTAACCTCGGAAGCGTCAATCTGGCAGACCATGTTAAAGATGGAAAGTTGGATGTTGAGAAGCTGGGTGAGACAGTGACAGTGGCGATGCGAATGCTCGATAACGTCATAGATATCAATTACTACCCAACAGCAGAAGCAGAAAACTCAAACCGTCGTCACCGCCCTGTTGGCCTTGGGGTGATGGGATTTCAGGATGCTTTATTTAAACTGGGGATTGGTTATTCCAGTGATGCTGCCGTTGAATTTGCAGATCGTAGCATGGAAGCAATTTCTTACTATGCCATCCAGGCTTCCTCAGATCTTGCCGGTGAACGCGGCACCTATTCCAGTTATGTTGGTTCTAAATGGGATCGTGGAATGCTGCCGATTGACTCTTTGGAGTTATTGGAAGAACAACGTGGTATTCATATCAATGTTGATCGCAGTGTTACGCTCGACTGGGATTCTCTTCGTAAGAAGCTTTCTGAAAATGGAATGCGTAACAGTAATGTCATGGCCATAGCACCGACAGCAACCATTTCCACGATTGTTGGTGTTTGTCAGTCTATTGAACCTATCTATAAACATCTTTATGTGAAAAGCAACCTCTCCGGAGAATTCACTCAGGTGACTTCAGATTTGGTCGAAGAGCTTAAAGGTCGTGGCCTCTGGGATAGTGATATGGTGGAAGCTCTCAAATACTACGATGGTTCGGTTCAGGAAATCGAACGAGTCCCTGTTGACTTAAAGGCCCGTTATCACACTGCCTTTGAAGTCGATCCGGAATGGATCATCAAGTGTGCTGCTCGTCGTCAGAAATGGATTGACATGGGACAGTCTCTTAATCTGTATCTGGCAGAGCCAAGTGGTAAGAAACTGCACAATATGTATATGTCAGCCTGGGAGAAAGGTCTTAAAACGACCTACTACCTGCGAACACTTGCAGCAACACAGGTAGAGAAATCCACAGTGGATATTAACAAGTTTGGTGTCCAGCCTCGCTGGATGAAGAGTCAGAGTGCATCAGCGGACATCGAAGTTAACCGCGAAGGTGCTGATCAGCAATTGCCGGCAACGGCGGTGACCAGTGCCTGTAGTCTGGATGATGACTGCGAAGCCTGTCAATAACCACATTCAGTGAAGGTGGGAATCGGAGTGTGCGTTACTCCGAGCCTGCTTCCACTTCAAAAACAATTTAATCCAATAGCTAGTAAGTAACGAAAGAGATAGAAGAAGGAGCGTGAAATGTCATCTCCAGTAAGTAAATTACTCGAATCCAATACCGGCCGTATCGACGCTCGGGATAAACTACTGATTAACTGTAATCAGGTTGATGTCAATCAGTTGATGCCATTGAAGTATCACTGGGCATGGGAACACTATAACAATGGTTGTGCAAACCACTGGATGCCTACAGAAGTTCCTATGACCAAGGATATTGAAATCTGGAAATCAGATAAACTGACCAATGATGAGCGTCTTGTGATTATGCGAAATCTTGGTTTCTTTGCAACGGCAGAGAGTCTGGTAGGTAATAACCTTGTGTTAGCGATTTTCCGCCATGTGACCAATGCGGAATGCCGTCAATACCTGCTGCGACAGGCATTTGAAGAAGCTATTCACTCTCATACTTTCCTGTATGTTGTGGAAAGTCTTGGGCTAGATGAAGGTGAAGTCTTCAATATGTATCGTGAGATCCCATCCATCGCTGCGAAGGATGAGTTTGAAATGGAACTGACGGCTGAAGTACTTGATCCGGACTTTTCAACCAACTCTTTTGAAGGTTGTCAGGCTCTTTTGAAGAACCTCATCGGTTTCTACCTGATCATGGAAGGTATCTTCTTCTACTCAGGTTTTGTTATGGTACTATCATTTCACCGACGTAATCTGATGACCGGTATCGGCGAACAGTTTCAGTATATTTTGCGAGATGAAACGATTCACCTGAATTTCGGCTTGGATCTGATCAACGGCATTAAGGCTGAAAACCCTGAATTGTGGACCGAGCAGTTCCAGCAGGACATGATTGCTCGTATTCGTAAATCGGTTGAATTGGAAATCAACTATGCGAAGGATTGTCTGCCTAATGGTGTAATGGGACTTAATGGCGATTTGTTCCGTGAATACGTTCAGTATGTCGCAGATCGTCGTCTCGAACGCATCGGTCTTCCAGCTCAGTATGGTAGTTCCAATCCGTTTCCCTGGATGAGCGAAACTATGGATCTGGCGAAAGAAAAGAACTTCTTTGAAACTCGAGTTACCGAGTATCAAAGCGGTGCCGCTCTTTCCTGGGATGATTAATTTCTACGGCTAAAAGAACTCTTTCGTGACCTTCGCGTATTATGGTGCCTTCGGGTTGTCCTACGCGAAGGTTTTTTTGTGGTAATATGAATCAGCCTGTCCGGCTAAAACTTCTGCGGGACAGTTGAGAATAACTTTGTATCAACCTGCCGGAGATGTTTGATGTTTGCTCGCTCAATTGCCGCAATTTGTTTGTTTGTAATCCCCGCCTTCTTCTATGTAACTTTATCTGGTGTGGTCGCCGCACATGAAGATCATGCCGTCCCGGATTCCTTTCTGGTTTATGTTGGTACTTATACCGGACCTAAAAGTCAGGGGATCTACACCTTTCGCATCGATCGTAAATCTGGCAAGTTAACCGCAGTTAATCAGCCTGCCAAAACATCCAATCCATCTTTTGTAGCGATTCATCCCAGTGGTAATTATCTGTATGCTGTTAATGAAGATGCAGAGTTCAATGGTGAAAAAGGCGGAGGAATTACATCCTTCGCGATTGCTCCGCAGACGGGTGCTCTTACAAAAATCAATTCACAAAGTACTCATGGAGAACATCCCTGTCACCTGACAATCGATCAAACGGGAAAAATGGTTGGTGTCGCCAACTATACTGGCGGAAGCATTGCATCCTATAGAATTGGCAGGGATGGTGAATTGAGCTCAGCCACGACGTTTGTGCAGCACAAAGGTAAAAGCGTGCATCCTCGTCAGCAAGCACCTCACGGCCATTCCATTGATGTAGATCCGTCGAACAAATACATGGCAGTCAGCGATCTTGGTATCGACAAAGTGCTGGTCTACAAAATGAATTCCAGAAAAGGGACGCTCACCGCTCATGCTTCAGTATCCACGGCCCCCGGTGCCGGGCCACGTCATTTCAGTTTTCATCCACTGGGGAAATTTGGATTTGGTATTAACGAATTGAACATGACGGCTAATGCTTATCGATACGATGGGCGCACAGGTTCACTTGAATTATTGCAGACAGTTTCCACATTGCCGCCGGGTGAAAAGCAGCAGGAAGGTCAGTCGACGGCGGAAATGTATGTACATCCCAGTGGTAATTTCCTCTACGGGTCAAACCGAGGACATAACACCATTGTGGTTTATAAAATTGACCAACAGACAGGCATGCTGACATATGTCGAGAATCAGGATACCGGTGGCAGCACACCGCGAAGCTTCGGAATCCTGCCAACGGGAGATTATCTGTTAGCTCTGAATCAGGCCAGCAGCACAATCGTAGTATTCAAAATTGATGCTAGGACCGGCGCTCTTAAACCAACCGGTGAAAAAGTGTCCTGCCCAAATCCTGTGGCGGCCGCGTTTCTGGCTCGTTAACCCCAGCCACACTATTTATTCAAGACGCGGGAGTACGTCAGAAACGACCTGGAATCCATCGGCTAGTGAATTGGTTTGGTTAAACAAGCCGGCAATAGCCAGAACTTCACCAATGGTTTCGTCTTGAACGCCATGTTTTTTCAGTAGTGCTGTGTGCGAATTTACGCAATAACTGCAGCCGTTGGTGGCGGATACTGCCACAGCAATCATTTCCCGAATAGCTGGTGTCAGGTTTGATTCTCGCCCAACAGTTTCCGGGTGCATCAGAGTTTTTAGTTGTCCCCAAACCTGTTCTAAAAGGTCAGGATTAACGGCGATGACTTTCCAGAAATTAGGAATGAAGTTAATCTGTTTTGTTGTCTTAATGTCCTCGTAAACCGCAGCAACGCGTGGCGATGCCTGGTTTTCTTCAATCGGAGTAACTGTGGCGATGCGCTCGGTGGTCATGTTGCTTAATACCTGTCAGCGAGTGTTATGAAAAGGTGGTTATCCGTCAAATCGGTTGTAACATATTCCAATTAAATTGTGATATAACGAAGGGTCTGTCTGGTCGGTCATGTCCCGCGGGTTCTTTCCAGTCCAGTCAGCCCCTAACTCATTCTAAAGACGATTTCACGCATTATTAATATGGGTTCATAAGATGAAAGAAAACAGATCAGGACTAAGTCGGCGAAATTTCATGTTGGCCGCTACAGCTACGGCCGCTGTATCCTCTATAGCGAGTAATGATAAGCTCTCCGCCAGAGATTATGGGCCGGGAACACAGCCGGTACGTTATCCGGACCCGGATATTGTTGTGATTGAAGATGAATTTAAAAAGTACAAGCAGGGCAATGCAGCGATTATGCGTCTTTACAATGACCCGGAAATGATCTGGGCTGAAGGTTGCGCCTGGAACGGTGTTGGTCGCTATCTTGTTTGGAGTGATATTCCAAATAATACGCAACTGCGTTGGATGGAAGAAGATGGTCATGTATCAACTTTTCGTAATCCTGCCAATAACAGCAATGGAAATACATTTGACCTGCAGGGTCGTCAGATATCCTGTGAACATCTGACCCGAACACTCGCTCGTTATGAATACGATGGAACTCGTTCTGAATTGGCAAAAAGCTACGGCGGTAAATCGCTTAACGCACCTAACGATGCAGTCGTTCATCCGGCAACCGGTGATATTTTCTTTACCGACCCCGGTTATGGCGGTTTGATGGACTACGAAGGCCGCAAGGCTGAAAAGACTGACAACTGGCCGCAACCATATCAGAAAGAATCCATCTATCGGTTTGAAACAAAGACGGGAAAATTGATCAAGTTGACTGACGAGATCTACAAGCCAAACGGACTTTGTTTCTCGCCGGATTATAAGAAGCTCTATGTCGCTGACACAGGTGCCAGTCACTACGATGATGCTCCGCGAAATATCAAAGTCTGGGATGTTGTTGAAGAGACCGATCTGAAACAGGGTAAAGAATACACATCCATGATGATGGAAATGACTGACGAAGATGGTAACACCGAAGAGAAAGGTGGATTTGCCGACGGTATTCGCTGTGATGAGGATGGTAATATCTGGGCAAGTGCCGGTTGGGTCGGTGACGGATACGATGGCGTTCAGATCTTTAATCCTGAAGGTGCTCGTATCGGACAGATCTTACTTCCGGAAATTTGTGCCAATGTCTGTTTTGGTGGTACCAAGCGTAACCGTCTGTTTATGTGTGGCAGTTCTTCGCTGTACGCGGTTTACACGCCAACTAAAGGTGCTCACTTCTGCTAAAAATAGTTGATCCGCTTTTGGAACTATTAGGAGCCTCGGCTGTGTTTCGCAGCCGAGGTTTTTTTGCGACATTTTAACTGCTTAGATAACAGCCTGTGCCATTAATCACTGGCCGTGTTGGTGTCGACAGCAGGTGCATCGGGGGCGACGGAAATAGCATCGACAAATAATAATGAGTTGGGCACAAAAAGTTTCGTTTCATTACCAGCCTGTAAAACGGTATATCGAAGGTCAGTGCTTATAACCGTTCCTTCATAGCCTTTGACCTTGATGTAATTCGTTTTTACAAACGGTTTATAAATCAGGATCAAAATGCCGGCTAGCACATTGGATATGACATCCTTGAGTGCAAACCCTAAAGCGAATCCGGTAAGCCCCAGTCCGGCGACTAAAGCAGAGATATCAACACCCAATGCAGATAAAGCGGTTACCAGCCCTAATATCATCACGCTTGTTTTGACAACTCGCCCAAGAAATACGGCAAGATCTGCATCGATATGTTGCGAACGCCCTACCCGCTCGGCGACCTTTTGTAAGATCTTGGCGGCCAGATAAAAACAAAAGAATGTTAACAGACTAATCCCAAACGTTTGAATGATATCGGGCCATTCCATCTCTAACAGGTTTATGGTTTCTGTGTTTTCGACGACCGTATCTTGCGCAAATAAGAGGGAGTTCTTCATACCAATTGTTTTTTACAGGGCTTTTATTTGTACGGATATCTCAACCTTCCGGTGACCGTACGATTAACATTGCCCAAGGATAGTGAAGGTTCGTAGGTCGTGGCAATAGCAGACCGCCAGACTTATCCGAGCAAAGTCTTTACGAGATCAGTTGTGCCTAATGATCGGGTGGGATAGAAGATTTCTCCGGCCTGATATCCTGCTTCAGCTCCGACCTGCATTGCAAAAGACTTAACGCGATCGTAAATATAGGCCTTTTCTGCCGGAAACTGAGTCTCATAACAGCGAATCGAATCGAGTTTCATTTCTAGGGTATCACTGATGTCCATTGTCACATGTCCGCTGGGAGCCGCGTGATGCAGCGGCTCAAAGGCCAAACGGAAATAGAGTTGTTTGGAAATGATGTGACGAGGCAGATCACCAAAATGCTCTGGCCATTTACAGAGCCGTGAATAAAATACGGCGGCATCTGTGATTTGCATGGCCTGATAATGATCAGGTGAGGCCATCGGAGTCTTATCACCAAAGCCAATTACAATACTTGGTCGGTACTTGCGGAATTCCTTAGCGAGTGTCACTCGATGTTCAAAGCAGTCAAACAGAGCTCTGTTTGGCATATCCAAGGTAATACGTTTTGTAATCCCCAGCACTTCAGCTGCTTTTCGGGCTTCTTCCAGACGTACTTCAGGACCCGGACTCAACGGCGTGGGTTCGCCGTCTGTTAAATCGATGATGCCGACTTTATAGCCCAGCTGAACGAGTCTTGCCAGCGTGCCACCACAGGCGATCTCAACGTCGTCGGGGTGAGCACCAACGGCGATAACATCTAGTGGTTCGTAGTCCTGCGGAACATCTGACACGGGAAATCCTCGATCTTGGGAAAAGGCTAATGAACGTCTTCGTATTGAAAATGTTTTCGGAAAGTGGTGTGGACTTTTCCGCCTACTTCTACATAAGGGTAGACGAGGAAGTTGACAGGTCCGTTTTGTTGAGCGGGGTTTAATGTCAAATCCCGGCCAGTCGTGAATGTTATACGATTTGCCGTGAGATTACCGTAATAATAATCTGTAAGAGTCGGATCTTTGTCAGCTTCAGAGATGTCGACAGGGATCCATTTGTTATCTGCCGCGAATTTTGCCCAGCAATGATATCCATTCACAGCCCCGCTGCCATGCTGTGGCGGTATTGGGAAACCGATTTCGAATCGAGCTGGTATTTGTTGTTCCCGACAAACAGAAATGAAGAGGCTGTGGAAATCGGTGCAGTTCCCGAATCCGTTGCCGCACGCCCAAACACTATCACCGCGTCCCCATGCTTTACCTTCGGGCTTGTCGTAACGCATGCGTTTGTTCACGGCATCGTAGATTTGTCTGCCAGCTGTCAGAGTGTGGTCAGCAAGTTTTATACCTCCAAGTACATCGACTGAAAGTTTTTTGTCGGTTGGGACAAATGAAGTTCCTGTTTTGAAAAGTTCAGCCTCTACTTCGACAAGTTCTTCTTCCTCATCGCGCAGTGATTCTTTTCGTGATATGTGATAGACGATTTCAAAAGGCACCTCACCTTCCTTGTTGGCAGTTGCCGAGAAATGCAGAATGGTATTTCCGAAATTCTCTTCTTTACCAATAACATATTGACCAGGAACATTGATTTCGCGGTTTAAAATCTGTTGTTCGTGAGTATCGGTCGCGACGGGTAACCAAATTGAAACTTCGGTGTTCGGTATGAGCTCTGAAATGGATCCGGCATAGATAAAGCGAAACTCGCGAATCTTACGAATCTTGGCAGCTTTCAGCTTTTCGTCTTGCTGGCTGTCAGTGAATTTGCTTGCCGTGGAATCATACGTTTCTACAGTTTTCGATGTAGTAGCAGTTTGCTGCTCCCCAGGCTCCGCTTGACAGCCAGTGATTAGCAGGAGGATTGCTAAAAGTAAAATCGTGAAAGCGTGATTCATGTTGTTTTGGCAGCAGGAACTCTAAAAAAATAGGGGGCTACATAGCTGCAGCCCCCTTTTGGATTTATCCGGGAATTAGAGCACAACAGTGTCTTTGTTTCCCGGTACGGCAACATTGTAGTTGTCGTCGTCGTCGGGTGTCATTGGTGCATCGTCATCGAGAGAAGACAGGGCATCCACGTCGCAAAGCGAAAGGTCCGAGTTGATAGCATCATCCCACTTGATCATCTTTCCAGAGTAGGTTGCCATACGTCCCAGAATAGCAGTCATGGTACTCTTGGCTCCATAATCACCTTCGTTGGGACGTTCACCTGCTCGCAGGTCTGCAAACATGTCGTGGTGTTCCTGTTGATGGCCTCCGCGGCCAAGGCCACGTGCATTGAATAGCTCTTTTCCAGCGGCATCCCAGATTTTACCGGCAGCGATATCACAGGTTCCGGCTGTGCCATGAGCGTGCTCAGAAACGCTGTTCCAGCATCCCTGAATATGCCGACACTGGCTGAACATCTTCATGCCACTGGCATAAGTGAACTCAACCAGATGATGGTCGAAGATTTCACCGTGATCTTTACCGTTGCGAACTTCACGTCCACCCTGTCCTTGTGCGGATACAGGGAAGTCATCAGCCAGCCAGTTGATCACGTCGATGTTGTGAATGTGCTGTTCGTTAATGTGGTCACCGCAGAGCCAGTTGAAGTAGTACCAGTTTCGCATTTGGTATTCGAGTTCGGACTGGTCGTCCTGACGCGGTCGCACCCAAACCCCGCCACTGTTCCAGTAGGCACGGCTGAGAATGATGTCACCGATTTTGCCGTCGTGGAGATGCTTCATCGTTTCAATGTAAGCCTCTTCATGACGACGCTGTAGTCCAACCTGAACACAGAGGTTTTTCTCTTTGGCGATTTTGTTTGCATCCAACACACGACGTACGCCAGGAGCATCCGTGGCGACAGGTTTTTCCATAAAGACATGTTTCCCGGCACTTACACCCGCTTCGAAATGCAGAGGACGAAAGCCTGGAGGTGTAGCCAAAATAACGAGATCACAATCTGATTCCATGACTTTTTTATAAGCATCCAGACCAACAAACATAGTGTCGGGCGTTACCGTTACTTTATTACCGTGCTTGCTTTTAATCGCTCGAAAAGATGCTTGCAGGCGATCTTCAAAAACATCTGCCATTGCGACCAGATGTACTTCTCCATTGGTATTCATGGCCTGAACAGCTGCTCCGGTACCACGGCCACCACAGCCAACGAGGCCGATTTTGATGGTGTCATCACCATAGGCATGGGCTGCACGTGCAATTTGCAGATTTCCCGCAACGGTACTGCCGGCTACTAGAATTGTCGACTTCTTGATGAAGTCGCGTCGGGTATTTGTGGATGTTGTAGAGTCGTTACTCATTGATATGCTCCGCTTCAAATCGAAGGACTTATGATGGCAATTTTTCTGAGGGTTAATGCTAGGATTCCTCGGTAATTTCAAGGTAAAACCTTTCATCCTAGCATACTTGCTAATTCATCTAAGTACAATGAGGACAAGGATTGTTGTTGGCGAGACTGATTCATGAGAAAACTGCAGAAAGACCCTCTAAAGACCGGTGGTGCAATATTTGCCGCAGGTTTGTTTATGCTCACTGCAGTTACTGCCAATGCACAACAGAATATTCAATCCGGGAAACTGCAGTCGTATTCGAAAACGGCAGAGTTGATGGGGGTGGAATTCACTATTTCGCTTTATGCCCCGTCGGAGAAGATAGCTGAAGATGCCTGTTATAAGGCTTTTGCCAGAATTTCGGAGATAGAAACACGTTTAAGTAACTATCAGGCGGATAGCGAAATCACGCTTCTCTGTCAGTCCGAAGGGCCTGTCCGGGTTAGTGACGATTTGTGGTTTGTATTAAACCAGTCGATGTTCTACTGGAAGATCTCTGGTGGGGCATTTGATGTGACTGTAGGTAGGATTACTAGGTTATGGAGACGAGCCCGTCGACAAAATGAATTTCCTCATCGCTCCCGGATTAAAGAGGAAATGAAATTCGTTGGCAGCAATCTGCTGAAACTTGATAATGAGAATCAAACGGTTGAGATTCTGAAGGCTGGCGTTCTGCTGGATTTGGGGGCTATCGGCAAAGGTTATGCAGCCGACCAGGCCCTTAAAGTCTTGCAAGCATTGGGTCTTAGATCGGTGGTTATAAATGCTAGTGGTGATGTGTTGTTTGGAGATGCCCCGCCGGGTAAGCAGGGATGGCCGGCAGCAATTGGTGGTTTTCCTGAAGGCCTTGAACCGGCTTATTTAGAGCCGTTAGCTAACGTGGCCTTAGCGACCAGCGGCGATGCCTATCAGTTTCTTGAGCATGAAGGACAACGTTACTCTCATCTGGTTGACCCGCGGACAGGAATTCCCGTTAAAGGGCGCAGTAGTGTAAGTGTGCTGGCATCCAGTGGCCTGCGATCAGATGCATTGGCCAGTGCCGTTTCTGTTTTGGGATCTCGTCGGGGAGTGGCGTTAATTAAAGAACTTGCTAAAACGGAAGTTTACATGATTTATCAGCGTCAGTTGGGTAAACCTCTTGAGAGCAACAGTACGGAAGGTTTTCCGTTAAAATCTAAAAAGTAATCTCCCAGTACGACGGGTATTTATCTGTCCGGGAATAAAGAATAAATAGAAGGATTAGCAATGTCTGACAAACAAGTAGCGCACATGGTTTTTTTTACTCTGGATGATGGTAGCCAGGAGGCCGTTGATAACTTGATTGACGCCTGTAACAACTACCTGACCGGTCATGATGGCACGGTTTACTATAGTGTGGGAGTTCGCGGATCCGAATTCTCCCGTGAAGTAAATAATCAGACGTATCATGTTGGTTTGCATGTCGTATTTGAAAATAAAGCAGCTCACGACCAATATCAGTCACACGAACGCCATTTAACCTTTATTGCTGAGAACAAAGGCAACTGGGCATCGGTTGATATTTTTGATACTTACGTTTGATTTAGGGTGGTTACCGGTTTTTGTCGTGACTGAGTTTTTTTACAACCGGGGTTAAAAAAATATGAGTGTTTGGAGTCGGTTCATTTTGATTTTGTTGGCCATTGGAGGAGGCTTCAGTGGAAAAACTACAAAAGCAGCACGCCCGAATATTGTTCTCGTAATGGCAGACGATATGGGGTATACCGATATCGGGTGTTACGGAAGTGAAATCGATACACCCGAACTGGATAAGTTGGCATCCAACGGAGTACGTTTCACTCAGTTTTATAATACTTCCCGCTGTTGTCCGACGCGGGCAGCTCTGTTAACAGGATTGTATTCGCATCAGGCAGGCATCGGACTGATGACGGGGGACCAGGGATATGATGCTTATCGCGGAGATTTGAACACGAAGTGTGTTACGCTGGCCGAAGTACTTGGTAATTCCGGCTACAGTACCTATATGTCTGGTAAATGGCATGTCACCAAGCATGTTCGACCTGATGGCCCGAATCATAATTGGCCGCTTCAACGCGGATTTGACAGATTCTATGGAACCATTATTGGAGCCGGAAGTTTTTGGGACCCGGCGACACTCTGTCGGAATAACATCTTTATTACTCCGATTAATGATAAAGAGTATCAGCCAGAGACGTATTACTATACCGATGCGATTAGTGACAATGCGGTTACGTATATCACAGATCATTTTGAATCCTCACAGGATCGTCCGTTCTTTCTTTATGTGTCTTATACGAGTGCTCACTGGCCGATGCATGCATTTGAAAAAGATATCAGAAAATATAAGGGCGTTTACGAAAACGGCTATGCTCCGATTCGTGAAAATCGATATGCCAAAGCAAAGAAACTGGGTGTGATTGAAGACCATTGGGAAATGAGTGCCGGGGCTATGGACTGGGAGAAGTTTCAGCACAAACAGTGGGATATCCGGTGCATGGAAGTTTATGCTGCCATGGTCGACCGAATGGACCAGGGAATCGGAAAAATTGTAGATCAGTTAAAGAAGAATAACGCGCTAGATAACACAATCTTTATCTATCTTCAGGATAATGGCGGGTGTGCTGAGTATTATGGGCGTGCTGACAACTCGGATAAAAAAGACAACTTTGATTTTAAGCCACTCGGCCCGAATGATTTTCAAACGAAGATTTGGCCGCCTATGCAAACACGCGGCGGTCAGTGGGTTCGTACCGGTCCCAAAACGATGCCCGGTGGCGAAGATACATTTGTAGCCTACGGATTAGGCTGGGCTAATGCCTCGAATACACCATTTCGTGGATACAAGCACGATGGCTATGAAGGAGGAATTAGTACTCCGTTTATCATGCATTGGCCTGAAGGTATGCAGAAAAAAATGAAAGGCAAACTGGTTCATGATCCATCGCACTTAATTGATCTGATGCCCACATTCGTGACAGCTGCCGGAGCTAAGTATCCCACAACGTTTCATGATGACCAGGTAATTCAGCCGATGGAGGGAGTCAGCCTGCTTCCAGCGTTGTCAGGATCAGATGTAACGCGTGAAGCGGCGCTTGGATTTGAGCATCATGGCAATCTGGCACTGCGTGATGGTCGTTACAAAATTGTCTCGGCATATCGGCGGGATCAGCCCGTAAAGTGGGAATTATACGATATGCAAAAAGACCGTACAGAACTGAATGATTTATCAGATAAGATGCCTCAGAAGAAGCAGCAACTCATCGATAAATGGCAAGCCTGGGCCGACCGTATTGGCGTACAGCCATGGCCGATAAAGCGAAAGTAATTCAGGCTCTGCATAGTTGTTGATTAGCTGGCCTGATTGACAGAGTACGGGGGAAGAAGACTGATGAGAGACAAGTTTCCGGCTTAGCTGCGGGTGAGTCGGTGAGATAAATCGTTCAGTCCACCAACATCCGTTAACCGTCGGTCCCGACCCTCGAAGAGATACGTCAACTCTGTATGTTCGATCCCCAGCAGTGAAAGTATCGTGGCATGCAGGTCATTGACATGGAATCGGTCTTCGATCGCATTAAATCCGAAATCATCGGTGGCGCCGATTACCTGACCACCCTGAATACCGCCACCGGCCATCCAGATGCTAAATCCGTAAGGATGATGGTCTCTACCCTGATTTCCCTGCATGATCGGCGTGCGGCCAAATTCACCTGACCAGACCACCAGAGTTTCATCGAGCAGTCCGCGGGCTTCCAGATCTTTGAGTAAACCGGCAATTGGTTTGTCGACAGCCTGAGCACGCCCGGAGTGATTACCCTGAATGCCACCATGAGCATCCCAGTCGCCATCTACAAGATGAATATAGCGGACTCCCCGCTCCACCATGCGTCGGGCCATCAGGCACATCTTCCCAAAAGTCTGTGTTGTTCCCTCATGGATTCCGTAGAGGTCTTCGGTCTCCCGGGTTTCTTTGGAAAGATCGATCACTTCCGGGGCTGCCACCTGCATTTTGTACGCTAACTCGTAATTGGCGATGCGGGCATCCAGTCGTGAATCTCCGGGGCGATTGTCTCGATGTCTTTTATTCCAGAGCTGAATCTGTTTCAGGAGCGTTTGTTGACTTTCTGCAGACAGGCCTCCCGGCCGGTTCAGATTCTGAATAGGCATCCCTGAAGTTCTTAGAAAGGTTCCCTGATACATGGCGGGAAGAAAACCCGAACTGAATGTTGCGGTTCCGTTACGAAAGAAGCTGTTGGTCATAGCGATGTAACTGGGGAGTTCTTCTGTTTCACTTCCGATCCCATAGGTGATCCAGGAACCAACGCTTGGATGCCCCAGTAGACGCGTCCCCGAGTGCATCATCGTGAGGGCTGAACCATGGATGAAAAGTTCGTGATAGCAGGAACGGATGACAGCAAGTTTGTCCGCCTGAGTTGCCAGATGGGGAAATAGTGTTGAGATGGGAACGCCGGATTGACCATGTTGTTTGAATTCAAACTGGCCGCCAAGAACCGTTGCGTCGGCCGTGTTGATCTGGGCAAGGTCGAACTTGCGAAATTCTTCCGGCAGCAGTTTCCCACTTTGTTTGGACAGTTCAGGTTTAGGGTCAAAGGTTTCAAGATGACTTGGCCCACCCTGCATAAATAACCAGATGACGTGTTTGGCTGTTGCTGGTAATGGAGCATCCGAATTGTCCTGGGCAGCAGAGTCGCGTCGTAGCAGGTCTAACAGTCCGATAGCACCCAGTCCTGAACCAAATTGGGCAAGTGCATCACGGCGCGTTAGTGAATGATTATGAGGCGGATAGTCGTTCATGAGTCAGTCGATAAAGGAAAATTCATTGTGGTTGAACAGTGCGAGGCAGGTGTGTACATAGGCAGCTGCACGAGAAGAGGGGATTCCCTTAAACGCGTCGGCTATTTTTTCCGCCGGTTGGAATTCCATAACTTCAGATTCAAGAGTTTTAATGAGAGACAGTATTTCCGCCCGCTCATTGCCAGAGAGTTGTCTTCCCAGAGCGCGTATCCAAACCTCACCGCTCCAGGCGTCAGGATCGTCCCCCGTCTTCGCCAATACCGTAGCAGCGAGATGTTGAGCCTGTTTGTATACGGAGGGGCTGTTGAGAGTCCATAAGGCCTGAGGAGCTACCGTAGTTACATCCCGTTGTGGACAGCTTACTTCAGTCAATGGCGCATCGTACACATCAAACATGGGGAATCGGAAATTGCGTTTAACTAAAATATAGATACCTCGCCTCGTATGGTCGGAAGGGTCTCCGGAAACAGGCCAGTGCCATTTTTCACGCAGAGCCGCCATTTCATCGGTGGAAAGTGAGGGCACTACCGGTCTACCATATAACTTATGGGTCAGCGTGCCAGCAGTAAAATGCACGGAGTCCCAAAGCGCTTCGGCTTCCAATCGCCGTCGATTCATCCGCCATAGATATTTGTTTTCAGGGTCAGCCGCAAGATTGTTATCGGTTGCAATCCTGCTGTCTGCCTGATAGGTGCCGCTTTGCATTATCAACCGATGCATTTCTTTGATGCTCCAGTTGCGGGCAATAAATTCTGTTGCCAGCCAGTCCAAAAGGTCGGGGTGCGTTGCTGCGGCGCCCATCAGTCCAAAATCGTTTGGGGTCGCTATAATTCCCCGTCCAAAATGCCATTGCCACAATCGATTCATCATGACTCGGGAAGTTAATGGATGTTGATTATTGGTAAGCCACAGCGCAAGTTCCTTACGCGACTCAAATTGATTCACTAACTCCGGCTTGCTGTCGGTGGCGGCAGCCAGTACTTTGGGCAGTTTGGCACTAACCACATGCTCGGGCATTTCCAGTTCACCGCGATCCAGAAAATGAACAGGTTTTATGAGTTTAGGATGAGTGTGACCGAGAACAGTTGCCGTAGGTGAAGTCATCAAGATATCAAAGGGTTCCTGAGGAACACTGTTGGCGTTATCCGGTAACAGCATTACAGAGTTAACAATTGCATCCTTGAGTATCTCTTCGTGAGCTTTTTCAGATTCGGTAAGCTCCCGTCCTCCGATGGTTGTCCGAAAGGCTTTGAGCGCTCTTTTCGCTTCTTCAACAGCAGTTCGTCTTGGGTAAAGCCAATGCCAGTCCCCCCGCATCATAGGTGTGTGTAGATGAAGGTATTGTTTTTCGCTGGGAGCAAAGATAGCCTGCATCCCAAAATAGTCTTCCTGACTCAGCGGATCAAATTTATGGTCGTGACAACGTGCACATCCCATAGTAAGACCCATGAAAACAGAGGCCGTGGTGTCGACCCAGTCCGTAAGAGTTTCATATTGTAAACGGTGCGCATCCAGAGCTGATTCGTGAACCTGAGCATTGAGATTATATAGGCCTGTGCCAATTCGTGCCTCCAGATGTTTCTTCTTTTGATCTGATAACAAGTAGACCCGCTTCGGATCCAGGTCAAGATTGTCAGGCCAGATCTCATCGGCTGCTATTTGTTCCTGTACGAAAATGTTGTATGGCTTGTCGTCATTCAGGCTTTTAATGACATAGTCCCGATAACGCCAGGCGTTGGGGATACTATTATCACCTTCAAATCCCTGTGAATCGGCATAGCGTGCTACATCTAGCCAGTGTCGTGCCCACCGTTCTCCATACTCGGGCTTTTCCAGGAGTTCGTTGATAAGGTCTTCCCATGCTGTTGGCGAAGGATTGTTCACGAATTGATTGATTTGTTCCGGTGTTGGGGGTAACCCGATAAGGTCAAAATAGGCGCGCCGCACCAGCGTTGTTTTGTCCGCCCGCTCGACCGGCGTAAGTTGTTTTTGATCCAGTACTTGTTGTATGAAAGCATCAATCGGATTCAGTACTAAGTGCCCATGCTGCAACGAGTCGGTCTCAGGTGGAATCGGACGAACCGGCGTGGTGAAGGCCCAGGAGAACGGTGATTCCTGAGCGCACACAGATATTGGTAGCAGAGCAATTAGCAGTATTAATATCCGATTAGATGGGGATTTCATAATTTATACGACGTGTTAAAGAAATTGCTCTAGCATCATTGTAATTAGTCTTCCTGCATAAAGATAAGTGACTCATTCCTTTTTTGGTCTCGATGGTGTTGAGATTGATGAGTTCAGCCATCGATTTCCCTGATTTTCAGCAGTTTACCGGGTAGAGATTGATTGAGATGAAATTTCAACCAATTAGTAACAGTATTGTCAGCGATTGTTTGTTCCTGCTTCTAATTATCTTGACCAATATTGCCTGTCTAGAAGTCGGTAGTTAACTGCTTCAAGAATATGTTCTTCCTGTATTTTCGGAGTGCCGGCGAGATCGGCAACTGTGCGAGCCACGCGAAGTATTTTGTCATGGGCACGGGCTGAAAAGCCCATCGTATCAACGGCCATTAGAAGAGCACGTTGGCCTGGCTTTGTGGCCGCGCAGAATTTTCGCACCTGAGGCGCTGTCATTTGCGAATTGTAATGTGTGCCCGTGTCTTTGAAACGATCGTCCTGAGCCTGACGAGCCAGAACGACCTTGGACCGCATCTCATCACTGGTAATTTCGTTTTTGTTTTGGCTGAGTTGCTCGAGAGGTACGGCAGGAACTTCGATTTGCAGGTCAATACGATCAAGCATTGGTCCGCTGATTCGCGAAACGTATTTGTCAACGCTTGCCTGCCGGCACTGACAATTACGTCGCGGATCATTCCTGAATCCGCAGGGGCACGGGTTCATGGCGGCCAGCAACATGAAATCGGCCGGAAATGTTTCTGCTCCCCGAGCCCGGGAAATTGTTACAACTTTGTCCTCCAGCGGCTGCCGTAGGACTTCCAGTGTGGTACGACTGAATTCCGGCAGTTCATCCAGAAATAGCACGCCGTTATGAGACAGCGAAATTTCACCGGGTAAAGGAATTGTTCCTCCGCCTACAAGTCCGGCCCGGCTTATCGTGTGATGAGGAGAACGATAAGGGCGTTTTACCAGCAAAGGCTGATTGGGATGTAGTCGTCCCAGGACACTGTAAACCTGGCTGGTTTCAATAGATTCAGTATTGTTGAGCGACGGCAGGATGGTGGGGAATCGTTTAGCGAGCATTGTCTTGCCGCTACCAGGTGGCCCAACCATTAGTAGATTATGAGCACCAGAGGCAGCAATGATTAATGCCCTTTTGGCCATTGTTTGTCCTCGTACATCGGTATAGTCGAGTTCGTATGTTCCATGTTGCTGCATGAGTTGGTGGGAATTTTCAGGGGTGCAATCTAATTCAATAGTGCCGTTTAGAAATGCAGCAGCCTGTGTAAGACTGTTTACGGAATAGACTTTCGAGCCATTTACAACGGCAGCCTCAGCTGCATTTGCAGTAGGTGCAATCAGTCCCTTTAGAGCTGATGATCGAGTCTGACTGATGGCCATGCTAAGAGCGCCACGCACCGGGCGGGTTTCTCCGGCCAGAGAAAGTTCACCAACAACGGCAAAATTTTTCAGCCGTTCATGCTCGATGTAACCCATGCCCGCCAGCATCCCAAGGGCAATAGGAAGATCAAACGATGCTGCTTGTTTTGGAAGTTCAACCGGAGCTAGGTTAATAGTAATGTGATCGTATCGGAGTCGAAAGCCGGAATTCTCGATGGCCCGTTTAACGCGTTGACCGCTTTCGCGAACAGCTTTATCGGGTAATCCAACCGTTGTGATCGATGGGCTTGGATTCGGAGTATTGGGGTCGCAGACAGTATCTACTTCCACGTCAACCTGACGCGCTTCGAGACCGACCATGGTAAAGGTTTTTAATCGAGCCAGCATTGAATATCTCTTGAGGGTAAAAACCCAAAGAGATGTACGAGTGTTTGGTGTGCCGTATTGTAAGAAAATGTTGCTGCTTTTCACAGCAGTCTGTGTGACAGAGAGACATGTCAGTGACACAGGTAGCGAATTTTATTTTTTCCGAGCAAGTGGGATTTTGGCGTGCTGTTGAATAGACGTTAAAATGGTGAGGCTTGAAAAAGATAATAGCTACAGAAAAAAAGGACAGATTCGGAGTATTGTATGGGGTTAACAGTAGCAGGCTGCCGCCAGCGTCAACAACGAGTACTGCAACGAATGCATGCTCAAAATATCGATCGGCTGGTCGTCACCCGTTCTGAACATGTGCAGTATTTGTCAGGATTTAGGCCGCACCATTTAATGACCGGAATTGTCAGCCTGGATTTGAATGGTAAGCTGACTCTCATTGCGCCCAATCAGGAACCAAAAGATACCGCTGCCGATGAAATACTGACTTATGAAGCTCAGTGGCATTCAACTTTACGTCCAGAACAGCAAGCGGTAGCTGCCGAGCGATTGCAAGCGGCACTGAGTGGTATCACTACCAAGCATTTAGCCATCGATGGTGCTCTTACTGGTCTGTATGCATTAAAGGCTGCCGGTTTGGGAAAGCTTGCGGAAGCTGTCGATTTTGAGTCCGAGTTATGGCAGTTACGACGGCGTAAAGATCCGGATGAGTTGGCGTTGATGCGCAAGGCGATTGACTGTACAGAAGCAATGTATGTCAGAGCCAGGGAGATAATAGAGCCTGGGATTTGTGAAATTGATGTTTTTAATGAATTGCAGGCAGTGGCAGTTTCCACGGCAGGTGAACCTTTAACAGCACTGTTAGGAAACGATTTTCAATGTAATTCGCGTGGGGGTCCGCCTCGGGATAACCGGGCAGAGGCAGGGCAGCTTTATATATTGGATTTGGGACCCGGCTACCGGGGGTATTATGCAGATAATTGCAGAACGATTTCTGTTGACCGAAGACCCACCGAATTGCAAATGCAGGCCTGGAACCTTATTCAGGAAGTGTTTGCATTAATTGAGCGAGAAGTAAGGCCCGGTGTTGGCGCGAAGCAAATCTATGATTCTGTTAAACAATTGTTGAGTGAGTTCGAAGATGGAGAATTTCCTCATCATCTGGGACATGGTGTCGGACTTTATCCTCATGAAGCACCGCATCTCAATCCCTTTTGGGATGATCAGTTCGAACTTGGCGATGTATTTACAGTTGAGCCCGGACTATACAGTCGGGAATTAGCTTATGGGATGCGGCTGGAAAATAACTATCGAGTAACTTCAGATGGCGTACAATTGCTGACGCCCTTTTCATTGGAGCTGGCATGATGAGTAAATTTGATTTGAGTGGTAAGACGGCGCTGGTAACAGGTAGTGGCCGTGGTATTGGAAAAGGTTGTGCAGTCGAGTTGGCTAGGGCGGGTGCTGATCTAATCATCAATGACTTGCACGATGGTTCTGATATTCAGGCCACTGCTGAAGAAATACGGGAATTGGGACGGCAGTGTTATCCCATTGTCGGCGACGTTTTTTCACAGGAAGGTTGCAGGAGATTGTTTGAGCAGGCAATCGATCTGGCCGGTAAAGTCGATATTTTAGTAAGTAATCCCGCTTATTCTCACCGTGCTGAATTTCTCAATCTGGAAGCAGATCATTGGGAACGTACTCTGCAGGGTACATTAAGTGCTGGATTTTATATCAGTCAGTTGGTGGCAGAACAGATGGTCGAGCGAGGTGAAGGAGGGAAAATAGTCTTTATCTCCAGCGTACAGGCGATTATGCCGATTGGTCTTAGCGTTGCCTACAACGCAGCCAAGGCGGGACTTGATCATATGATGAGAACGATTGCTATGGAGTTATCCTCACACCGGATCAATGTGAATTCGATTCAGCCGGGCTGGATCGACACGCCATTGGAACGTGTAACGTGGACCGAAGAAGCTATCAAAGAACAGGGAGCGTTGCTGCCCTGGGGGCGTCTTGGAACTCCATGTGATATAGGCCAGGCCGCAGTGTTTCTGTGTTCTGATGCCGCGGACTATGTTACCTGTGTATCGCTGCCAGTTGATGGAGGATTTCGTCACCGCGATTGTGATGTGTCCCGGGTGGCTGAAATGATGCAGGATGATTCGTAAAGCGGAATTACATGAGATGGCATCTAAGCATTTAGTTCTGAATTGAGGCCTGATTCAAATGCCATATTATATTGCTGTCGGTTCATTGCTGGTTGAATGTAATCACTTTGGAGGAATCCCCACCGATTTGGAGTCATTCCAAAGAACTCAGTACTTGATGGGAGAAGATCTCCTGGCGTTAAAGGATGGTACGCTTGGCGGATACTTTGAAGTTCTTTGTAAACCGGATGCGGGATTTGAAATCGTCCCGACACTAGCCGCTACCGCCTGCCCCGGCGGGTTGGTAACGGATCAGGCTTACGAGCACATTAAAAAGACAATCCTGGCTGCAATTTCTGCAGCTCGGCAGGACGGGAAACTCGATGCAGTACTACTTGCGCTTCACGGGTCAGCAGCCTCAGAGAGTCACTGTGATTTGGAGGGAGACCTTCTTGCTGCAGTTCGATCTCTTGTCGGTCAGGCAACTCCAGTTGTGGCAACATTAGATTTGCATGCACATATTACTCAGGATATGGTCGAGCATGCTGATGTACTGATTGCCTGGGAGACTTATCCTCATCGGGATGCCCGGGAAACGGGGATGCGGGGTGCTCAGGCAATTCAGGACATTCTTTCCGGCGCATTAACTCCCGCGATGGCGATGGGGGTCGCGCCGGTACTTGTTGGTGCGATTAACGGAACTACAGACGGCACTGGTCCATTTGCCGCCACAATGCAAATGGCGAAACGAATGGAAACCGGGATTAATGTCTATTCCACCAGCGCGTTTCTCGTGCATCCTTATCTTGATGCTCCTGAAATGGGAGGGGGAGGACTGGTGGTTACCAACGGTGATCAAAATCTGGCAGACCGCCTGGCTGGCGAAATAGCTGAATTTTACTGGGCACAGCGATTTGATTTGGAGCCGGAGTTGTTTGGGATTGATCAGGCCATTGAGTTGGGACTTACCAATCAAGGGCCCGTCGTATTAGTTGAGACGGCAGATTGTTGTGGAGGTGGAGCCGCAGGTGATAGTGTACAGCTGCTACCTTCTTTAATTGAGTTAGGCAAAGACACTCCGTCAGTAATTCCTGTTGTAGATCGGGAAGCAGCAGCACAATGTCACGCCGCAGGTGTCGGAGCAAAACTGCAGCTTCAGATTGGTCATAGACATGATCCAAAATGGGGTGTACCAATGTTAGTCGACGCAGAGGTGCTGAATTTGACGGACGGTTGCTTTATCTATGAAGGTGGTATTTGGGATGGCTGTGAAGGCAATATGGGCCCAGCAGCGGTTGTGAAAGTGGCAGGTGTTCATGTCTGCCTTGCCTCTTTCCCGACCTACGAGTGGTGTGGGGAACAATACCCCTCTTTGGGAATTGATGTCTCACAAATGAAATTTATTATCGCCAAGAATCCGATGAATTACCGAATGGCGTTTCAGGACTGCAGCCAGTGTTTTATGGTGCTCGATACACGCGGGCCAACTCCGGCGACATGTAAAAACCTTCCCTACACTCAAAAGGTACGCCCGGCATTTCCCTGGGATGTGGAAGTTAAGAATCCAGTCCGGATTATGAGTTAAGTCGACGTTTAAAGCGGTTTGTTGGGGTCTTTGATTTGTCCGGCCGCATTGTTGCCTGGATCGTATCGACGCGAAGTGTTTGGATTGCGTCGACGATCAAGTCCGGCCCGGTCCAGTAGACTTTGGCCAAGAATGGTTCTCAGGCCGTCGTCATCGGAAGGAGGTGGCCCGGATGCCCCCAGATCAGCGGGGTCATATTCAAGCGTGTATTGATGTTTGGCAAATTGAATGATACATCCCGGGTCAAGTCGCTTAATGTTAATCCGCTCGTTGTGAACACGAGTTCCATTACGGCTGTTAAGGTCACGAGCGAACCAGTAACCTTCGTTGATATACAACTGACAGTGATGAGCAGAGACGTTTTTAAAACGTAATACAATGTCACAACTTTCACGGCGACCGACGAGAAGCTTTTCATTGAGTAGCGGAATTGGATCACCGCCACCGACGGGTTCGAGCTTGCCGTACTTACTCATGTGGTGTATTAAACTCGTCGCTCAGATAATAGTATAGGGTCGCCAATGTAACAATGTTTAATGTTTGAAACGGTCTGTAAATCGATCCAATCATTACTCTCCGAGTACCGCATTTTGCTGAAACTGGTACGATAGGAGTAAACTACGGTTGATCCGCCGGACTGCAGCAAAACAATCCCTTCCGGTGAATGTTAGGGATATTTTAGATTAGAGCTTTATTTAGTCAAACGCCAGATGAGTATAAAAACTCAAAACGATGTAAATACCCCCCCAGAATATGACTGGCGGCAGGCGGGTCTGCGATATTATTCTTTAGGATTTCACCTGAAAAGCAAGTTTGGTGAGCGTGTTCAAAAAGTAAGTTTAGATGCTGGTTTTACATGTCCCAATGTCGATGGGTCTGTTACAACCGGCGGTTGCACATTTTGTGATAATCGAAGTTTTAGTCCTAGTCGCAGGGTCCGTCGGCAGGACATCCAGAATCAGCTTCGTGATGGGATCTCCCGGGTCAAGGATAGATACAATGTGCGCAGGTTCATCGCATATTATCAGCCCGCTACCAATACTTACGCGCCCGTTGAGAAACTGCGCCCTTTGTATGATCTTCCGCTGGAGCATCCGGATGTTGTAGGTATGGCCATTGGTACCCGACCTGACTGCGTTCCTGATGACGTTTTGGAATTGCTGCAGGAATTTGCGGAAAAGACATATCTTTCCGTGGAGTACGGGATGCAGACGATACACGACAGATCCCTCGATTGGATGAATCGAGGGCATCATCATGATGCCTTTGTGGATGCTATGCAGCGTAGTCGTGGTCGTGGATTTGAAATTTGTGCTCATGTTATTCTTGGACTGCCCGGTGAATCGCATGACGATATGATGGCAACAGCCAAAGAATTGGCTCGCACCGGCGTGGATGCAGTAAAATTGCACAACCTCTACGCCGTCAAGCGAACATTGTTGGCGGATCAGCTTGAGCGTGGAGAAGTCACGCTGATCAGTCAGCAGGATTACGTCCGGGCTGTCGTGGACTTCCTTGAACTAACCCCTCCGCATGTCGTGGTGGAACGGGTCAGTGGTGACGCCCCGCCGGATTATTTTGTTGCTCCGGAGTGGTGCCTTGATAAAGGGGGAGTGCGCGCGATGATTGATCGCGAATTTTCCCGAAGAGATAGCTATCAGGGCATACTTGTCGCTGAAAAATATTAACCCTTTAAGCGAAAGAGTGGTATTTAAGATGAAACGTCTGCCCCTTTTGGTTCTATTGTTTGTCAGTTCCGTGGCTTGTGGCGTTGAAACGGAACAACATATTACCCATGGCCCTATTTTAGGTCGTGTCACCGATACCAGTATTGGTGTCTGGGCACGTACAAGTCATCCAGGTAAATTTGCTGTGCAGTATGGACTTACTCCGGAGACGCTCGAGCAGCAAAGTATTGCGGTCAATACGGTTCTGCAAAGTGATTGCACAGCCTGGTTGGAAATCCGCAATTTAAAACCTAATACGAAGTACTACTATAAGTTGATATTGCCTGGGATTACTGATTTAACGGCCCGCAGTGGATCATTCCGCACCTTGCCTAATAGTAAGCAGTACATACATGAAAAACTAAATCCAGAGGGATTATTCAACTTTAAATTTGAATATGCCTGCGGGAACAATCAAAACCCCGGACACAGTAATGGACCGGCCTTGCCGGCATTCAATACGATGTTACGGGAAATCAAGGAGGATATTAATTTCGCTATTCTCAATGGCGACTGGTTGTACGAGACACAGCGTGAGTATTCTCCCGCACAATGGTTGCAACAGGTGGGGCAGGATTCCGGGATCGCGCCCAAGCTAATTCGGGACGCTCCTGCAATCGTTGGGGTTTGGCAGAACTACAAACACTTTATCAATAGAGCGCCTGCTTTAGAGCAGTGGCACAGTCAGGTTCCCTCATTCTTTACCTATGATGACCACGAAATTCTTAATGATGTTTGGGGAGCCGGCAGTCCCGGTCTGCGGGACCGTCGCGCGGTCTTCCGGGATGTTGGTGTGCGTGCCTGGTACGACTATTTGGGATGGGCCAATCCAACTTCCTTTCCGCAGCGAGTACACCTCAGTAGCGGAAGTGTTAAAGCAGATGATGATATCCTCACCGATGCGACGGCTAATTTTCAGGCGATTGATCTGGAGCAGGTCAATAATTTACACGTTCACTGGGGTACTCGCACCGAAGGTGTTAACGAAAATGCACTGGATGGCGTCGGTGGGTTAAAAAATGCCGGTGTTTATGAAATCGTTGAAGTGCTGGATAAAAATCGGATTCGTGTCCGCCCGTCCTTTAAGGAAGCGGGTGCAGTACCTTACTCGATCGGACGACGTTCCTATTTCAAGATGACTGTGGCCAACTGTGACTTCTTTGTTTGCGATACACGTGGGCAGCGTGAAATGCATGACAGGTCTGACCCGCATAAGAAAATCTCGATGCTTGGTCTAAAGCAAAGGGACTGGCTTCTTAAAGGCGTACAGGATAGTAAGGCAGACTTTATTTTTGTTGTTTCGAGTGTCAACTTTATGGTGCCTCATGTTGGTGGAGGCGTTGTCCGCGCTAATAATAAAGACGATGCGTGGACCGTGTTTTACCATGAACGTGAGATGCTGATCGCTGCCTGGGATGAAATTGAAAAGCCAGTCTTTGTACTGACCGGAGATTTGCATAACAGTTTCGCCTGTCAGATTACAGATAATGTTTATGAGTTCGCATCAGGGCCTCATAATTCTAATAATCATTACTATACTGACGAGGGGGATCGTCCCGCCAATGGTTTGTTTAAGTATGGTCCCCGGGAAGTGGATATTCTCTGGTCAACCCGCTGGGAGAATGATGTACCTCGGGATCAACTGCGGGGACCGACCTATTGTGTGGTTCAAATTAACAACGTCTATAACAATCCGCTTAAAGTAGGTGGGCAACGTTGGGTGGCCTTTCCCCGCCCGCAGGTGGTGTTTCAGTATTATAACGGCCTCAATGGAAAACTACGCTGGGCTCATAGCATCCGAGCCGCTGCTAAATAAAACATACAAGGAGTTGGCAGATGCCATATGATTTTTCAAATAAAGTTGCCGTAGTAACAGGCGGTTCACGAGGTATTGGTTTGGCAGTCGCCCAACAGTTGGTCGCCTATGGGGCTAAGGTATGCATCAATTACAATGTTAGTCAGGAACGGGCTGATCAGGCGGTAAATCAAATACGCGAAGCTGGCGGAGAAGCAATTGCAGTTCAGGCAGATGTTTCCGAACAACGGCAAGCCAGAGAACTGATACAGCAGGCGGAACAGCAGTTAGGGCCGGTTGATTTCCTTGTAAATAATGCCGGAATTTTTGATGTGGCTGCTCATGATGAGTTCGATGAGCAAATGTGGCATCGTACGATGAAAATTAATGTTGACGGGGTCTTCTACTGCAGTTGGGCTGTTAAAGACGGTATGGTGGCACGTGGTTACGGACGTATCGTAAATATCGCATCGATAGCTGGTCTCGAGGCAAAGCCCTACGCCATCGCCTATGCCACAAGTAAGGCGGCCGTCGTGGGATTTACTCGAAGTCTTGGGCAAGCGCTGGCTGCTGACAACGTACGAGTCAATGCCGTCGCGCCCGGGTTGATTGATACAGAGATTCTTGATGGGTTTGATCAGACCCAGAAAGACCATTTAATTAATATCACACCGTCTAAACGTATTGGACAGGCGGGTGAAGTAGCGAATATGGTTAGTTTCCTGCTGTCAGATGAATCAGATTTTACCGTTGGTCAAACGATGGTTCTTTCCGGCGGTCGGGTAAACCTTCCATAACATAATTCCAATTCGTAGTCATTTTCATAATTCGCTAGAATGAAAGTGTTCCTGACTGAAAATATTAATCGCATAGAATTGTTGATGCTCGTATGAAAAAATGCTTCCAGTTTAGTTTTACCAGTTCACTGATTGTGGCTCTGCTTGCATTTGCTGTTGAAGCGGACGCTCAGTCCTGGGGGCAGTTTCGAGGTGAATCCGGCTCAGGTGTTTCTACCAGTAATAATTTGCCGACCAGTTGGAGTGATGATCTTGTTGCCTGGAGCGTCGAATTACCGGGGCAGGGAAATTCTTCACCGGTCGTAAATTCGAATGCGGTCTATGTGACATCTCAAACAAAAGATTTAGGACTGCATGTACTAGCATTCAAGAAGGATGATGGCAAACCTGTGTGGAACAAACAGGTTGGAACAGGCAAGCTTGCTGCTAAAGGGCCAGCCAATCTTTATGCCCACCGACACAATGCTGCAACACCGTCGCCAATTGTTAATGATGATCGAGTTTGGGCTTTCTTCGGCACAGGCCTGCTTGTCTGTTTGGATGCTAAAAACGGGGAGTTGCATTGGGAAGTTGATATGGTGAAGCAGTATGGTACGTACGATATCACCTTTGGAATGGGCTCCACACCGCGGCTAATTGACAATAACCTGATTGTTTCCTGTATGACTAAAGGGGCATCTTATGTGGTTGCTCTGAATGCCAGAACAGGAGAGCTGGTCTGGAAACATGATCGCCGATTTCCTGCCAGTGATGACGGTCCGGATGCCTATTCAACTCCGATTATTATTCAAAGCAAAGGCAGTCAACAGCTGGTCGTAACAGGTTGTGACCATATTAACGCTTACAATCCTGTAACGGGTGAGCAGCTTTGGTATTCCAGTGGTCTTCAAATTGCCAGTCCATACGGACGGATTATCGCTTCTCCGGCTGCTGACTCCGGAGTCGTTATTGGGACGTCAGCTAATCCGGGAGGGGGCGGCCTCGGTCATATAATGGCCTGGAAACTTGGCGGTCAGGGGAATATACGGGATACAGCAGTTCTTTGGAGACATGCAAAAAGTACACCTGATTCCTCCACTCCCGTAGCGTTTAATGGATTGGTGTTTCTACTGGCTGACAATGGAGTGGCTACTTGTTTAGATATCAAAACAGGTGACCAGAAATGGGTGAAACGTCTGGCAACAGGAACAAGCTATGCATCACTGGTTACCGGTGGTGGTAATGTGTATGCAATCGGTATAAACGGTACGGCGGTTGTTTTTAAGGCAGATGACAAAGCAACGGTGATTGCCACCAATAAGCTGGAAGGACAGTTTTATTCGACACCGGCACTTGCTGGTGACACAATCTATTTAAGAGCTTATGAGAGACTCGTCGCAGTTAGGAAATAGTCGAGAGGTGTAATAATGAGTGTTGATGTTCAATCGAAGGCGTCTTCGGATCCTAAATACAAGGAAATGGTTAAGTTTCTCTCGAATTTAGGAACAGGCTCTATTGGGCACTCAGGTAATAAAAAGTATCTGGCCCACTTGGTTTCTGTGTTTAATGATGTTCACAGTTGGGGGGGGGCGCAGTATCTGGCACGGTCCGGAATGTTCCATTCGATTTACGGGACGCAACTGTTTCAAGGTTTTACACTGCCCATTGAAAGCCGTGATGAACTTAAAGAGTTGATTGGTGAGGATGCTGAGTGGATTGCGTTTTTGAATTGCTTTGTACATCGTGAACCTTTTGATCAGGCAGTAATCGATGGCAGCACGGACTATATTGTTCATAATCGTGAGACGGGTGAACAGTATCAGCTAACTGAACAAAACTGGAAGGACCTGATCTTTCTACATCTCTGCGACTGGCTCGAGCAGATTGAACGTCTGCACTGGTGGGATTACCGCAGAGAAGCCTGGGTCGCTATGGCTGATTATCTTGGCGGTATCGCGAAACAGAAGTATCTGGAAGTGATGTCACGAGAACCTGATCGCTCATTGGGGCTGCATACGGTTGCTCCTGAGTCAGCTTAGTAACGTCAATTCACTGCGTACGAAGGAAATAATCTGCCTTAACCGCCTCGCATTTTATTAAGTGTTTGCTCAAAAAGGATTTACTTCATGCGTATAGTTCAGTTTGTCCAACAGCACGGCAGACGTGCTGTTGGCGTCGTCGATGGCGACGATGTGATAAATCTGACGGAGACATATCCTCAGTATGAAACTACGCTTGCTTTGGCATTAGATGCTATTGAAAGAACCATGCAGTTGAATGATATGCTGTTGCAGTTATTGCCGGAATGCGAAACTCGTATTTCTTATGAAGCCTTGTGGAATGGAGAGCCAGGTAGTGACCTGCACCTGCTGCCACCTCTTGATCATCACGAGGCATCGTGTACCCACATAACCGGCACGGGGTTGACGCATACTGGTAGCATGCAAAGTCGGGACCAAATGCATGCTCAGCAAGATAGTGATCATACGGTTGAGAGTGAGGCTGATGAGCCTCAGTTGCAGACCGATTCAGCCAAGATGTTTCAGTTGGGATTGGAGGGAGGTAAACCACAGAATGGACAACGCGGAACCGCACCCGAGTGGTTCTATAAAGGGAATGGTGTTTGTTTAAGGGGGCATCGAGACTTGCTGGATATCCCTAGCTTTGCTCTTGATGGAGGCGAGGAACCGGAGTTTGTCGGATGTTACGTGATCGCCCGGGATGGCACACCCTATCGGGTGGGCTTTGCATTGGGTAACGAGTGGTCAGATCACGCCACTGAAAAGATCAACTACCTTTATTTAGCGCCTTCAAAAATCAGGACTTGTTCGGTTGGCCCTGAATTGGTGGTTGGTGAGTCTTTTGATGATTTAGACGTTCGCGTGATGGTTACGCGCGAAGCAAAGATTATTTATGACAGCGGGGATCTCAAGAGTGGACAGCAGTTTATGTGTCACTCGCTGGAAAACTGTGAAGATCATCACTTTAAGTATCCGTTGCATCGTCAACCGGGTGATGTGCATCTACATTATTTTGGGACAAGTAAACTCAGTTATGGCCAGCGTGACTGGAAGTTTCAGGCGGAGGATGTAATTGAGGTTTTTGCAGAGGGATTTAGCCGCTCACTCATAAATCGTGTTCAGCAGTCATGTCCGGAAGCAGCAGAGCCTGTGAAAGTGAAATCACTATAGAAAATTCAGCCTGGAAGTGAGATGAAATTGCTAATAGAATCGCGATTATTTCAAATAGGTTCGTTGTTGCCGGTGCTGGTTCTTCTGTGTACTGGTTTGGAGGCTGTTGAGAGACCTAATATTATCGTCATTATGGCTGATGATGTCGGGTATGACGCTATCGGTGCATATGGGGGTGAGTCCTACCCTACTCCTCATCTGGACGATTTGGCCAAATCAGGATTAATGGGAATGCATTGCTATAGCATGCCCGTGTGCCATCCAACTCGGATTACATTTATGACCGGGATGTATCCCACCAATGTGCAGAATCCGAAGTGGGGATCCTTCCCCAAGGTATTGGAGCAGCAAACCATTGCCAGCGTAATGCAACGCGCCGGTTATCGTACCGTCGTTACCGGTAAGTGGCAACTGGCATTGCTGAAAAATGATCCCCTTCAGCCGCATCGTATGGGATTTGATCAATACTGTGTGTTTGGCTGGCACGAGGGACCGCGATACCATTCGCCGCTGGTCTATGAGAACGGGAAAGTTAATACGGCGGCCCAAAACCAGGTTGGTCCGGATGTCTATCGTGAGTATCTCGAGCAATTCATCATTGCTGACCGGGAGAAACCGTTTTTTGCTTTTTATTCAATGGCACTTTGCCATGATGTCACGGATGATCTGGAGAAACCCGTTCCTTACTCACCAAGCGGCGAGTATTTGACCTATAAAGAAATGGCTGTCGAAATGGATCGACAGATTGGTCTGTTGGTCCAATTTCTTACTAAGCATAATCTTCGAGAACAGACGTTACTGATGTTTACGACAGACAACGGTACCGCGGCAAAAAGCTGTTCCCATTTTGAAAATGGGAAATATATCAAGCCCCCCGTGTTTTCGATGTTTAACGGGAAACGTATTCAGGGCGGAAAGGGAAAACTGGACGACTCAGGTACGCGAGTGCCATTGATTCTGAGTTGGCCCGGTGTGGTCAAACCGGCGACGGTTACTGATGCCTTAGTCGATATGTCTGACTTCTATGCAACTTGTGCTGCATTGTCTGGACAGGAAGTACCAGCTGGTCTCGACTCGCTTAGTTTTGTCCCCGCGTTGACGGGACGCCCTGTTAATCGTGTTTGGGCGTATGCAGAGGGGCGTGGACAGCACTGGGTTCGGGATCAAAAATACAAATTGTACGGTAATGGTCGCTTTGTGGAAGTTGATCAGCATGATTTAAGTAAGGAAACTGTACTCAAAGGTGAACTTAGCCCGGAAGCCACTCAGGCATTCAAAAAACTCCAGTCTGCCCGCCCTCACAGGACGCAGTAACTTTGCAGCTTTAAGAAACATTACGAATGACCACTCTGGAAATCCTGAAACAAGCCATCTGTTTTGAGTTCGTTTTTACCGATTAGATAGGATTTAATGAGAAGTCGAGTGATGAAATCTCTCTAATACGCACGATTGGTACGTCCAGATGTCATTAATATGCTATTTTTCTAATGGTAGGTGATTTAATCTCGTAGATGGTCGATAGATTTGCAGGGACAGATAAGCATAAATTTTTGTTTATTTCACTGTAATTCTTTGATAAGATATGGTTCTTATCATATTTTTGTTTGCCGCCGTTGAGTTTGTTATCGTTTTGTTTGTCCTTAGAGGGCATGTTTTTTAGCGCAAACTGAAATTGTACTAGTACTTTTCTATTTTTCTAATTGGAGTTGGCATTATGAAACGTTTGAATAAACGTGCAGGCTTCACGCTCGTAGAACTTTTGGTTGTAATTGCAATCATTGGTATCTTGGTAGCGTTG
>PAPJ01000023.1 GCA_002709045.1 Planctomycetaceae bacterium | reverse complement strand
TGAAGAAGCTGCTGAAGAAGCTCCTGCCGAAGAAGCTCCTGCCGAAGAAGCTCCTGCCGAAGAAGCTCCTGCCGAAGAAGCTCCTGCTGAAGAAGCTGCTGAAGAAGCTCCTGCTGAAGAAGCTGCCGAAGGCGAAGGTTAATCAAGCTTTTATAGCTTTGACAAAAAAAAACCCCTTACAAATAATTGTAAGGGGTTTTTTTTGTGCGCTGCTCTAAGCTAACCAAACGAATATCCCTGTTATCTCAGAGTCCCAGTTATCATAGAATAAAGTCTATTAATCAGGCCGTTATCACTTTGCTAATAAACCAAATCATGAGATTTGTAACTGCATTACTATTTGTTCTGGCTCTCACATCAATTTCCCATGCTGTCAAGAAACCAACTGCTGTCGACTTTGTGAGAGACATCAAGCCGATCCTTTCCGATCGCTGTTTCAATTGTCATGGCCCAGATGCCAACAATCGACAGGCTGATTTGCGCCTCGACCTCAAAGAAGAAGCACTTGCTGCTATTGCATTCGACGGAAACCGCATTATCCATTCCGGACGATCCCACAAAAGTGAGTTGATTAAGAGAATTCAATCAGACAATCCTGACCTCAAAATGCCACCGGCTGAATCAAAGCTTCAATTAACAGAAGAGGAAATCGACTTACTCACCCGCTGGGTGGAACAGGGTGCCAATTGGGAAAATCATTGGTCTTTTGAGGCTCCGGTTTCACATGCTATTCCTAAGACTAAAAACAAATCCTGGGGCACTAACGAGATCGATCAGTTCATCCTTAATAAAATCGAAGAAGCAGGCTTAAACCCCGCAGACCGGGCAAATCCAACCACCCTCATTCGACGGCTAGCTTTCGATATTACCGGTTTGCCCCCAAAGGCTGATCAAGTCCGAAGATACAGCGAAAATCCAACATTGGAAACATACAATAGGATCGTGGATGAACTTCTGGCAGATAAGCACTACGGCGAACGGATGGCTGCTACGTGGCTCGATGTGGCCAGATATGCTGATACTTTTGGTTATCAGGTGGACCGTGATCGATACGTTTGGCCGTATCGCGACTGGGTCATCAATGCTTTTAATCAAAATATGCCTTACGACCAATTCGTGACGGAACAACTGGCAGGAGACCTACTTGAGGCCCCCACCGATTCACAACGTATTGCTACAACATTTAATCGCCTGCATTCACAGAAAGTTGAAGGGGGTTCGGTACCTGAGGAATTCAGGACAGAATACGTGGCTGACCGCACGCACACTTTTGGAACAGCTTTTTTAGGACTAACGCTCGAATGCTGCCGTTGTCATGACCACAAGTACGACCCGTTTACGCAGACCGAGTACTATCAATTATTCGCCTATTTCAACAATATTGACGAAGCCGGACTCTACTCTTATTTCACGACATCTACTCCTACTCCAACACTTCGAATTCTCAATGAGAAACAAAAAAAGCAAATTGCTAATGCTGATCAGGTAATTGCAAGTGAAATGGCCAAACTCCTTCAGCTGGAAGATGTCGCAAATCAGGAATTTGAAACATGGCTGGATAATCGTCAAGTCACAAAAGAAATTATCGGTTTGGAGCAGGAACTCACGTTCGAAGATGGTAAAGTTGGCGCCAATAAAAGTACAGAAGGTAAGATTGGCAGGGCAATTCAGTTGACCGGTGATGATGCCATAGGGCTCTCTGTCGGAAACTACTCTCGTAACACTCCGTTCACAATTTCCTTGTGGTTTAACACACCAGATATCAAAGAACGCGCCGTTGTATTTCACCGTTCACGAGCCTGGACCGATTCTGCTAGCCGGGGCTATCAAATGCTGATCGAAGATGGGCATATCAGTGTCTCTCTAATCCACTTCTGGCCGGGTAATGCTATTCGAGTCCGCACCAAAGATATCATAGCGCCTGTTCAATGGCATCATCTCTCAATGGTCTACGATGGATCAAGTCAGGCTAATGGGTTGAAGATCTACCTCAATGGAAAACCGGCAGATACCGAGGTCGTCAAAGACAATCTGTATAAAAATATCACCGGTAGTGGCGGCGATAACATCACAATCGGACAACGCTTTCGAGATAAAGGATTTAAAGAGGGACTAGTTGATGAATTCAAAGTCTACAACCGGCAGTTAAGCGACCTCGAATTACAACACGTCTTTGATGGTCAGACGCTGGAAAAGATTCTTGCAACTAACACGGCTATGCTCAATGCTAAGCAAAAATTACTGCTCAAGCAGTACTATCTTAATTTGTTTGATGAAACATATGGAAATCAACTGGCCGCTCTAAAAGCAGCACGGGATCAGCGAAGTAAGTTAGTCGATGGTGCCCAGGAAATCATGGTCATGGCAGACATGCAAAAACGACGTGAAACATTTCTGCTGAACCGTGGCGCCTATGATCAACCAACAGAATCGGTCGCGACCGCGACACCATCCATCTTTGGAGATTCCGGTGAAAATGGGAATCGACTTACACTTGCCCACTGGGTGACAAGTCCGCAAAATCCTCTAACGGCACGAGTGTATGTTAACCGGATTTGGCAAATGATGCTTGGCAAAGGACTCGTAAAAACTCCGGAGGACTTTGGTAGTCAGGGTGCCATTCCAACTCATCCTGAACTACTGGATTGGCTATCTCTGTCTTTTATCGATAACGACTGGGATACCAAAGCGCTGATCAAATTAATTGCGTGTTCATCGGCATACCGGCAGTCATCTGAGTCATCCGCAGACAAGCTGTCCAGCGATCCGGAAAACGATCTGCTGAGCCATGCAAATCGTTACCAATTACCGGCAGAAATGCTACGTGACAATGCTTTATTGACCAGTGGATTACTGGTAGATAAGCAGGGAGGTCCGTCAGTAAAGCCTTATGAGGTGGCCGAGTCTTTTAAACCGGTGGCCCGCGGAAAAGGTGAGCAGCTTTATCGACGCAGTCTTTATACTTATTGGCGGCGAACTGCTCCTGCCCCCGTCATGATGACACTGGATGCTGCTAAACGTGAAGTCTGTTCGGTAGCACGGGAAAGGACATCTAATCCGCTGCACGCAATCGTCTTATTAAACGATCCGCAATATATTGAAGCGGCTCGTAAGATGGGGGAAAATCTGGTAAAAGCGTTTGGAAATGACCACAAGGCAGCTATGGCAAAAGCGTTTGAACAACTCACCAGCCGAGTTGCAGAAGATGCGGAATTAGCCGTAATTTCAATTTCATTTCAGCAACAACTTGCCTACTTCAAGAAGTACCCGGATGAGGCAAATAAATTTCTCAGTACCGGCGATGCTCCACGTGACATGAACCTTCCTGCAGACCAAGTCGCAGCCATGGGGATGGTCATCAACCTATTACTGAACTATGACGAATGTGTCGTACGACAATAACCAACCTCTGACAAACCTATGAACGCAACCACATCTCAACAATGTACCGGTTATGACAGCCCCCTTGGCCTTTCCCGCAGAAAGGTACTGCAAAGCTTTGGCATGGGACTAGGTAGTATTGCGTTAACTCAAATGGAATGTGCACGGATGCTCCACGCGCGGGAGGGTGTTTTAGATCAGGTGCACCATACACCTAAAGCGAAACGAGTTATTTATCTGTTCCAAAGTGGTGGTCCATCTCAACTGGACTTATTTGATTACCGACCTGAACTTGAAAAAGCACACGGCCAACAATTACCTGATGAAATCCGTAAAGGCCAGAGACTGACGGCCATGTCAGGTAACCAGGCGAGTTTGCCAATGGTTAAATCACCTTTCAAATACACACAGCACGGCGAAAGTGGTCAATGGATCAGCGAGGTTCTTCCGAATATTGCAGACATTGCTGACGACATCTGTATTGTTCGCAGTATGCATACTGAAGCTATTAATCATGGCCCGGCTGTTACTCATATGCAAACCGGTTCGCAGTTTCCGGGGCGTCCGAGCATGGGCGCCTGGCTTGATTATGGTCTGGGTACTGAAAACGATGACCTGCCTGCTTTTGTAATTCTTGTAACTAAAAACAAAGGTGGTCAGCCTCTACTGACCAGACTCTGGGGAAGTGGATTCCTGCCGTCTCGCTATCAAGGTACGCGATTCCGTTCGGGACAGGACCCGGTGCTATATCTCAGTAACCCACAGGGCCTTAGTGCTGAGGCCCGTCGGCAAATGCTTGATCGACTCAAAGACCTGCACGAACTTAAGTTACAAAAACAGAGTAATCCGGATCTGGAATCACGTATTGCCCAATATGAACTGGCATTTCGTATGCAACAATCGATTCCTGAAGTAACAAACACAGCCGACGAACCTGAACATACCTTCAAACTCTATGGGGAAGCCGCCAAGAACCCCGGTTCCTATTCAGCGAACTGTTTACTTGCTCGGCGTTTAGCGGAACGCGGAGTACGCTTCATTCAACTTTACCACCCTGGCTGGGATCAACACGGCGGACTGATAGGCGGTCTGCGTAATCAGGCAAAAGAAACAGATCAGGCATCAGCTGCCTTAGTGACCGACCTAAAGCAACGTGGCTTATTAGATGACACACTAATTATCTGGGGTGGTGAATTTGGTCGTACTAATTACTGTCAGGGAAAACTCAATGGGGAGAACTTTGGCCGTGATCATCACCCGAGATGCTTCTCGCTTTGGATGGCCGGCGGTGGTATCAAAGGTGGAGTAACTCACGGAGAAACGGATCCGCTGGGGTACAATATCGCCAACAACGGCGTGCATGTACATGACTTCCATGCCACCATTCTGCATCTATTAGGAATCGACCACGAACGACTAACTTATAAATATCAGGGACGAAGATTCCGCTTAACCGATGTACACGGAGAAGTTGTCAGCAACATTATTCGTTAAGTGCCTTCAGAATCGACGACTGGCTCTTCAATTTGACCAGCCCACTTCTTGCGTTTACGACGGTTATGAAACTCTTTTAACTGTTGACCATTGTTTTGCATCAATTCATCCAGTTTCGCTTGAATCTTCATGTTCCCCTTAGACTCATGTGATTCGAGTACACAATTGAATTCAGGAAGCCTGTAAAGAAATGCTCCAATGACATCCTCATTGATTTCTGGAGCGTTGCGTCCCAAGCCAAGCTGTTCCAGCCAAAAACCATTCAGTTGCTGTTCATACTGCCCTTCCATTGGCATCGCCAAGTAAGGCTTCTTCAAATAGAGTGCTTCACTAATCAGGGTAAAGCCAGCCGTTGCAATCACTGCTTGACTGGCAGCCAGATCATCCAGAAATCCCTGTTTGCTCGGCAACTTGAAGGTTAAATTAGCCTCTTGATCACGACGGTCATAACCGTAAACAATGAATCTTTCATGCGTGAATTTCTTTAGCTGGCTAAGTAATGTATCGTATCCGCTGGTAAGGTAGACAAGGATATATCCTTCATCACTTGGTTGCATGGCGATCACTTCATCCCGAAGAATCGGTGGGAAGAGTAACGTTCTGTCATTCGTAACCTGGCCTTCATAGAAAGTAGTGACCAGCGATAGATCCGGCCGAGGAACCATCGCTCGAATAATTGATTTGGTCATCTTCTGGTCAAACTGATGTCCCGGTGGACATTCGTAAGTCATATAACGCATACGATGTTGATTGTCGATCGTCATTAATGGGATATCATAGTGGTGAGCCAGATAGGCTGTCATTGGTTCAAAATCTGTAATCACCACTTCTGGTTCAAAGATTTTGAACATCTCATTCCTTAAGGCGCGAAGTCTAAGCCAACCTTTCTTAAGACGTTTTACATTTTTGGTAACCGTCTTAATGTTCGAAACTTTATTGTCAGCACTCGCGATCGCTAGTCCTTCAATCTCAAAAACATTGAATTCATCTTTTAGGTTTCGATAGCCACGGTCATAGCTGGCTAACCAAACTTCATGACCCAAACTTTCCAAATGCCTAGCCATTTGTTTTGAGCGCGAGCTATGGCCTGAACCTTCACCAGAAAGTCCGTACAAAATTCTTGTCATGACATCTCCTTTCCAATCAAGCAAATTAATTACCTTCTTCCATATCGTACAAAACAACCAGCGTGTAATATGGGGGCTGATCGAATCTTCACGAGTTTTTTACAATGCGTTATTTCCTCTTCGCCTTCCTGTGCTCTCTAGTACTTTGTCCTGCGATCTATGCCTCTGATCCAGTTCAAACCGGTGTTATCATTCATCGAAAATATAAAATGGAACAGGTCGAGCGTGAAATTCCCTACACGCTCTATGTTCCAAAAAACTATGACGGGAAAAAAGAGTTGCCGGTCGTATTCGCCTTGCATGGACTCTTCAGCAATTGCTATCAAATCATTCGCTATCCCGGAATTGTACCCGCTGCTGAAAAGCACAATTTTATCTTAGTTGCTCCGATGGGATACAATAATCAGGGCTGGTACGGGATGTACGGCAAAGAGAAGTCTGGTGATAAACCCAAGAATCTGGGCGAGCTAAGCGAACGTGATGTGATCAATGTGATGACCATCATACGCAAAGAATTTAAAGTCGATGCACAAAGAATTTATCTTTACGGGCACTCCATGGGCGGGGGAGGCAGCTTCCACCTCCTAAGCAAATATCCTGATCAATTTGCTGCCATTGCCACCGTTGCCCCTGCGTTCTTTGTTTCGGGACGAGGGCAGAGGCTTAAGGACTCAACAAGCCCAATCATGATTATTCAAGGCACGAAGGATGTGCTGGTGAACATTACAGTAACTCGTTCTCTCGTAAAAGAAATTGAGCAACTTGAAAAAGACGTTCGATATATCGAAGTCGATGGTGGAGGGCACTTAAAACCGGCCTGGAGTTATTGGAACGAAATCTTCAATTTCTACAAAACAGCTAAGCGTTCGGAAAAAGCCCCCTTACCTGCTTTTAAATAAGATAAACGGCTAAGACATTAGTTCCGGGATACAAACACTCTGCTCAACAAGTCTGCGGATCTGTGGTGGAATTCCTGATACTAATCGCATCTCACCCACATCAAAAAGCGTCTGCATAATGGTGCCCATTAAATGAGCGGTCGTGTATGGAGTGGTAATCGGCTGACCTGCCTGACGGTCTGACTGTCCAATGACCTGTCCCATATTAAGACCACCCCCGGCAAATGCCAGCGTTCCCAATTTAGCCCAGTGGTCTCGTCCACCGTTCTTATTCACTCTGGGAGTCCTGCCAAAGTCTCCTGTAATAACCAACAGAATCTTTCCACTTAGGCCTCGGTCTGCCACGTCATCCAAAAAGGCGGATACGGCATGGTCCATGGTTGTACCTAACATTGCCATGCCCCGCTGCATACCAGGATTATTTTTATCAGCATGCATATCCCAACCGGCACTATGAACTGTGACAAAACCCGCTCCAGCTTCACACAAGCGTCGAGCCATCAGCATTTTATGTCCCAACATCGATGGACGGAATTGTTTAAAACCAATGCGCATTTCACTTGTATCATATTTTTCAAGGACCATCGGATCTTCACGGGTTAAGTCAATCGCATCCACTGCACCACCCGTTAATAAATCAACTGCCTGCTGATTAAAACGATCAACTCCTTCTACCTGCCGAAGTCCGTTAACCTGTCTCCGCCAGGAATCCAATGCTGTCAAAAGTGAACGACGATCATCAAACCGCTGTGCTGGTAAATTAAGCTTCATATTGTTAAGAGCTGAGCTATTACCACCGGGTTCAAAAGGTGCATAGGCAGCTCCCAGTTCCAGTGGTCTTGAACCTTTACGAACGCGCGCAAGTTCTTTACGATACTGCCCATCGGTCTCGGGAACCGTAAGTAAACAGTTCGTCGGAATTCCGGTCGCGCGATGATTCGCTCCTCGCAAACGAGCATAAAGTGCCCCCATACCAAATCCGGTTTTACCTACGCCTGTTGGATCTGTTCCACCAGTTAACACATGCACATGTGCCTGCTCATGAGCTCCCACCGAATGGTTATGGCTACGAATAACACTGATTTGATGCGTACGTTGGGCAAGTTTTTGCATCGTCGCACCAAAAGTTACGCCTGCCAGCGAAGTACTGACCTCACCATTAACACTACGAATTTCTGCCGGAGCAGTCATCTTCGGGTCAAATGTCTCTATTTGGCTAGCTCCGCCAGATAGATATAACAACACTACTGACTTGTCTTTAACAAAGCTTGTGTTTTCAGAACGGGCATGAAGAAGTTGAGGTAATGAAAGGCTCCCCAGCATCAACGAACCAACCTGCAGGAAGTCACGCCGACTTTCCCGCACATTGCGTTTCTCGTTACCCGTGAAGATCGTGAGCATAGGATATTCTTTGAAGAGATCTCTGTGGATTTAAATGCCAAACTCTCGTTCGAATTTTACGAAAGACAATTCAACAGAACAACAGCTACTCTGTAATACTAATCCTGGCACGACGACTAATGATATCTGACCGAATACCGCTGACTAAAGGAGGACAACCTCTCAGATCTATATTGGCAATACCTTTCTTAGCAATCGCAACTTTGTATGTTTCGTAAACGTTGTAGACAACTCCTTCCCTAACTTTTGACATATTGTTGTACCACGATTGCAGCTCCTGCTTTTGAGCCGGTGTAAATTGCTGACCCGCTATCCGGTTCAATGTTTTCACCATTTCCTGAACCAGAACTGCACGTCTCCCGTAAGCCAAAGCAGTACGATCACTCACTTTGGGAACATTTCCATCCAGCAAATAATGAGTCACTGAATCCATATTCATAGCCCAATAATGACTTCTCGCTCCGTCAAGTAATAATGCAAGGAATGCCGGAGTCTCAACTTTTGTTAATTGCTCCAGATTAAACGGGCTTACATTAGTCTGATAGCCAATTTCGATCGCACCATGCTCAAGTCGCGCTAATGCAATCAACCAGCCAATTCCGGAACGCCTATAAGCATCAGCATCATTGCTAGTTTCGTTTAAAGATGACTGACGGTATAAATTCAACGTATTTCTTAATAAAGGTGTCAAAGAAGAATTCTGAGTTTGAAATAAATTAAACCTACGGGACAGATTCGTATATACCACCAATTCCGGCATGTCAGAGATAATTTTGTTATATGCTCTTAATGATACCTCGTCCGCTTCTTTTACAAGCGGGACAAGATTATTCAATGCATTAGAATACTCCTGATACCCGACAATCTGGTATGCATCGCTTGGATCAGCCTCTTTAAATTGCGCTACGGTGACACTCACGGTGCCATAGACACGATTTTGTTCTCAGTAAAAATAGTCCGACTCAGCGATAATTTTGACCTTTTTATACTCCTTCAAAAATATACCGCCATTTTCCCATGCCCAGGTATTTTCATGACGACGTGCTACATAAGGTGATTCCTCACTTCCGCCATTCGCGAACGGATCCGTAGCCACAACACGGTTTCTTGGCATATTTAACGCAAAACCTGCTGCTGAATTCTTTTTTACATAAGCACCTTTAAGTAAGCCGTTGGCAGCAACCCCCTTTCCATAGCGTCCCCGTATCCACCAGTGAATCCCGGTGAATAACATCTCAGCCTCCCTAAATAAACGTGGGGCGTTCTGTTGAGCCTGCTCGCCAGTGCGATTTATCTGATCAATATCCGGTGCTTCGATGGATTGAAATAGACCTTGTCGCTGCTGCTGGACAAAGTCATTAATAATTTTCAAATCCTGATCCATGGCAAAAGCTGCCAGCAGCAACTGATCTAATTCATCCGACTCTTCGATAATACGCTTTGCCAGCCGAACACGATCGACACGCAAGGTCAATTCAAATCCAACACGATTTTCATTCTCAGCAATAATCTGCTGTCGGGCCTCGACAAAATTAAACGATAGTTTTTCCTGATCAACCGGCTTAACCTTACCGGTGCGCAAAGCATATTCGACGGCTTGGGACGCCAGCAATGATGTCCGATCAAGATTAATTAAATCATTTTTATAGATATGGACTTTAAAGAGCGCTTCTTCAAAATCCTTTAGTGTCACCGGCAATTCCATACCTTCCTGCATAATAGCCGGACGTAATGTTCCTGTAATAACCTCCTGAACCTGCTTCTGAAAATGAGGGACGGTAAGTATTAACTCTTTGACTGTCGCCGGGGGGGGTAGCTGTCGGCCTTGAGTAAGGAGCATAAAACGGGAACGAGCGAGTATCACACCCAAAGATTCAATATTCTGTTCACCCAAATAGATATCTATTTCGCCGATGAGCGGACCGCTAACTTTATTAGCAATCAGAGAGCCCGATAAAATCACTGTTTCCAGCTGCCCAGTGCGGTAAGCAGGAATAAAGCGGTTATCAAGTTCAATTTTTACATTCCGGGGAATTGCTGCCTGTAAGGATAGCTGAATCCCGAACAGAAGAACAGCAAACGCAAATATGATCTTACGCATCTTTCAATTTCCTCTGTGCTAGTAACGTATTACTACCTTTAATTATTTTAAGCAAGAAGCATATCACGCCACAAATAAATTTTGGTTTATGTAATACAAAAACATCCAGAGGTTTCTACTTCGCTAACCAAAAAGAAAATCTTGTTACTGACTAACAAACTGACAGCATCGCGCAATAGATGTCATCGTTGATTAACTCCAGCTTCGAATGGGCCGTAAAAATTTTAAGATGGATATTTAGCCTTGAACGTAAGAGTTTCGTCCTCTGCCCCGTAAAGTTTCACCGGAAAAAGTGATGTTATTTATCTTCAGCTTCGGATACTAACTTTTCGATCAGTTTAAATATTTCCTCTTTGTTATGCCCTCCTGCACTGCGCATTTGCACAATCCCTTCAGCATCGAGCACATAAATAACGGGCCATTTTTCAACGCCCCACTCAGTAGAAATATCTCCAAAACGGCTTCCACCATTCCAAAAGCTTCGCCAGGTTATTTTCTGTGTTTGTTCGACCTTGCGAGCGTAGATTCGATCTGTGTCACTGTTAACCCCGAGCAATTCAAAAGGACGGCCCTGCATTTCTTTGACTACTGCACGGTTAAATGGGAGCAACATCCGACAGGCAACACACCAGTCACCCCAAAAGTCTAATAAAACAACTTTACCTTTGTAATCAGACAACTTCATTGGCTTACCAGTAATGTCCTCACCGATAATTTCAGGAGCAACCCCTCCCACACTAAGATGCTCGATCTTGAACTTCTCGCGTCCAGCAAGCTCGGACAACTCCCCCTTATAGGTTCGTACTTTGGGGTATTTTTCCACTGCCACGGTAAATTGGATCAGGGCATCCTTACGGAGTTCTGTCAGATCAACCTTTTGTAAGTGCTCGATCAAATCTAATCCGTAAAAAAGTTTAAACTTATCGAGACTTTTCGGATTTGCCCGAATCTCTCTCGCAATCTCCGCCTGTCGAACTAGATAGTTCCCCAAGCGAAAATGCGCCCGACCGACCGCTGAATGATTTTTATTAACAGTAATCACTTTGCGATAAAATGCATCGACCCTTAAAGATGGGTTATTTCCAATATGCAGGTACAGTTGTTCAATCTCAGGTTGCGTGGCATGAGCATTTATTAACGTAGTAATAGCTCGATCGGCATGGGAACCCGATTCAAATCGCTTTAAAACCCAAACCAACGAATCCAGCGCCGGTTTTGTTCCCGAGTACTTTTCTGCAACTTCCAGAAAAGAGGTCACAAATTGCCGATCCTGTCGATTCGCTTCATAACGTTTCAACAGTTGTTCATATTCCTTAGCCGCCTGTATTGGGACATCACTATTGGCCTGCCCCATTTTACCGAGTTGTCCATAGAGAGACTGACAGCTTAACAATACTGCGAAAAATACGAGATTTAAGTAACTTCGAAACACAGGTCTTCCATAAAAAGAGAACCAGAGATCAAGCGAAAAAAATTTGCTGAAATCAATATTACAGAATAACGGCATCGTCGTAATAAATACGATGCCGTTGCCTTCTGCGTCAGACCAGTTGTTCAATTAATCTGACTAATCTAGCACTACTGAGGGCGTTGGGGACGTTGTGGGCGACCACCGGGTTGACCACCCTGACCAGGACGACCTCCCTGATCACCAAAGCCACCGGGTTGACCACCCTGACCGGGACGACCTCCCTGACCACCAAAGCCACCGGGCTGACCACCCTGACCGGGTCGACCACCACGGCCAAAGTTGGCCGGCATCAACTCCTCGATCGTCAATTTACCGTTTCGATCCCGATCAAGCTGTGCCAATGCTTTAGCTGCATTCGCAACTTCTTCTTTTGATAATTCACCGTTTCTATCACGATCGAGTACCATAAAAATTGGAAGTGGTGGCAACCCTGTTCTTCCACCAGCTTGTCCCTGCTGACCACCTTGCTCAGGCCGTCCACCCTGTCCCGGACGTCCACCCTGTCCATCAAATCCCGGAGGTCGTTGTCCACCCTGAGGATTATCTGCACCAGGACCGCCAAAACCTTGAGGACGCTGGCCTTGCGGACGCTGGCCCTGAGGATTATCTGCACCAGGAGCACCAGCTCCCGGAGGGCGCTGGCCCTGAGGACGTTGTCCGCTATTACCTGAGAAGCGGGCTTCCAATGCTTTCAGCTCCTTCTCATCAATCGCATCGTCTTTGTTTGTATCCACCCGAGTAAGAATACTCTGCATGCGTTCGGGTAATTCGTCTTTAGAGATCTTTCCGTCTTTATTCGCATCCATAGTTCGCAAACGATCAATAAAGCCACCAACGGTGCGTTGTGGACCCTGTTGGGCTTGTTGCCGCTGCTGACCTGCAGGCGGCTGTGCTGACACATGAACTGTCATCATCAACCCCACGATTAAACCTGTAACCAATGCTGGTAATTTCATCTTTGCTCTCCAAAAAATAGATTCCGCGTGCCCCCTGGCTCACGTTATTTGTTTCCAATACAGTACAATGCCGAGTCCGAGCGAATCAGGATTCTTCCGTCCGCAACTGCGGGGCTGGCATTGAACATCGATTCATCATTAAATCGATTTTGGGCGACTTGCTTAAACTCATCGCCGGGTTCGTAAACAATCGTTCCATCAAATCGACTCACTGCGTATATCTTACCCCCGATTACCATCGCTGAGGCATAAAAAGAACGCCCGCCCCCACTGTTAATATTAAGCCGATGCTGATACACCAACTCACCAGTCTTCGCATTAACACAATGTGCAATGCCCCGGTCATTAACCCAGTAAAGACGATCTTGGAATAAAACTGGTGATGGCACATAAGAAGAGGCCTTTGCTCGCCAGACAATATGTGTCTTAGTCACATCTCCCTTACCGCCTAAACGTATGGCTATACTGGCACCACTTCGTCCACCTATGGCATAAATTATTCCATTTTTTTCCACCATGCTTGGCGACACATTATTATCCAGTTCAGTCTCGGCGTACCACAACAACTTGCCCGTCTCGGCATCTAATGACCAAATCTCCCATGGCACAGCTACGATCAATTCCGTGCGGTCTGCTGTTGATACAAGCAGGGGTGTATTAAATGAGTTCTCTAATCCTGCTGCTTCTGCCTTCCATACCACTGATCCATCTTTTTTGTTCAACGCATAAAGAGTTTGACTTTCATCTGATGCGTTTACAATGACCGTGTCTTTATGCAACACCAGACTCGGAGCCGATCCCCAGCGTCGCTGAGCTGATTCCGTACCCACGCTCACATGCCACCTTTGTTTTCCATTCATATCAAATGCCAGAACACCCGACTTGCCAAAAAACACAAATACCGATTCTCGGTCGGAAACGGGAGTGCTGGTGGCATATCCGTGTTCGGTGATGAATCCCTGATATACGTCTTCCCGCTGTTTGTTCTCAATATCAGCTGTCCACTGCTGCCGACCATCCTTCAAACTGAAACAAAGTAATTGTCGGACAAGTTCATTCTGGCTGGCGTTCTGGTCAGGATTCCCATATCCGGAGTACGCCGTAAGAAACACTTTGTCACCAACTACGATTGGACTCGAGGATCCACGCCCGGCAATCTTAGATTTCCAAATCAAATTTGAATCATCAGACCATTGAGTTGGTAAGTCCGATTGAGTATCAATACCCTGTCCTGCCTGCCCCCGAAATTGAGAGAAATCTGCTGCCTGAGAATTCGAAATAAAAAACAATGCCAGAATAAAAAAACCGGGGTGCAGCATTTTATAGAGAGAATGCATAAACGAATTCCGTATCAATGAAAAGAATGATTTAACACATGTAAATCAACTGTAACATAAACACCGACATAAAAGAAAAGTCTCGTCAGCTTCTAATTCTTTTTGACTAATCAATTCATTATGAGCTAAGGACACCAAACAAAAGGACTAAATATCTTCCATAGGCAAAAGATCCAGCAGCAGTCCGGAGAGAAATTTATCAGCTGACAATATCGGAGTTGTCTATCCGCGGACGATAATTATAGATCCGTGCAAAATGTGTGATATCGAGCAAATGCAAACAATAATACTTCACTAAAAGGAAATTTACCGATGGACATCGTCATCTATAGATTTCATGCGTGTAAGCATTTCACGTTCTAGATAGAAGCGAACTAACTGTGTTCTCTTGTCTTGTTGTTTAATCAGATTGTTGGATTCTGCCGGATCCTTTACTAAATTGTAAAGCTCATCCCGTCCGGAATTATTGAAGTCACGTATCAGTTTCCACTTCCCATTGGAGATCATTCGCATATCTGTCTGAGACTGATGTTTGGTACTATATTCGGCATAGTATGAATTGTTCCAATCTAATTTTCTTTTTCCGAGCAGTTGCGGGACCATGTTACGACCACGAATCAATATTTCCGGATCCAATTCAATACCTGCCATAGCCAAAATCGTCGGAAACCAATCAAGATTAGAGTAGGTCGATTCGTCGACAGAACCTGATCTGAGTACTCCCGGCCAGCGAATAATTGTGGGTACCTTAATAGAATTGTCATACATATTAGGGCGTTGTCCACGTGGAATATTATCGGTAGCCGGCGGCGGTGAGGTTAGCACCCAGTGACCATTACCTTTATGCCAAATTCCGTTGTGACCCATGTTATAGCCATGATCTGAACTGAAGATCACGATTGTATTATTAGTCAATTCTAAATCATCAAGGGTTTTCAAGACCCGTCCCAGATTACGATCCACACTACGTACACTCGCAAAATACTCTTTGGTCATACGTTTCACCCTTTCAGTATCGAGGTTTGGATAGTCCGGATTAGGAATTTCTATCTTCAAGTTTTCATACGGGGCAATATCCTCATCAGCAACCGGTAACCACCGGGTGTGTGGGGCACGGGTATGCCAACACAACAAAAACTTTTCATTTCTGTTACTCGTGAGAAACTCGATCGCCTCGTCAGCCAGAATATCAGCATTCAACCCTTCAAACTTCTGATTTTCACCATCCTTCTCTAAAACAGGGTTAGCCGTTTGCCATCCACCTGCACGGTGCCCCATAAAATAATCAAATCCGAAGACCGTTGGATGCTGGGAATCCAGCAGTCCCAAATGCCATTTACCAACCAAGCCTGTCTTATATCCGGCCTGCTGTAGAATTTTCGGCCAAACCGGAATTTTAGGATCCAGGCCGAGGTTTGGTTCATTGCGGGGGTGAATCCAGTCTGTGATACCAAGCTCAGAACCATAACGACTAGTCATTAATGCTGCCCGAGATGGACTGCAAACCGGCGTCACTGTATAGGCATTTGGAAGATAGACACCTTCCTTAGCCAACCGATCCATATGAGGTGTTTTAGCGAGAGGGTTACCTGAAACGCCGATTGCCCAGGGAGCCTGATCATCCGTCAGAACAAACAAAATATTTGGCTCAGCAGCTCTTCCAATACTATCGCCAACAAGTAGGAATATTACTGCTGCTAACTTAATTACTCGCATCATTTCACTACTTATCTTTCCTGTAAAAATAGGCCGTATTGAACCCTTGCATTAGAGTCCACGTATCCATTATTAATATAGAAGTACGGTTTGTTTCATTGTTGTGAGAGGAAGAAAATAATGAAAAAAAATATTCTCATACCTGCAGCCTTAAGCGTATTCGGTCTACTATTTGGAACTTTTGCGTTCGTTCAGTCTGATGAAACGAAAGAATCTAAAGAAAGCAAAACCATCGAGAAGAAAGTCGAAGTTAAGGTTATTGGCGATGTGAATGCAGACAACATCACCATAGACGGAGACAAAATTAAAGTCCGGCTACCAAACGGTGAAACTCAGATCATCGACCTAAAAAACATAAGAGGCGGAGCTCATAAAATTGAAATCGATGGCGACGATCTTGATATCGACGTGCAGGTGCAAGGCAAAGCAGTCATTATCGGGCCGGATGGCAACGTAAAGGAATACGATCTGAATGATGAAGAATTCGGTATTGAATTACCTGAAAATGATGATATGCGTTCCATGTTCGAACGTTTTCGCAGACACCTTCCTGACTTCGATTCCAAAATATTTCCACAGAGAATCCTACCTGATCAACCAGTGGAAGTACTTCCAGTCAGTAAATTTATGATCGGTGTCGGTATGGGGCCAACCTCAGAAATACTGCAGGTGCAGTTGGGACTCGACACTCCTGGGATTGCAGTGCTGGAGGTCATGCCAGATTCGCCTGCTGCCAAGGCAAAAATTCAAAAGCATGATGTGCTCGTCGCTGTGGGTGGCCAACCTCTCAAAGAAATAAGCGAGCTGATTTCGGCGGTCGAAAAATCTGGTACCGAGAAGGCCGAACTTATAATCAAAATAATCCGTCAGGGCAAGGCAATGGAAGTAAAGCTAATTCCTGTCAAACGCCCGGAAACTGAAGTGCGCGACGTCGATACATTGCCATTACTGGAAGAATTAAATAACAGTGCGATTCTTGAACAGCTGAGACAATTTAACGAAAACAAATTTCGGCAATCGATTTCTCAGGGCGTCCTTCCGGCAGATGTTGACGATGAATTCGAAGAGTTATTTAAAACAATCGAACAGCATATTCAAAAATTAAGAGAAAAAAACGAATCAAAGTAACAAGCAGATTAGTTTTTCATTATCACTTTTACTGAATCCGAACCAACTCAATTCGAAAATGCAATGTCGAATTAGCTGGAATCAGATCTAGCTCTTTATCACCATATCCCTGCTGAGGAGGAATCTCCAGTTCGATCATGCCTCCCTCAGGACAATGTAGCATGCCCTCATAAAAACCTGAGACCACCTGGCCGGCACCAAAATAACTGCCCACACCCAAGCCATAGGATTGATCAAACATCAACTCCGTTCCATCATCATCAATCCGCCAACCCTTATAGTGAACCCAATAACCTTCATCGGGTTCAGGTGTACGGTTTCCCGTATCTCGCAATAATCGCCATTTAGTTCCGCTTTCCATCGTAATAAACGGGCGTTCGTTTGCGCCTTCATCAATATTCGTGGGATCCCAGATATATTCCCGCTCACATCCCGTAAAGAACAGGCACAAAGCCAGTAATCCAAAAATAGCGATCCTATTCATCAGTAACTTCCCGCTGGCTTACTTACTATTCAGCTTCAATACAATACAAGTGAGCAATACTTCTCAGGAACATCTTATTTCCAGAGATTGCCGGCGAAGCCTGAAAACCTGAATCGAAAACAAAATCAGCCACCTTTTCGAATTTTGCCCCGGACTTCAGGACCACACCTGAACCATCAACGCTAAAACAGTAGATCAGTCCATTAGCAAAAACCGGAGAGGATCTGAATTCTCCAGTTCCCGCTCGCTGCTGCCATACCATCTCACCCGTATCTGCTTTAACACAGGATGCGACTCCCTGATCATTCATCATGTAAAGATGACCATCAATTAACAACTGAGACGCTCTGCGAGGCACCGATTTGCTGAATTCCCATTTAATGGCCGTATTAGTAATATCCCCGGTACCTTCCGGAGAAACGGCAACCATCGCACGAGCCCCGTCGCCGCCCGTGATGTAAACCAATCCGTTCTGGAACAGGGGACGACAGGCAGCATTCATACCACCGTGACGGACTCGCCATAAGACATCACCATTTTCAGGATTATAGGAAATCGTCTCCATAGCACTCGGAACGATTGCCTGTCGACGACCTTTATGCTCAATCACCGTTGCAGTGCTGTATGCTTTTTTACGATCACCATTATCTGTTCCGTAATCAATCTCGCGATCCTTCTTCCAGACTGTCTCACCAGTCTGTTTGTCAAAGGCAATCACAAACTGCACATCGAATCCATCGTAAGACACAATCAGCCTGTTTCGATCGATCACCGGTGACGAAGCCGGGCCACGCCAGTGATCGCAGGCAAGATCCCGACGTTGCCAGATCTTCCTGCCTGTCTTTGTGTCAATCGCAGCGGTTCCGTAGCTACCAAAGTGAACATAAACCGTACCTTCTTCGATGGCCGGAGTGCAGGATGCGTAGCTGTTGGTGGGATGGCAGAATCTTACTTCCTCGTTTTCAAAAACGAGGATGTCATAAATTGTTTCACCCGTATTTTTATCAAAACACAAAGCCCACATTTTGGAACCATCAACGGTAGCCGTAATTGTCCAAAGCTGGTTACCAAAAATAACCGGAGATGCCCAGCCTTTACCCCGAACTGGCACCTTCCATTTAACATTTTTATCTTCACCAAGCTCGCTGGGTAGTTGAGCTTTATCCGCTCGACCAGCCTGATCACCACGAAAGTGTGTCCAGTTATCCTCTGCGTTTAAAGAGCCCACAAACAAAAAAATGAGCATTAAATATGAAGTACGCATTTGCATTCCATCTTTGATTTAAGCTTTAGTCAAATTCATTATTTTAATTGTAAATGAAAGCACATGAGATCGGTACATCGCTATTGAGTACTCTGGCGTAATTCAGTACTTTACCGCTCCTGAAACAAATTAACCTGTTAGGAGCAACCAGGAATGCATCGAATTTTTGCATTACTTATCATCACCAGCGTATTGGTCACCGGATGTTCATCTGCGCGTTACGTTTCGCGCAATCAGGAGCAAGGTATAATCGCTATTCCAAGCACCTCCACCTGGCCGGTCGACCATCGTGAAAAAGCAATGGAATTAATGCAGGCACACTTTCCACAGGGATATGTCATCGAAAAAGAGGAAGAATTTGTAATCGGTACCGAAACTCAGAACCATACAGACGTTCATGCTCATGAAATTGGCAACTCAAATATCTTCCTGGGCGGAGAAACCACTCATACAACCACGACAGACAAAACTGAGTGGCGAATTACCTATCGCCGGGCCAACAACCCACGCGTTAGTTCCTTACCAGAACAAGGTTCAGTTCAATAGGTTATCGTATTAAACTCCAAAAAGCCCTGTCCAATGACAGGGCTTTTTTCGCTTAACAAATACGAGCTACTTATTCTCTTCTACATCCGGAAGCCGTTCAACTTCCAGCGGTGTCATGTTGCGAACTACCAAAAGGACTTCGCATATCAAATCAGCTCCAAGAATTGGTTTCTCTGTTGGATCAGGTTCTTTCAGAGTTCCTCGATTAGCTCCCTTCGGCACGTTTGGCGTGGTTGGAATATCTATACCAACCTTACTTACAGCAGCCCCCTTGCCAGCCAAAAAGTAAAGCGTTGTCATTAGCTGACTGGCTTTGCCTTTCCATTGCTTAAGCTGTTCTCGATAAACAGCTTTATCATTTACGTCCGGTGACGGTTCATCCGAAGCCCACTGGCTCTTTACGGTGCGATGCAGATTATCAAAGACTCCCACATCTTTTGGTAATAGAGCCATATTAAATCGATAACGCGCAATATGATCATGACGCCGATGGATATCCAAACGTGTCTGATCAATCTGCAAACCGGAAGCAACCATATAAATTAAGTCGACCGTTCCCCCGACTGGTTGTTCTTCATTTTTAACAACACCATTCAAAAACCTTGATTGAAGCAGTTGTGTTTCCAGCTCTGGCATCACATCCAAACCACCGTCATAGATAATTCCATTTTTCATAAGGACATCGCGAATAACATCTGCTTCAACACCCTGAGGGGTAACACCAACTTCGATGACAAACAAAAACTTACCATTTGTAAGTACGCTCAGATCCGGCTGACCAGCCAGGTCGTTCCCCTGCGGTACTTCCGGGATGGTAACCAATTCATTAGGCTTGGGTTCTTCCGGCATCTCCGAGCTGCTCTCTTCAACATCCTGATTGCGTGGATTCTTTCCGGATTCATCGATCACTAGATTAGTCGAGTCATTTTCCTGAACTTTATCATCAGGCTCCACTCTACTGCCCTCTGGCGAATTATCGTCAGTTAGCGTCTCCAGGTTCTGATCCAGATTAGCAATAGAATTTCCTTCATTATCCTGCTGAATCTGTATGACCTGCCAAACGGCGAAAACCGCGATCAAAACAGAGAGAATTGATATGTAAAAGGTCCAATGATTTCCCGATGCTGATTTTGAATCTGTCAACTTAGATTGAAGCGAGGCGGGAACAACCTCCGTATCTGCTTTAATCGGGGCGGTATCAAGGTGAGAAAGCACCTGGTCGGCTAAAGAAGGAATTGCTGAGGAATCTAAGGGCGGCTTACTCAGGGCTCGCATACCGCTTCGCAATATCTGCAAGTCAGCCAGTACTTTGGCAGCTGTTACATCAGATTGCAACGCTGCTTCTGCCAAAGCATGCTCTTCCGCCGATAACTGGCCGTCCATGTAGCCACTCATCAACTCATTTATATCACTAGGCGAATCTGTCATTTTCTTATTTTACAGTGCCAAATACACTTTGCCCCAAATGGAATAAACCACGGATATACTTACAATCGTCTCTAATTATTTAAGTACATACCTAATATTCCAATATCCTCAAAAACCTGTCAATGAAATGGCTCTTTCGGAAAAAATAAACCTGAGAATTTTCCCTTTAGGCGTTAATCATGCAACTTACGCAAACTAGGGTATGTCTGGCCAGATTGGTATAAATCGGCTCCGCCTGATAAGCCACTAGTATCAGAAATTATGAGTATTAAATAATGAAATCAAATATTGATTAATCATATGGCTTGAGCGAATTTCTTAGCCGTCAAACAAATAACAGGCGACATAACGGTCAAAACCAAGCGATCACCTTCTGCTGAAAATTTGAATCGCTAAACTTAAGCAAGCAAATCAGTGAGAATATTTCCATGAACATCGGTGAGTCGGAAATCCCGACCCTGATGACGGTAAGTCAAACGTTCATGATCAACACCTAGTGTGTGCAGAATAGTTGCATTTAAGTCATGAATATGAGCCGGGTTTTCGACAACATTGTAGCTAAAGTCGTCTGTTTCACCATAAACGATTCCACCTTTGATTCCGCCACCTGCCATCCATTTGGTATAGCATCGGGGATGATGGTCGCGTCCATAGTTACTCATTGTCAAACCACCCTGACAATAAACCGTACGTCCAAATTCACCACCCCAAATAACAAGGGTGTCTTCAAGCATACCCCGACGTTTCAGATCTTTGATAAGGGCCGCCGACGGTTGATCAATGATTCCACACTGACGACGAATATCGCGTGGCAGGTTTCCATGCTGATCCCACTGACGAATAAATACCTGAGTAAAACGTACGTCTCGTTCAGCAAGTCGACGGGCAAGCAGGCAGTTGAAAGCAAATGTACCCGGTTTCATAACTTCCGGTCCGTATAGATCAAGCGTCTCCTGAGACTCATCCGAAATGTCCGTTAGTTCAGGAACCGATGTCTGCATCCGGTAAGCCATTTCATATTGAGCAATACGTGACTGAATCTCCGGGTCTCCAATATCCTCAAATCGTTGCCGATTTAATTCGGCAAGATTGTCCAGCATGGTACGACGCATCTTCCCGGAAATACCATTTGGATTTGATAAGTACAATACCGGATCACCGGTTGAACGTAACGCAACACCCTGATGTCTGGTGGATAAGAAACCTGATCCCCATAATCGTGCATACAGTGCCTGTCCACCAAATCCACCATTGACTGTTGAGTGCAATACAACAAAGGAAGGAAGGTTAGCATTCATGCTTCCCAGACCGTATGACAACCAGGCTCCTGTGCTCGGGCGACCCGGCAATTGGCTGCCTGTCTGAATATAGGTAATCGCTGGGTCATGGTTAATGGCCTCAGTATTAACAGTCTTAATGACTGCCAAATCATCGATCACACTGGCCGTATGTGGTAGTGTTTCACTGACCCATGCACCATGCTCACCATGTTGACTGAACTTCATGGTTGAAGGCGCGATAGGAAATCGTTTCTGACCTGAAGTCATCGTAGTGATGCGCTGGCCGTTACGAACAGAATCCGGTAGATCTTTGTCATACCAATCCTGTAGCTGTGGTTTGTAATCCCACATATCCAGCTGACTCGGAGCTCCTGACATAAACAAATAAATCACACGCTTAGCCTTTGGAGCAAAATGAGTGGCTCCCATAGCCCCAAGCTGGGTCTGAGGCTGATCAGCAAATAAATCAGGATTTACCAATGATGCCAGCGCCGCTGTACCAATTCCGGTCGCAGCTCGACCGAAAAAGTGTCGTCGGGTTTCAATTAATTCTGCTTCTCGTAGTAATGGATTCATCGTTTTATAGCTTAACCCTTGGTTACAGTTTCACTAAGATTGAACACAAGGTGGACAATCATTGTCCAGGCACCCAATTCGGCATCATCAAGACCTTCGTTACGTCCTGATTCACCGAGCGAGAGTAACTGCCTGGCAGCTTCCGGATCCGCATTGAATTCTGCCAGATGTTCATCATACAAACTGCTAACAATTTCCAGTTCCTTCTGACCGGGCTGACGCGCCAATACAGAACGGTATACAAAATTCACCCGCGACTCGACAGAATCGCCACCATCAGAAATAACCTTTTCTGCAAAACGACGGGCAGCTTCCACAAATTGAACATCGTTTAATAAAACCAATGCCTGAAGGGGTGTATTAGTCCGAGCGCGACGCACCTGACAGGTTTCACGATCAGGTGCATCAAAAATAGCCATACTCGGTGGAGGACTCGTTCGTTTCCAGAAGGTGTACATACTGCGGCGGAACAGCGCTTCACCGGAATCCTGCCGGAAAATCGCTGTGTTACTACCTCCGAAGCCAACCGGTTTCCACAATCCTTCCGGCTGGTATGGCTTTACACTTTTACCACCAATCGTACCGACAAGCAGACCGCTAACTGACAATACCTGATCGCGAATCACTTCCGCATCCAGACGAAATCTTGAACCTCGTGCCAATAACCGGTTTTGTGCATCGACAGCCAGCTTATCAGTGTCCACCCGGGAACTCTGTTTATAGGTAGCTGACATCACAATTAACTTCTGAAATCCTTTAACATCCCAACCGGAATCCATAAAATTAATCGCCAACCAGTCCAGCAACTGAGGATGGGACGGCTGTTCTCCCTGAACACCGAAATCTTCCGAAGTTTTAACCAATCCGGTGCCGAAATAATGTTGCCAGTAGCGATTCACGGTAACCCGGGATGTCAACGGATGAGTCGGACTCACCAACCACTGAGCCAGACCGAGACGATTCTGCGGTGCATTTTCAGGTGCTGAACCCAGCCAGCTCGGTACTGCGGATTCCACCGGCTCTCCCTTCTTATCGTATTCACCACGCTCGAGAATATGGGCAACCCGCATTTCATTACGGTCTTCCATTACCAATGTGGCGGGGATGGCTTTCTCTAAATCCTCCAGGGCTTTTTTCAGGGCAGCCGCCTGCTTGCGAGGTTCCGCCAATCTGGCAACACTCGCGGGATTTATATTTTCGATGTAGTACTTTGTCAGTTCCGTTATCTGAGCTTCTGTTCTCTCTTCGGCTTTAACTTCAAAAATCTTCTTAATGTTATCCGCAGCCGTATTACTGACTGTCTTCTGATAGTGTTCCCAAATCGCCAATGACCCTTTTTGCTCTTCAGATAACTGTGGTGCACCAACAGTACCGGCTTTATCCCAGTTCACCGTTCCGCCGAATTGCGTAAAGGCCCAGCCATTAAGCTTAGCTCCAGGTTTTAAACCAACTTCCGCCGCAGTCACTTCCAGACGAACCCATTTCCCGGTTTCTGGTAATGCTCCCTTCTGACGATTACCTTCAAAGTCTCGGCCTGCAAGAAAACACTTATCTGCTCCCCAAGTCGCCCGATGATCCCAGCTACCATCATTAAACTGGAGCTGAATAGATTCCGGTGGATTCTCTTTGTCAAGAAAGACATAAGTAAAAAGAACATCCCCTTCTGCAATCGTCGGGCCATCTTTAGCACCGGTGAAAAAGTGTTGCGTTATTCCGTCCTCAGGCTTGCCTGTTCGGGTTGTTGAATTCTTACCACTAAAAACCGGGTGCTCAGGAGCTTCAACAAATTTCCACGGAGTATTACCTTGAGGTTGTGCCCCTGCCGGCAGTTCATCATCAAACCAAACATTGTCCAGTTTTTTGTACTCCGGAAATTCAGTGCCGGTAAACGGATCCGTGTATTGAGTATTCTCCAGAATATTGGCAACTTCCTGAGTAGCAGCTGTCGATTCGCTGTTAAGCCGAATTTTTTCAGCCACCTGTCCTTCACTCGGGACTTTCACAGAGGGTGGTGGTAAGAGAGCATTTCCGTCCATCGCTCGTTCTGTCAGGCTAAAGAAGTAAGAAAATAACTGATAAAATTCCTTCTGACTCAGTGGATCAAATTTATGGTCGTGACAGGCGGCACAACCTGCCGTCAGACCCATCCAAACGGTAGCCGTTGTTTCAACACGGTCGACCGCATAGCGAACATAGTATTCTTCGTCGATCGAACCACCTTCACTGGTACTCACATTACAACGATTAAATCCTGTTGCAATTCGCTGATCCAAAGAAGCCTCCGGAAGCAAATCACCGGCAAGTTGCTCAACGGTAAACTGATCAAATGGCATGTTTTGGTTAAATGCTTTGATCACCCAATCTCGATACGGCCAGATCGACCGTTCATTGTCCAGATGCAGACCATGCGTATCGGCAAATCGTGCGGCATCCAGCCAACTACGAGCCATGTGTTCACCATAACGCTCGGACTGCAGAAAATGATCAACTAATCTTTCATAAGCCTGATCAGAGTTATCAGCAAGAAATGCATCCACTTCCGCAACTGTCGGCGGCAGACCAGTCAAATCGAGAGCTAAACGCCGAATCAATGTTTCCTTATCTGCTTCTTCTTCAGGACTCATGCCTTCATCCTGAAGCCGAGCCTGGATAAACAAGTCGATGGCGTTGTTCTGTTTCCATTCTTTTACCGGCTCCGGCACTACCGGTACCTGAACAGGAGTATAAGCCCAGTGTTCATTCCAATTCGCGCCTTCAGAAATCCACTGCCGAAGCAAGGCAATGTCTTTTTCTGTCAGTGACTTACCTGAATCCGTCGGTGGCATCTTCAGATCTTCATCGTCAGAGCTAATACGATGAACTAAAGCACTATGTTCAGGCTTACCCTTCACCACTGCAAATTCACCGGAAGGCAACTCTGCAAAAGCACCTTCTTCCTGATCCAATCGCAACTCGGCAACACGTTGCGCTGCGTCCGGGCCATGACATTGAAAACAATTGTTTGAAAGAATGGGAAGAATGTCTTTACTAAAGTCAACTTCCGCCTGACAGACAAACGGGTATAAGAACAGAACCGTCATGACGGTATGAAATCGAATTAAATTCTTCATCGAGGCAGGATACTTTAAAAGTACGTGTACGAAATGAGGACGCTCTAATTATTATAATTGCTTCTTTTTATATCTGCATCTGTTTTAAACACGTGTTTCGGAATCTGAGACGGGTGTCACTATATCCGCCGGCATGTGTTGGATGCCGTTGAAGTTCTCCAAAATCGCCTTTCCATTTTCGACCTTTAAGGTCGAAACACCAGCATTGCGTAAGGCACCAAAGTGTCTGGCGTCCAGCGGTAAATCAGGCAGCAGGTGCTGAAGTAGCAAATGCTTAAAATCAGCATGCATCACCAGCGCTACATGCTTATCTGTATCGTCATATTCCTCAACGATCTGCCGGGCTACGTGCTGAACCCGAACCATTCTATCATCAACCGATTCGTAAGGTTTAGACTTCCACCAACCTTGTTCATCAATGTCAGCTTCAGGATCAAACCCAGGAAATGCCTTACGAATATCCACATCGCTCATCCCCGGCTCTCCCCGATAACCAATCTCCGGATAACCTGAAACACAGCCGCCAACTTCATGAATAGCTGTGCGGACAATCGGCGACAGGCCGGTCACTTTAGCAATGGGAACCGTTGTTAGCAGTGCACGTCGAAATGGACTGGTTATTAAGACATCAAGCGGTCGAACAGCAAACCACCTGGCCAGATATTCCACTTGCGCTACCCCTGCTTCTGTTAAACCTGGGTCCTGCACGCGTAGAGATTCATCCAGTGCATTATTTTCTGACTGACCATGGCGAATTAAATATAAATACATGCCAACTCATTCTTTTGTGAATTTTCAAAATACGGCATCGGCCGCAACAGATTCTAGCTAAAGTCTACACTCTTAAGGCTACTCGATGGTTATACTAACCGTTCCAATTGCATTTGCACCGCTTCGGATATTTCTTTCATGCCTCAACTTCAATTTAAGCAGGTTTCTAAAAGATACGGCGACATCGTAGCTCTGGATAATGTGAGCTTTGAGTTGCAGGATGGAGAATTGCTTGTCCTGGTTGGTCCTTCTGGTTGTGGAAAATCAACTACTTTAAGACTCATTGCCGGGCTCGAAAATCTCAACGCCGGTAATATTGTTATCGATGGTACTGAAATCACAAGCAAGCCTTCCAAAGATCGTGATATCGCCATGGTCTTTCAAAACTATGCGTTATACCCACACATGACGGTACGACAAAATCTTGGTTTTAGTCTAAAGATGAAGAAGACCGGAGCTGCCGAAATCGAGTCGCGCGTTAAGGAAACTGCCGCTGCGTTGGATATTGAATCACTTTTAGATCGAAAACCCGGACAGCTCTCGGGGGGCCAAAAGCAACGGGTCGCGGTGGGTCGTGCAATGATTCGGAAACCCGCGGTATTTTTGTTTGACGAACCACTTTCCAATCTTGACGCAAAACTACGCGTCACCTTACGTAATGAATTAGCCAGACTACACCAGCGCCTTGCTGCAACCATCCTCTATGTAACCCACGACCAGATAGAAGCTCTTACACTTGGTGACCGCATCGCCGTAATGAAAGACGGTCAGATTCAGCAGCTGGGCACACCGCAGGAGGTCTACAACAAACCGACCAATACATTTGTGGCAACATTTATTGGTAACCCGAAGATGAATCTCCTACCTCCCAAAATACTCCAAGTCGTAAGCGATGCAGCATTGGTTGGAATCCGGCCGGAACACTTATTATTAAGTGACCAAGAGACTGGCTGTATTACAGGTAGGGTAGCCGCGCGACAAAACACCGGAGCAGACTGTTTTCTTACCGGTGAATTTGAGAATCACTCGCTGACAGTTCGTGTTCCGGCTAATTCCGATCACCATATCGGAGACACAATCCAAATCACACCGATAGCTGAAAACATGCATTTTTTTGATGAATCCGGTGCTCGAATTAGTCAGGTCTAATTCAAATAATCCACCGCAAACCGGCTTCTCTGATTTGCTATAATACAAGTTCTGAGCCAGGCTGAGCTCAGCCGTCGTATATCACTAATCAATTGAAAGTAGACAGCCTTGAACGAGTTTGATTATGTGGCACCGAAATCGGTGTCTGAAGTAGTTGCTGTGCTTAGCGAGCAAGGTGACCGGGCGAAATTACTCGCCGGTGGAACTGACATTATTGTGCAGTTACGGGAAGGTCTGCGTGAAGCGGATGTTGTCGTTGACATCAAGAAAATCGAGGAAGTTACATCGTTCAACTATTGTCCGGAAAACGGACTATCCTTGGGATCAGCTGTCGCCTGCTATAACCTGTACGAGCACCCAGAGTTATCAAAACTTTACGGAGCTCTGGCAGACTCTACTCATATCATCGGAGGTTGGCAAATCCAAAGTCGTGCCAGTGTTGGCGGTAATCTCTGCAATGCCTCACCGGCAGCTGACTCTATTCCATCCCTGATTGCCCTAAATGCAATCGCGGTAATTGCCGGACCAAAGGGCGAACGTACTGTGGCGGCTGAGGATTTCTGTACGGGTCCGGGACGGAATGTATTAGAAAACGGCGAACTACTTGTTTCAATTCAGATTCCGGCACAATGCAGTAACAGTGGTTCAGCCTACGAAAGATTCATTCCGCGAAACGAAATGGACATTGCGGTGGTGGGCGTCGGTTCCTGGGTTAAGCTGGCCGCGGACGGAACTATAGCTGACGCGCGTATTTCGCTAGGAGCTGTGGCAGCCACTCCGTTGTTTGCCGAACAAGCCTCTGCAATCCTGATTGGTAAAGAACCTAACGAAGAAGTTTTCTCTGCGGCCGGAGAACTGGCGCGACAGATAGCCACACCGATCAGCGACATGCGTGGAACCGATGAATATCGAAGTCACCTCGTCAGTGTACTTGTTAAGCGAACCTTAATAACTGCTGTGGAGCGGGCTCAAAACTAACTACCCTATCACCGAACACGTTGTGTACAATCACAATAGATAAAGGAAATAATCGTGTCAGCGTATAAAAAAGTACATGTGACAACCACGATTAACGGAGAGCAGGTTGATTTCCTCTGCGAACCGCGTCACAGCTTACTGGAAGTGCTCCGGGACAGTCTTGGATTAACCGGATCTAAGGAAGGTTGTAATAACGGGAACTGCGGGGCTTGTACGGTCATACTCAATGGCCGTCCTGTCGACAGTTGCCTCGTACTAAGTGCAGAAGTGGAAGGAGCTGAAATCGAAACGGTTGAAGGGATAGCCTGCAACTCAAATCTTCATCCGGTTCAGCAATGCTTTCTGGAAGGTGCGGCCCTGCAATGCGGAATCTGTACTCCCGGCTTTTTAGTTGCTTCCAAAGCGCTGCTCGAAAAAGATCCCGACGCATCTGAAGAAACGATTCGCTTCGACCTGTCGGGTAATCTCTGCCGCTGTACCGGTTATGACAAGATCGTACGTGCTGTGCAGGCAGCCGGACAGCAGATGCGTGAGATTTAAACCTTTGAAATCGAACCCGTTTGAATATCAATCTTTAGTCACAGCGCTAATAAATTTATCAGGAGTATAACCCGTGACCACGACTCAGTATCGCGTCATTGGAAGCCGCCCGGTTAGACATGATGGTGCCGATAAAGTAACCGGTAAAGCAATTTACACTGCCGATACAAAATTGCCGGGTATGCTGGTCGGTTTCGTTCTGCGAAGTCCGCACGCGCATGCCAGAATCATTTCCATCGACATCAGTGAGGCCGAAGCAACACCGGGTGTCCATGCAGTTCTGACGGCAGCAGACTATCCTAATGTGGAAAACAAAATGGCAGATCTGGGTGAAGGAAGTATTAATCTTTCCTACCTCAGTTCCAACTGCATGGCGCAGCAAAAAGTACTCTATCGCGGGCACGCAGGTGCTGCTGTGGCTGCAACAGATGTACATATCGCTGAGGAAGCCGTAAAAAAAATCAAAGTGGAATACGAAGTACTGGATTCAGTTACCTGGGTACTCGATGCCATGAAAGAAGACGCTCCTCTACTGCATGACGATATGGTCACCGACAGCATGGGCGAAAAAGCCAGCAAGCCAAGCAACGTCCCGGCTCATCTGCACTTCGAAAAAGGCGATGCGGCGGCAGCCTTTGCAGAAGCTGATGTCATAGTTGAACGTGAATTCAAAACGGCCACCGTGCACCAGGGATATATTGAACCTCATGCTGTCGTTGCTGATTACAACGAAGATGGACGATTGCGCATCTGGACAGCCACACAGGGGTCCTTTACCTGTCGCCAGCAAACTGCGGAGATTCTGCAGATTCCGCTGGGCAATGTTCTTGTAACTCCTTGTGAAATCGGGGGAGGATTCGGAGGAAAAATCACCGTTTATCTGGAACCAACGGCAGCTCTTTTGAGTAAAAAATCGGGCCGTCCTGTTCGTATCTCCATGACTCGATCCGATGTATTCGAAGCTTCGGGACCTACACCAGGTTCTTTCATGCGAGTAAAAATCGGAGCAAAAAACGACGGTACGATTATCGCCGGTGAAGCATGGCTGGCCTATGATGCCGGTGCCTACCCGGGAGGTGTGATCGGTCCCGGTTGTATGTGCGTCTTTAGCTGTTATGACATTGAACACGCTGTTGTGGATGGCTATGACGTTTGTCTTAACAAACCAAAGACATCAGCCTATCGAGCCCCCGGTGCTACTCAAGTTGCCTTTGCAACCGAGCAGTTGGTAGATGAACTGGCTCAAAAGCTGGGTATGTGCGAATTAGAAATCCGCCAAAAAAACGCCGTCAAAGAAGGGTCACGCCGGGTGGACGGTCCGGTTTACCCACCAATCGGACTGGTTGAATGTCTTGATGCTCTAAAACAAAGTGACCACTGGAACACACCTCTGCAAGGACCTAACCGGGGCCGCGGAATCGCAGCAGGATTCTGGTTTGGCTGTGGTTTAAAGTCGAGTGCCGCCTGCACCGTAAACTCAGACGGAACTATTAACTTACTGGAAGGATCAACAGATATCGGTGGATCAAGAACATCCATTGCGATGCAGCTTGCCGAAGTATTAGGACTTGAAGCTGATGATATTAACCCACAGGTGGGCGATACGGATACTGCCGGCTATACCGATGTCACCGGTGGGAGTCGTGTGACCTTTGCCACAGGCATGGCTGCTTATGAAGCAGGTCGGGACCTCCAGCAACAAATGAAAACACTGGCAGCAGATCTCTGGGATTGCCCGGCGGATGAAATCACCGTTGATGACGATGGATCGTTTTCCGGAAACAACAGGACTCTTGGATTCAAAGAACTGGCTGTTGAGCTATTCGCTGCCGGTGAACATCTGGTTGGCCGAGCAACAGTCTCTCCCGAGTGCCCCACCAACGGCTTTGGAGCTCAAATCGCCGACGTTGAAGTTGATCCGGACACCGGGAAGGTCACTGTCCTGCGTTATACGACGATTCAGGATGCAGGCAAGGCTATTCACCCAAGCTACGTCGAAGGTCAGCTTCAAGGTGGTACGGTTCAGGGTATCGGTTGGGCTCTCAATGAAGAATATTTTTATAAAGATGATAACTCGATGGCAAACGCCAGCTTTCTTGATTATCGTATGCCCACCATGCTCGACGTACCTATGATCGATACAATCATTGTCGAAACCGGAAACCCTGAACATCCCTATGGTGTTCGCGGTGTCGGAGAAACCCCGATCGTTCCTCCCCCTGCTGCTTTGGCCAATGCAATCTATAATGCAACAGACACTCGTATGACCGAACTGCCGATGTCTCCTCCAAAACTATGGAAAGCAATGCAGAAGCATCAGGCCTCGTAGCAGCATCACGCGAAAGTAAACGACTCATGCCCATTGTTTTTATTCCGGCTCAACTCCGTGAGCTGGCCGGCGGAATTCAATCCGTCGAACTGCAAGCCACGAACGTACGCGAAATCGTAAACCAGCTTGACACAAAGTTTCCGGGATTCAAAGATCGTATTTGTACCGACGGTAATATTTCACCCTCGCTTCAGATCTCGATCGACAGCGTAATAACATCACGTGGAATGATTGCCAAAGTACAACCTCACAGCGAAGTTCACTTTATACCTGCCATCGGAGGCGGCTAATGCCCAGACAGTTTATTAACCCGACTGAAATCCCATCAGATTGCAAACTTACCAAAGCAGATCTTGATACCCCGTTTTTAGCAGTCGATCTCAATAAAATGGATTTCAATATCTCGCGACTTAGTCAGGCAACTAAAGACTTCAATGTCGACTGGCGGCCACACTGCAAAGGGCATAAATCATCGATCATCGCAACGCGACTAGTCGCAGCAGGAGCTATTGGAGCCACATGTGCCAAGCTGGCCGAAGCCGAAGTGATGGTCAGAGGTGGTGTACCGGACGTCCTGATTGCCAACCTAATCGTAGGTGACTCCAAACTCAGACGACTGGCAAATCTTTGTAAGGAAGGTGATCCAATCGTATGTATTGACCATTTGGATCAGGCCATCCCCATGAATGACGCCATGCTGCGTGAAGCAGTACAGTGCCGCGTAATTATCGAAGTCAATATCGGGCTCGACCGGGTTGGCTGTAACCCTGAAGAAACGCTCGCGCTGGCACGCGAACTGCACGCCATGCAAGGCCTGAAATTTTCCGGAATTATGGGATACGAAGGACATTTACTAACCATCGAGGATCAGGATGAAAAACGATCTGAAATTGAAAAGGCCCTCAGATTCCTCAGTAATAATGCAAAGCAGCTCAAAGCCAATGGTATTCCCTGCGGGATCGTTTCCTGTGGCGGCACCGGATCCTACCTGTTGAGTCGCATGCAAGATGGTATTACCGAATTACAAGCTGGTGGCGGCATGTTCATGGATCAATTCTACGAACAACAATGCCAGATTACAGGTATGAAAAAAGCACTCACAATCGTCGCCACCGTGGTTGGCAGGCCAACACCGGAGCGGGCAATCATTGATTCAGGTAAAAAAACTCTGCATGTCGAATATGAGCCGGCAATTGTTGTTGGACGAGATGATATTAAAGTGGCAAGACTGTCCGCTGAACATGGTGAACTTGAATTGTCCGGTGCAGCCCAAAATTTGAAAATCGGTGAACGGTTGGAATTAGTGCCGGGTTATGCAGACATGACCTGCGTGCTGCACGATTTCTTTTATGTCTTCCAGAATGATACACTCGTTGATATCTGGCCTTTAGAGGCCCGGGGGTTACTTCAGTAACTCTGGGATCAATCTACAAACAACTGTTCCTAAAAAGGATTAGCTCAATGCTCAGCTTGAAATACATGTTTTTACTTTTGCTAACTGTGACTCTTATCACTCCTGTCGCCACCGCCCAAACCAAAGCAAAGAAAGGCGTGTACAGACATGTGGTACTGTTTGGATTCAACGAAAACGTCTCTAAACAACAAATCAAAGAAATCGAAGACGCCTTTGTCAACCTTCCCAAACAGATCGATACTATTATCGATTTTGAATTTGGCACCAATGTCAGCCCGGAAAATATTAATGATGGACTAACACATTGCTTCTTTGTTACGTTTAAAGATAAAGCAGGCCTGGAAGTATATCTTCCACATCCTGCTCATAAAAAGTTTGTTGAATTGGTACAGGGTAAGCTCGCAAAAGTTGTTGTTGTAGACTACGTCTCTAAATAATTATGATGAATTATCAAATCTCCAAGCAGCGGTGGCACATCCTGCCGGCGCTGCTTTTTCTATGTCTGATAAGTCCCAATTTTACGCATGGACAAATTCGCTTTGCCACGTTTAATGTCAGCCTGAGCCGCAATACGGGAGGAGAATTGGCGGATCAGTTAGCCGCTGGCAATCACGAACAGATAAAAAAAATTGCGGCAATTATTCGAACAGTACGCCCGGATGTCATACTACTCAACGAATTTGATTATGCGGGGGAACAGGCTAGTAGAGCTGTTGAACACTTTCAATCAAACTACCTGAGCAGGCCCGTCAACAATCTCAAGCCGATTGAGTACAGTTATGCCTATACCAACGAGGTAAACACAGGAATTCCCAGTGGAATGGATCTAGATGGGAACGGAAAGACGACAGACCCAACAGACTGTTTCGGCTTTGGTCGGCACCCGGGACAGTATGGAATGTTAGTGCTAAGCCGATTTCCTCTGGGCAAAGTCAGAACCTTTCAAAAGTTCCTTTGGAAGGATATGCCCGGGGCCTTACTACCGATTCAACCGGATTCAGATAAACCCTTTTACTCAAATGCTACCCTCGAAATTTTTCGCCTATCTTCCAAAAGTCATTGGGATGTTCCCGTTAAAACTCCTCAGGGAGAAATTCATTTTTTAGTCTGTCACCCAACGCCTCCCGTTTTCGACGGACCTGAAGATAAAAATGGCACACGCAATCACGATGAAATTCGCTTTTGGGCTGATTATATTAGCTCACAAAGTAACAGCTATTTCATCGATGATAGTGGCCGAAGGGGGGGACTTAGCGAAGATGCCAGATTCATCATTGCCGGTGACTTGAATGCCGATCCAATAGATGGTGATTCAACCAATCAGGCCATCAGCCTGCTACTGGATAATCCGCTGATTCGTGATCCCAGACCGCAAAGTAAAGGCGGAATAGAAGCAGCCCAACTACAGGCCAAAATAAATACGACTCACCGAGGTAAACCTGGATTGGACACCGGAGACTTCTCAGACCGTTCACCCGGTAACCTACGTATCGACTATGTCTTACCGGACCGAAAACTCAAAATACTTGGTACTGGTGTCTTCTGGCCTGAGTCCGACTTAATTTCAGCACAATGGATTTCCGCTTCGGATCATCGTCTGGTCTGGCTCGACATTAAAGTGAGATAATCAACAAATGATGAGAAAATCAATCACAAAGATCGCTCTACTTATCGGGCTGATAATTGCCAGTCACACAAATGCAGCTGGCCCTCACTATTCGGTTATCCGGACTGATGACTACTTAATGGTGAAGCAAAAAGAAATACCCGTTATTCGGTATCGGATTTCACCTCGTTCCAAAGATGGACAGTACACGCGTAACAATTATGTAGATCTGTTCAATCTTCAGGGATACGAAATAACCGAAGACTTCCCGGAAGACCATCTCCATCATCGAGGTGTCTTCTGGGCATGGCATCAGGTTATCGTGGGCGAGAAACATCTGGGCGACAGCTGGGAATGTCGTGATTTCACCTGGGATTCAAAACAAGTTACCACTGCTAAGATAAAAGGGGCTGTATTATTAGAGACGCGGACGAACTGGAGTTCTCCAGACTATGTAGATGACCAGGGAATTGAAATTCCGGTGGTGCTGGAAGAAACGAACGTTTACGTACATAAAACTAAAAATGGCGCTCGTGTGATCGACTTTCACATTACTATTAATCCGCTAGTCGATCAATTAAAGTTGGGAGGTTCTCAGAATGACAAGGGTTATGGAGGATTCTCGCCCCGAATCAGATTACCCGCTGATATTAAATTCTGGTCTGCAGAGGGTCAGATCACTCCCCAGCGTACAGCGATTGAAGCCGGTCCCTGGATCAACATGGAAGGTACATTTGATAAAAACAATAATGCCCGGTCCACGATTGCTATCATCTGCCATCGATCAAATCCTGTATATCCTGACAAATGGATTCTACGAGCCCGGGGGAGTATGCAAAATGCCGCTTATCCGGGGCAATCTCCGGTCAACGTACCTAAAACAAAACCGCTGGAATTGCGATACCGCCTGGTAATCCAAAACAACGGACATAATCCTCAGCGAATCGATCGATTAAGCAAGCAGTTTTAAACAAACAGTTCTTCGACCGGTGTTCCCATATCTGTAGTTGGTACCGGTCGATCGCCGGCATAGAGAAGTTTACGAGGATTTATTCCCAAGGCGTAATACATACTTGCGTGTAAGTCAGGTACCGAGATTGGGCGATCAATCACTTTCATACCTAATTCATCAGTGGCTCCAATGGTTCTTCCGTTTTGCAGACCACCACCGGCTAAGACAATACTAAATCCTTTTGAGTGATGTCCTCGTCCACCTCCGCCATCGAATCCGGCTGGGCGTCCAAATTCAGTCGCCACCACGATCAGGGTTTTATCGAGCATGCTTTTTTCCTCAAGATCAAGCACTAACGTAGACAAAGCACTATCGAGTTCCTTAATCAACAAGTGCTGATTGAGCTGACCGTCATTATGAGTATCCCATCCTGAACCGTTAATGAAGTTTAGATTATGTGATACTTCGACAAATCGTGTTCCCCTCTCAACTAACCTCCTGGCAAGAAGACAACGCTGGCCAAATTCACCTCCGTAAGAATTACGGAGACTAGCGGGCTCTTTCTTAAGCTCAAAGGCGCTCATAAATTCTGGCCCTGCTAATTTTAATGCCTGTTCGATTGTCTGGTCATACCGTTGGATTACTTCCGAATTTTGCTGTGTACTAAATTCCTGCCTGACTTTAGCCAGCAATTGCTGACGACGTTGCTGTCGGCGATCTGAAACATCCCGGGCTCGGCTAAAGCCACCCGGACCTTCACTGGTCTCTGTTAAGTAAACAAAGCCACCCTTTGCACCTAAAAAGCCCGGACCGCGCGTCACATTCGGGTAACCAATTAAAATATAGGGAGGCGTATTTTTTGAGACCGCACCTAGGTGATAAGTGACAGCCGAGCCGACGGATGGGTAAGTTATCGTGCCAGTAGTCATACGACCGGTGTGCATTATATTGGTTGCAGCAGCATGTTCATTGATCACGCCATGTTGGACCGAGCGTAAAATATTAAATCGATCAAGAATCCTCGCACACCGAGGCAAGTGCTCACAGACCTGAATATTAGGCAGTACGGTATCTATCGCAGGATAATACGAACCAGCCTTACGAGTCTTCGCATCTCCCATCTTCTTGGGATCCCATGTATCAATATGACAGGCCCCGCCTCCAAGCCAAAACATGATAATATGCTCAGCTTTCCCTGCTGGAAAAGACCATGGCATATGTTCCAGCTCTTCTTCAGCTGAAACCTGCCGAGCCATTCCGGCGGCGGCAACAGCGGTGGCTGAAGTACTCATAAAACGACGGCGATTAAAATTTTTCATGGTATTCTGCATAAGCTATTGGATATATAAAAACTCAGGTGAATTGAACAATACCCATACGAAGTCCTCCATTCTCTCCCGCCACTGGCTATCAAGATGTGGAGAAGCAATAGCGCCCTGCTGAACAGCCTGGCGAAGTTCCATTTTGATTTCGGTGGCTCTGGCTGCCAGGTGATTAGACCAGGAAACCATATTACGAGGTAATCGACGCGACCAGCGAATTCGTTCAGCTTCTTCATCAGAAAGATCCACTAAACGATCTTCAAACCCTTCCGCTAACAACTCAGCGAAAAGCTGACGCTCTGCCACGGTCGGTAAACGGCTAAGTATTCGTTGATAGATTTTTGTAATTAACTCATCAAAAGATTCCGCCTGCCGGGCCAACTGAGTAAACTCACTGACCATGTCAAGTCTGGTATTATCACGGACCAGAATTCCGTTATTCATCATGGCTGGTTGCATAATGTTAGGCGCTGACTCGCGGCGATTAATTGGATTTTGGCGCGAGCCTGTCCAGCCAAAAGCCTGCATTGTCGACGTGAACGGCTGAGCAAAAGGTAAAGACAGACTTGGACGATCTCTTTCATTGGATAGCGAAGCAAACTGCCAGGCACGCTGTGGTGTACCCAAATTCAAAGAATTAATATAATTGCGGGCTCCATCAATATCGACATTCATGGGTCCCGCATCAAATGGTCGGCCGGAAGCAACAAACAATGAATCGATGAGTTGTTCAGCTGACATTTGTCGACGAACCGGGCCAGTGAAAGCCTTTAATCCGTTTTCTGGCATATCCATGCTTTCACGCTGATAAGTATGAGACCGGAATATCAATCTTGCAATATATTTCATGTCATAACCGTTGCTTGCCAATTCCCGTCCCAGATAATCTAGCAACTGCGGGTCAATATTTATTCCATGCTCCCAATCCTCGACCGGTTCAACAATTCCATATCCGATGATTCGCTTCCATAAACGGTTGACCATCACACGAGGAAATCTCAAATTACCGGGGTCTGTCATTCTTTGAGCTAATGTCGCACGACTATCAGTACTTCGACGTATTAAATCAGTGGGCAATCGAAGTGTGCCCAGTTCCGGGAAAGGCCATAGGGGTGACACTTTGGCACCAGGCTTCAATGTAATTGGAACTTTGGGAATCGGGCCATCGGCAATTACCGTTACGGTACTGGTCTTCGGAACACTTTCATCCGTTCGTTTGAGCATGGCCGCAATTGAAAAAAGATCTTTTTGTGTGACTTGATGGAATGGCGCGTCGTGGCAACGGGCACATTGCATTTGAATGCCTAAAAATGCCTGACCAAGTATGTGCGCTTTGGCAGCCAGTGGTACATCGTTTTGCGAAGCGACCGCAAATCCGGCGGGACCGCCAAAAAACTGACTTCCTTCCATCATGATTAATTCTGTAACGAAACGATCTATGGGTTTATTGTCGATCAAGGACTCATGAATCCACCAGCGGAACGGACCGGTGTTATTAAGCGTGGGATTTACGATATTAGGATTTTCAGCAAGCACATCCTGCCAATAGGAAGTCCAGTGATCTGCCCAGCCATCACGTGTCAACATAAAGTCGATCGCCCAGGCTCTCGCATCCTCACCAGCCTCACGCTTGCGCTGAAACTCCTCGATCAATTCGAGTGACGGAATCGTACCGATCGTATCCAAACTTAATCTTCGTAGAAACTTACTGTCATCAACTAACCGATTAGGTTTATCGCCAGCCTCATACAACTGCTTGTTCACATATTGATCGATCCGGTTAAATGAGGATTCTGCAAAGTGATCTCCGGGGTTAGATACTGTCTCGTAGGTACTTACGATCTGCCGCGCAATCGCATGCCGCTCTGTCCAGTACTTCATTTCCTGGTCCGAAACCAGTGTCCGGTTGGATCGATCCAGAGCTACTATCTTGGCAGTCTGCTGTTGTATAAAATCCGGCCACTGACGATCACTTAGCTGAACATTTTGAATTTCACTGAGAATTTGGAAGTCTCCGCCGGGTTCAGCGATGCAAATTGCTGTTTCACCGGTTTCCGGACGACGCTTTGAACTTCCAACAATCATTTCAAATCGAACGAGGTGTTTCTTACCATCGCCTTGAAAGGTAAAAATCACCTCTTTATCCCCTCGTTGAAGCGGACGAATGTGGGGAGCCTGATCACGGCGAACGTCGAACACCTTGCCATTTGCCGTGCTTGAAATATTGAAAAACGGAACTTCGGCTTGTAGTTGTTCGTCAATAAACAGACGAGCACCATTGCGTGCGCGCACCAGAATCTGTTGGGGACCCTCAGGAATTGTCACATAGCCATAGGCCCGGATCATAAACGGCGCCGAGCGATCTATTTTGATCGCCTGCTTGTTATACTTATTGGGAATTTGGAAGAATGCAAATGCATCAACATAATAAGTATCTGTGATGTTCGCGCTGCGGTAATGAAACGTTCCTTCAGACACTCCTTCCCAAACCTGAACGAGAACCTGATCTGTTTTAATCGTTGAAAGGTCAAAAGTTGGCTCACTTCTGATAAATGAATAACGCTCTGCAAAAGCCTGGGCAGGCAAAACCTTGCGATAAATCGCAACTTCATCAACAGCACCCATCAATGTGCTTTTTGGTGATGCTGAAAGTGCTGAGCCAATCCACAGCTGATCATTATCGACAACCGGCCGAGCAGCGGTGTCACCGGCTTCATCCCATTTTCCGGAAACCGGTTTACCATCGATATAGCCGCTGATCGTACCGGTCTTTCCAAAAGTATATGTGATGCCTATATGATGCCAGCCATCACTGACACCTATTCCGCTACCGGATGTCCAGCGATGGTAGCTTTGTTTGCCTGTACTATCGATTCCCCGAAAAAGAAAAGTGATGGCACCTCCTTTGGTTAATCGCAGTGAATAGTTTTGATTCTCAGCCGGAAAACCTTGGTTACCCGTCCGACCTTTACCAACCACATAACGAAACCCGTCAACGGCCCAGGCCTGCACCCAGGCTTCGATCGTGATCGAATCACCAATATCAAAATCCAAGACACTTTTATCTCCTGGATCATCAACTTTGACTACACCTGCCGCATTGGGGAATTCCAGTGAATTATTTTTTTCCTCACCGAATTTAGGGTGAGTCGGAGCTTGAGGACCATCAGAAGATTCAACTTCACCGACAAGCAGACCACGTAATTCAGCATGCTCCTGAATAGAGTTGCGAAGCAATCCCTGCTCGTCCAGATCCATACGCCAATAAGCGATCGGCTTATCTTTTTGAATAAGCAGCGGATAGAAATTCGAATCATATCTCTTTACCTGAACTGTATCTTCGGCAGCTGCAAAATCAGTTAACAGCAGCACGCAAAGAATACAAAGATAGGCAATGGATCTTAAAACGCTCATGCTATTTATTATAAAGAGGAGACAAATCCTGTTTTGAGGGAAATCCCTTTTTTCCTAAAAATCCGAGTAATCCTCAACTCCTACGCAGTTTACAACCGATGAGAGGCAATGTAATTACCTGCTGCAAGTAGGTGTTAAACTGCGAAAGATAGATGAACTCTTCCGGCAACGGAATAACACACAACGGGCAATCATCGCATCTTTCTTTCGCTGTACTTTACCCCCCCGAGACCTTACAGAGGACGGAGTCTCTGTATACATGGTTCGCGTGTGAAGCAATTTGCGCACACGAGATCTATGGACGCCGCCGGTGCGCCGTGGTCTCAACACAATCATGGAGGATTGTATGGAAAAACTAAAAGTCTCCGAAGATGTTGTCCAACTCTGGCTGGATTTCAAAGAGGATACTTCCCAGGAAGAACTCAGAAATCGGCTGATGGAGCGGTATTTCTCACTAGTGAGATACCATGCTGAACGAGTATGGTCTCGTCTTCCCGAAGGAGTGGAACTCGATGATCTAATCAGTGCAGGGACATTCGGTCTAATGGATGCAATTGAAGCATATGACCTGTATCGTGGCGTTAAGTTTGAAACTTACTGCGTCCCACGTATACGAGGTGCAATGCTTGACGAACTACGCAGCATGGACTGGGTACCTAGACTGGTGCGGTCAAAAGCGACAAAACTTACAGCCGCTACCAAGCGTATGGAAGATAAACTTGGTCGCTCTCCAACGGAAATTGAATTGGCTGAACACATGGAACTTACCGTTCCTGAGTTAGAAAAAATGATGCGGGATGCCAATGCAGTTTCGTTGATCAGTTTGAACAAGAAATGGTATCAAACTGATAGTGAAAAGGATGTCAGTGAAATCGACATCCTGGATGATAAGAAGGGTGAAGATCCGACTCAGCGAGGTCAAAAATATGACCTCTTGCGTTTGGTTACCAAAGGACTAAGTCGTAACGAACGACTGATCATCATCCTTTACTATTACGAAGAAATGACGATGAAAGAGATCGGGGCTACGCTCGATCTTAGCGAAAGCCGAGTGAGCCAGATGCATAGCAGTCTGGTTCAGCGACTACAAAAGCAATTACGTAATCGCCGAACAGAGTTCGCTGCTTAGTCATTATTCACAAGCAAAAAAGAGCGGGATGGTTTCATCCCGCTCTTTTTTTTTAGATAAGGTTTTGTTATTTGGAAATAACAAAATCAGCCGCCATTGCTTTCGTAATGGCGTTCTCGATTTCCTCGAGATGAGCCCTGCTGTACGCATCCAGCTTTTCAGCATTGGCAGCACGATAAGCGGTAACGCGACCTACCAGCGTCCGTAATTGAACTCTGGCCAGATTCGAAATCGGCTTAAAGGATTGATTGCCACCACTGTTGGTCATAGCAAGATCAATCAACCGGTTAACATGCTCACGCTGCAGATTACGACGCAAGCTGGAAATAGCAGGCTGACGAACACTCGAAGCAGCTTCCAACGGTGCACCTAATTCACCCCAAATCGCTGCCGAAACAGTATCCAAAACTTCCGGTAGCGTGACTGCGTCCTGATCAGCAGGTACCCGAAACTCATTATCATACACACGACGTAATGTTGTCGGATTAAGAAGGCTCGTGAGAGTACTCGCCTGAATTGCACCAACCCGGTCATGAATAGGCCAATCATAGTCTCTCATAGCCGAGCTAATCGACTTTAGTGATTTACTGGTTGTCATGCGTTCCAGCAGTTCCGGAGTCAATGCATAAATTTCATCCTGAAATGCTGTTTCAACGACAAACTTTAATGCGGTTCGCTGTTGTTCAACAGGGACAACCTGTAACGGAGCTCGATTACCTTGATCCCCTTTTTTGTCACGAACCACATGCACACCACCTATCCAGTTGGCCATCATGCTAATCGCACGGGCCTGCATACTGAGTGTGATTTCATAACCACGACGAGCTTTGATCCAGCTATCTCCATTTTTGACAAACTTGTCAAGAATTTGAGAGCGATGATGAGTCGCCAATTGAATTTGCTCCTGAGCAAAATTCAAAGGATCTTTACCGTAGTCATATCGACGTGCGAGGGGATCAGGGCCGGATGTGTCTTCATCTGTTGCATATTGCAATTTAGGATCGGTAACACGTGCCAAAATAGGCTTAAGATCTGAACCAAAAGAATAACCGTATTCAATTGCCCAATAATCGTATGGTCCCACACCAAGCATCGCATAATCACCCTGCACCTCACCAGCATCAAATCGAATATTAGTGGGTGTGTAATCCATAACAGAACCAACCAGCGGTTTTCCACGATTCGCGGCTGTATTGACTTCATCCAGAGTGTAAGCTGATGATGCTTTAAAGTTATGCCGCAAGCCCAATGTATGACCTACTTCATGAGCCACTAAATGGTATAGCTGTGGACCAATAAAGGATTCGGGCATACCATCAAGAATGACCTCTTCTTCTTTCTTTTCTTCTTCTTTCTTTTCTTCTTCTTTCTTTTCTTCTTCTTTCTTTTCTTCTTCTTTCTTTTCTTCTTCTTT
>PAPJ01000022.1 GCA_002709045.1 Planctomycetaceae bacterium | reverse complement strand
TTAAGCCGTCTAAAACCAAATGGTCAACCTTATTTAGGTGTTCAGCCTGTACATCCGTGATGGAGCTAATATTGGGGAGAATTAGAGTCTTTGCAACTTCACTCAGAATTTTGGCTTGTGTATCGGTGATAGAGGTCATTTCTAACATATAGAAAGTGTCTTCAGTTTCATAACGAAACTGTCCAATTTTTCTGTTGAGCTGTATCAGACGTTCAAGCTGCTCATCAGTAAGCGTTTCAGCTTTCTTAATCTCGCTTCTCTCGCTTACCTCTTTACGAACGTTCACGTTACACCCGGCCAGCAATAGCACAATCAGTATTAGAAATCGTTTCATCTTCTCATCCGTTTTTATGATGTAAGTCTCTACCCATCATAGATGCATTTGTTGTGGGATTCAGGGCGCTGATAAAGGATGTCTTATGATTTTGACATTCAGGCAGATTACAGAATCCGTGACAAAAATGTGACACAGCAGCGCGGTGCAGGGCAGGGCACAGCGAATTTAGTAGATAAAGTCATTACTCAAAAGCAGCGTATTCAGCCCGATGCCACGCTGTGCATCGAATATAAAAAGAGAAAAGCACCCCCTAAAGGATTCGAACCTCTGTTTCCGTTCGGAGAGAACGGCGTCCTGGGCCACTAGACGAAGGGGGCTTCGCCTCACCCTAAGTACGACGATCGATAGTCCCCAGATTTCAGAAAGCAATTTTCCAAAAATCCGATCAGACCTGAGAGATAGCAGAACATATACGGGCGAGTTATTTCTATACTTATATTGTTAGTAGATGCTGTCAATATACCAGTTGCCGAGGTTCATTTGTAATCTCGCCAGTAAAGACAGTATTTCCTTATGTCACGGAAGATAGATTGATGCCCGCATTACATGTATTTGACCTATTACGTTCGCCGGAGAAAGCTCCGACCAGCGGACTTTGCGTACTTGTCGGTATGGATTACTTTCTTCATCGTCAGGCAACTAATACGATTCTCACTAAGGCGTCTCCTGCTGGTACCGACAATGTTAGGTATTTCGATGACCTGCCGGAGTGGGCAGAAGTAATCGATGAAGTCAGCACGGCGTCTTTGTTTGGCGGTGACGGTATACAGGTCGCTGTTGTTCCCAATGTGGATAAACGTACGCTCAATCGGGAAGCCTTTCTGAAGACTAACAAAGACCGTTTAATCAAATATGCCAAGGCTGACTATCACCCCGGCCTGATGATTCTCGAAGCCGGTTCTTTTCCGGGGAACACCTCGCTTTATAAAAAACTTAGTCCTGAAAATAGAGTGATAGACTGTCGTATACCTGAACCATCGACCTGGAAAAAAGAAGAGCAGGCTATTCGAGACAAGGCTGTTAAGTGGGTGAGCATCTGGGCCAAAAAAGCACATAATCTGACGTTGGGGCAGGATGCGGCTGCATTGATGCTGGAGTTGTCTCATAGCAATACCGGTATTGTTGAAATGAATCTTCTTAAACTTGTACTGCTGCTTGAGGAGGGCGCGACTGTCTCCGTCCAGCAAGTACAGGAGTTCGTCAGTGGATGGCACCAAAAGAACACCTTTGAAATGGTTGATACGGCTGTCACGGGGAACTCGGGCGAAGCGCTGCGATTACTCGATAATTTATTGCGGGAGGGACAGGCATCTCAGCAGATCTTTGGTGGCATGTCCTATTCGTATCGCAGATTTGTGCGTATGACGCGTGGTATGCAGCGTTACAGACGTCAGGGCTTAAGTGGGAATCAGGCAGTCCAGCAGTGTCTTGCAGATGAACTGGGGGGAGCAGCGAAGTTTCGCGGAAAATTCACCAGAGGCCAACTGTCGTCTTTGGGGAGTGCACGGATTACGCATTTCATGCGTTGGCTTTTGGAAGCGGATTTAGATCTGAAACACAAATTTTCGCGTTCCACTTTGCCACTGGAAAAACTTCTAATCTACCTGGACCGTGAATTCCAACCACCTAAGGCTTAGTGGTGAACTCAAAATGAGTAAGCAACATTATGACTATTTGGTTTTGGGGTTAGGTGGAGCAGGCAGTGCCGCCCTTTATCACCTTGCCCGCCGGGGACTTAACGTTGGCGGCCTGGATCGATTTCCGATAGCTCATGATCGCGGAAGTTCTCATGGACACACCCGCCTGATTCGGGAATCCTATTTTGAACATCCGTCCTACGTACCGTTAGTACAACGAGCCTTTGAGCTTTGGGAGCAATTAAGCGTTGACCATGGACGCGATGTCTATTACCAAACCGGAATCATTGAAGCCGGGCCGGATGATGGAGAACTTGTGGCGGGGGTACTCGCCAGTGCCGCTAAGCATGGTTTGGATGTTGAACAATTCACAAGCCAGCAGGCCGCTCAGCGATGGCCGCAGTTTGCATTTGCCCCGGAACACTCGGTTGTTTATGAACAGCGAGCCGGATTTTTGCTCGTAGAACAATGTGTCTCTGCCCATGTGGAACTTGCTCAATGGGCAGGCGCAGAAACGTTTTGTAATCAAACCATAAAATCGATTGAATCCGCCACAGATGTCGTTCGGGTTATGACAGAGCAGGGTGAGTTTACTGCTGACCGCGTTATCGTTACGCTTGGCTCATGGGTCGGGGATTTAATTCCGGAGTTAAGTGAACAGTTAACAGTGCTACGCAAACCGCTGCACTGGTTTCGGGCAGATGAAAGTCTGTATTCGAGAAAGAGTGGCTGTCCTAGCTTTTTGTTTGAGACCGAAAGTGGGCATTACTACGGATTTCCTGCCAGCGACTGGCGGGGACTGAAGGTAGCCAGACACACTGGTGGAGACGTAGTTGATAATCCATTAACGGTCAATCGGGAGTTGGACCGAGAAGAACGGGACGATGTGCAGCGATTTCTTAAGAAGCATCTGCCTGGCGTTACGGATGCATCGACCGACCACACGGTTTGCATGTATACGATGAGTCCGGACGGCCATTTTATAATCGACCGGTGCGAAGATGATCCACGGATAGTTTACGCTGCCGGATTGTCCGGGCATGGTTTTAAGTTTACAGCCGCCTTAGGAGAGGTATTGGCCGATCTGGTAACCGGTAGCAAGTCATCATATGACCTGTCATTCTTCAGTCGAAATCGCCTTGGAAACTAACCGGTTCGTTTCGCAGTTGTTACTCAGTTGCAAAGAATTGTGTTGCAAGATTTCCGGCTTTATCGACGGCTTCAATCTTTATTTTGTATTGCATCTGACTGTTCGGATTAAGATTCCAGCGATAGATGCCCGTATTCGGAACGGCCCGGGAGATTTCATGCCATGTTGTATCGTCGGTAGTTTGGTAATGCAGACGGATCGGGCGATTACCGAAGTTGTCATCGGTGGCTTGCCAACGAATCAGGATTTCCGGGATTCCAGCAACACCGGAGTGTCTGAGAGTACCTGGTGTTAACAGAGGCACGGTTGTATCTACCTGTAACCAGATGTCAGCTTTCGAATCTGGCAGAGGTTGAGTATTGGAGCCGGCACCACTTGTGATCACGACCGTTTTAAATCCATAAACCCCATCCCGTTGCATTTCAACTTCCAACGGGCTTTGTTTGTCGGTATCCACGCCCCACTGAACCCATGACTGCCCGCCATTCTCAGTAGCCCACAATTGAACTTCGATGACATTTCCCAAAGCGCTCTCGAGATTGTAATTGAGGTTAAATTTCGACTGATTAGTCTGATGTATTTTGGCGTTCACAGGGGGAGTGGCAGGCAAAGTTGAAATTGAAACGTTCTGTTTTTCATCTGCTGGTTGTGCCCGGACTGAATGAACATCTTCGGATGTCTGCAGGTCCGGACCTCTGTCAGCCGGCCAACGTACTGCTCCTTCATGCGGAACCGGCCCTGTGTAAGGATTGCGAATCGGGCTGTAGCTTTCGGCTTTTGATAAATTCAGTGGCGGCAGGAAGACCTGTGTTTGTGCGACGTTTTGGTTCCCGGCTCCATCTATTGCTGTTACTCGCAGGGTGACAACCGGCGTATCAGTGTTTGGCCGCCATCGTCCGTTGAGTTGCAGTACACCAGGGCGCAGAAAGACCGGAGCAGACGCAAGGGGAAAGGGCTGCCAGGTAGATTCGGGAGTTACCTTTAATTCAGCTTTTACAGCATCAGGAGTGATTGTCGGATCCAGAATATGGCTGTGGCATATCACTTCTGATTCAGCACTGATCTCTGCCCGCAGACTGATCTGAGGTTTTTTCGTATCGACATAGATCCTGATTTCGGGCTTGAGATCTAGAGGAACAACATGCTTTTGCAGGTTTGTGCGTGTACAAAACCAAAATTCGCCATCGCGATGAGCTTTGAATGAAAACGGTTTTTGGTCGGGTGACTGTTGCTGGTGTTGTTTCCAGGTGCCCCCATAATTCATGGAGACAAGCAGTGTAACGTTGCTGACTGCACCGTTACTGCTTGCCTTGTAGGGCAACGTAATATTGCGGCTGTGCGTGGTATAAAGCTGGGCTTGTTTCGGTAATTGCTGCGCACGTAGTTCACCACTAACTAAAAAGCTAGTTAGCATAAGAATCACGAGATTTCGCTGAACGTGGTGCACTTGGATTTCCAGAGGTCAGGCCTGGTTTTTAAGAGTGGGTGTCGGGATGGTTAAAGTTTGAACCCTCATAGTTTTTATCGGTTTATGAACCGTTCTGACTGCAAATAATTGTTCTACGGGCTACCGTTAGTTCTGTTGAGACTGATATATTGGAGACTTGTTACACGAAATACACTCTCTTGGAAACTCTCAGAAAAAAAGGTCATCAAATGAGTGCTCACGAAAATCTGTCACGCATGATGGAAAGCGGCATTGTTGCCGTGATTCGCGCGGATTCCGGTGAATTGCTGGCAGACGTTGCAGAGGCTTTGGTAGCCGGTGGTGTTGATGTAATGGAAGTTACTTTCACCGTGCCCAATGCTGTTCAGGTTATTCAGGAAGTGAAGCATCGCGTCGGTGATAAAATCCTGCTCGGAGCAGGAACCGTCCTGGATACAGAAACTTGTCGAGCGGCAATTTTAGCTGGCGCTGAATTCATAGTTTCACCATCGACCGATGTTGAGGTAATTAAACTTTGCCGCCGTTACGATAAGGTTGTCACGCCGGGGATCTTCACTCCTACCGAAGCAGTTACTGCGTGGCAGGCCGGAGCGGACATTCTTAAAGTGTTCCCGGCAGATATTGGCGGTCCGGCACATATCAAAGGATTACGAGGTCCGCTTCCTCAATGTCGCTTTATGCCGACCGGTGGTGTGAATTTGGATACGGCCGCTGCCTTCTTACGTGCTGGTTCTGTGGCTCTGGGAGTCGGTGGGGCACTGGTGGAGAAGAGTGCAATTGAGGCCGGAGATTTTGGACGAATCGAAGATTTGGCCCGACAATATAAACAAATCGTCGCTGATACCCGGCAAGGGTAACATTCTCAGACTTCTAATCATTTAATCCCTCAACCGGTTTGCTGCTTGAAATGTCGGAATTACTAGCAACTCCAGCAACGCGAATTGTACTGAGTGTAGCGATTCTATTAGTCCTGATCCTGATTGCATGGCACGTTTTGACAAACTTTCGGGGTCGCATCGACGAAGACATACTAGGGACTAATGATCACCTCGACAATTTCCAGGAAATTCACAGCAAAGGTGACATTTCGGAGTCGGAATTCCGAAATATTAAAACTGTGCTAGGAGAGCAACAGCATCCTGAAACAGCTGACTCAGCGGTTTCCAACGAAGATGCAGAATCGGATGAATAATCCGGTTGTAGTAACTACAACACGCTTTTCCCAGCTGATCAATCGAAGCCCTGATCTGGGAGATCAGGAATGCAATCAGAAAAAGACGCACTAGTTGACCGCCACGGATGAGCACCAGCTAATTGTTTTTAGCCTTAAGTATTGCCGGTAAGATTTCATAATTGAAATCAAATACATTGGCAGCTTCTGGCCAAATGCGAGCGAACCTCAGGGAATACCCCCCTTGAACCACAGCTGAAATCAAAAAACCACGGACCACTAATGTCCAGGAATAAAGAGCTGTTGGTTTTGGAGTCCCAAAGGAGAAGCCATGCCAATTGGAAAAGATGACGGAAACAAAAAGGGCGGAAGCCAGTCAAAGAAGAACGCTTTCTGTTCCTTCTGTCGTAAAAGCTATCGTGACGTAGGACCGCTAGTCGAAGGTCCGGGTGATGTTTATATCTGCGGCGAATGTATCGAACTTTGCTCGACAATTATCGATACGGAAAATCGACGTAAAGATGGTGACCCCAATTTATTCAAAGATATTCCAACGCCCCGAGATATCGTGGCGCGAATGGATGAATATGTTATTGGTCAGTCGACAGCTAAGAAAGTCCTGGCGGTAGCTGTTCATAATCACTACAAACGTTTGAATCACCGCTGGTCTGAGAGTGATGTTGAGATTGAAAAATCTAACATCCTGATGGTCGGTCCAACCGGTTCGGGCAAGACACTTCTGGCCAGAACGCTAGCTCGTGTGCTCAACGTACCATTTGCGATTGGTGACGCCACCACGCTGACTGAATCCGGATATGTTGGTGAAGACGTGGAGAACTTACTGTTGAAGCTTCTCCACTCAGCCGATTTTGATGTGGAAGCTGCACAACGTGGGATCGTCTATATTGATGAACTTGATAAGATCGGTAAGACATCACAGAACGTGTCGATTACACGAGACGTATCGGGCGAAGGCGTGCAGCAGGCCTTGCTCAAAATGCTGGAAGGCACCGTTTGCAATGTTCCCCCACAAGGAGGACGCAAACATCCTGAACAACAGTACATTCAGATTGATACGTCAAACATACTGTTTATCTGCGGTGGAACATTCGTTGGTGTGGATGATATTGTCCGCAAGCGTCTGGGGAATCAAACCATGGGATTTGGTCAGCAGGTTGGCTATAAAGAAGAAGCTGATATGGCCGAATTGATGACTCAGGTTAGGTCCGACGACATTTTGGAATACGGTCTAATCCCTGAACTGATCGGTCGACTGCCTGTTGTGACTTCACTGACACCACTGGACGAAGAAGGACTGGTTCGCGTGCTTACTGAACCTAAGAATGCTTTGCTTCGCCAGTATGAAAGCCTATTCGAAATGGAAGATTGTCAGCTGAAGTTCTCTGACGATGCTGCTCGCGCGATTGCCCGGCGAGCTATTGAAAAGGCGACAGGAGCTCGTGGTTTACGCTCGATTACCGAAGAAGTCATGCTCGATATTATGTATGAACTTCCAGATCGAGCCGGTTCCGGAAGTTATACGCTGGACCTGGATGTAATTCACGGTAAGAAGGATCTGTTTGGAGACAAACAGCCCACCAAGAAGAGCGCATAATTCTATTTAATTATTTCTCAAAGCCCGGCTGTTCCGAGTGGAATGGCCGGGCTATTTTGTGGCCTGATATCTTAGGCCAGCTGAAGAAGAATTTCTATTCCACGTTGTATCGTCTCATCACTTGCCGCGTATGAGAGTCGGAAATGTGTATCGGCCTGACTGAATATGTTTCCGGGAATAATCAGCAGATTGTTTTCAATCGCCCTCGCCACAAATTCACTGCCGGTACCCCAGGGGGCTTTGGGAAAGACGTAGAATGCGCCACCCGGTTTCACAATCTCGTATTTGCCGCTCAATGCGTCCACGATTCGATCCCGCTTGGCTCGATAGGTATCGACATGCGATTCTATGTCGGCATCCATCGCTTCTATACCGGCCCACTGTGCGGGTTGAGGGGCACATACAAAGCTGTATTGCTGAACTTTGAGCATGCTGGAAATGATTTCAGAAGGACCATGGACCATCCCCAGACGCCAGCCAGTCATGGCGTGGCTTTTTGAGAAACCATCAATCACAATTGTTTTCGGATTCACATCCGCCGGGCTGCAGAAGTCACCGTCGTAATCAAACTGGCGGTAGATCTCATCGGAGATGAGGACAATGTTCTTCTCGAGACAGAGCTTGCCTAAGGCATCGACTTCTTCTCTCGAGGGAACGTAGCCTGTTGGATTCGAGGGGCTATTGAGAATAATCAGCTTAGTACGCTCCGTAATGGAAGCTTCGACTTTATTGAGGTCAATTTTGAATTCCGGATAGGTGTCGACAAGAACCGGAACTCCGTCGACGAGCTGAACCAGAGGTTCGTACATGACGAAAAATGGATCAAACAAAATGACTTCGTCACCCGGGTCAACCAACGTCTGCATCGCCAGTACCAGACCACCACTTGTACCACTACTGACGAAAACCTGACGATCTTCGTGGCCGTATTGAGTGTCGATAGCCGCCTGTATCTTTTCACGCAATTGTGGTAGCCCCTGCGTCGGAGTGTATCCGTTATAGCCATCCTGAATGGCTTGAATCCCTGCTTGTTTCACCGGCTCAGGCACATCAAAATCCGGCTGACCAATCGATAGGTTGACCGGGTCCTTGAGTGATCTTGCGAGGTCGAAGACTTTACGGATTCCGCTGCTGTCAATACGTTCAGTACGTTTGGAAAGAGGGCTCATAGTGGCGTTGCTTTCTTCAGCATTGTTTAATGGCTGTGTTCCTAATTGGGACAATGAGTTTTTATTCTAGTCCGTTACGAAGTCGGCGAAAACGAGGTGAACCAGCTATTCGGCAATCGTTGGATAGACAAATCGTTATAATAATGACTTCAAAGTCTCATTCGCAATCCACCTTCAGGTGTTCTATGTCATATAAAATCTTGACGATATTAGTTCTTTGCCCCGGCCTGCTCTTCGGTCAACAGGAAATAGATACTTCCCGTGGTGATGCGATGCTCGCTAATTACTTTCAGTTACGTACCACGGCGTTGGAAGATCGTTATCTGCAGGGGATCGAAACCAAAGAAGATTGGCTAGAGAAACGTTCAGAGTATGTCTCGCAACTACAGGAAATGCTTGGCCTGAGTCCAATGCCTGAACGCACGCCCCTGCATGCGGAAGTGACAGGAACTGTGGAACATGACGAGTTTACTGTTGAAAATATTCATTTCCAATCTCGACCGGGGCTTTATGTGACCGGCAATCTGTATATCCCCAAACAACGTACCGAGAAGCTTCCGGCAATTCTCTATGTTTGTGGGCACGGACGTGTCAAACAAGGAGATGTTTCTTACGGCAATAAAGTGAACTATCACCATCATGGAAGCTGGTTTGCCAGAAACGGTTATGTCTGTCTGACCATCGATACGCTGCAACTGGGTGAAATTGAAGGTATTCACCATGGAACCTATTCTTATGGCTACTTCTGGTGGCTAAACCGGGGTTATACACCAGCGGGTGTCGAAGCCTGGAACTGTATTCGGGCTCTTGATTATCTGCAGAGCAGGGAAGAGGTGGATGGAGAACGTTTAGGGGTGACCGGACGCAGTGGTGGGGGAGCTTACAGTTGGTGGGTTGCTGCACTGGATCAAAGAATCAAAGTCGCAGTACCTGTTGCCGGCATCACAGATATGCGAAATCATGTGGTTGACGGCACTGTCGAAGGCCATTGTGACTGCATGTTTATGGTCAATACCTACCAATGGGACTATCCGCTGGTCGCCGCGCTGATGGCACCTCGTCCGCTACTTATAAGCAATACGGATAATGATAGGATCTTCCCGCTCGACGGCGTTTATCGTACCTTTCTTAAGACGCGTCAGGTCTACGAGTTGTTGGATGCAGCGGATAAAGTCTCTCTGCATGTGACATCCGGCCCTCACAAGGATACTCAGGAACTGCGGGTTCACGCATTTCGGTGGTTTAACCATTATCTAAAAGGAAATGATGACTTGATTCGGGTGCCAGCTGAGAAGTTCTTTGAGCCGGAAGATTTGCGTGTTTTCAAAAAGAGTTACCCGGAGGATCAGCGGAACACGAAGATCAGTCATTCGTTTGTACCGTTAGCTGAAGCAGTGGAAGTGCCGGATACGTCAGGAGAAATGGATTCATTAGTTCGGGATGTTCAGGAAACATTGCTGGACAAAGTATTTAGGGCATGGCCGCAGAACTCGGTGGATCTCAATGTACGGAAAGTGGCCGATGGCTACGCCGAAGGGTTAGTCATGTCTTCCTATGACTTTACCAGCCAAAACGGAATTGATTTGCGGATGTATCTCATTCATCGGAAAGATTTGACAGAGGCAAAAAATGCCATGATTCAAATTCAGAATCAGGATGACTGGTTAGAGTTTCTGGCCTTCTATCAGGATGCTTTTGGAGATCGCGACGTACTGAAAGAAGAATCGTTTCCAGATCATGCGCCGGCGGGACTGGGTGACTTTGAAGCCTTTCGACAGAATCTTCTCAAGGAAGATGTTGTCGCAGTTATGGTTACCCCGCGCGGTGTTGGGCGTACTGCCTGGGATCAATCCCCTCGTAAGCAGGTGCAACATCAGAGACGGTTCTATCTGCTAGGAGAATCACTTGGTGGTATGCAGATTTGGGATGTACGCCGGGCACTTCAGGCGCTCAGAATGATCGGTGTCGCCAAACAGGCTGAAGTGATGATGGGAGGAGAGGGGTATTCGGCGGCACTGGTAATGTACGCCAGTCTATACGAAGATGTCACAGCGATTCATATGACAGAACTGGCCGAATCGGATATGCAGTCTGTCCCGCTGCTTAACGTGAGTCGATTCTTTTCAGTCGATCAGATTCTGGCGGCTTCGGCGAGTCGTCAAAGAACCGTGGTAGATCAGATTCCGGCTGAAGCATTTTCCTTTAGCCGTAAGGCAGCAGAAGCACAGGGCTGGTTAAACTCACGGCTTATTTTCCTAAGAAAGAAGCCAGTGGAATAAGTTTGATGTGTTAGCGGACACGACACTTAAATGTGATGGCGGCCGTTTCCCCAACTTGCATTGGTTCGACGACTTCCCAGCGTAAAATAACGCTCTCTTTGCCGGTTGGGTTCAGAAAAAATTCTGATTCCACCGTACAGTTCTGACTTTCTTCGACGTAGGCCAGCCGGCGGCTTAAATGATCAACAATCGTGACATTTCCAATGACTTCGTCACCCGTATTTTTAAAGGTGATGGTGAACTCAAGCAATTCACCCGGCAGGGCATCCTGTTTAGAGGCTACCTTTTTGATGTCCAGCCGACTGTTGCCCTCAGCGATTTCATAGTGGTAATTGGTTTGGATTTTATTGTTAGCTAACATGCGGTACGGCATCAGGTCGTAAGCGAATTCTTTAACCGTCTCTTCGTCTGTCTGAGCCAGAGCTGTTTGCCGTTGGATACTAAGTTCAGCTTCCTGCGAATTCTGGATGTTAACTTTGGTATTTAATAAATTGCCGACCTGAGGTTTAACCATTTGGCTATCCTCAGTACTGGCGAGCTGATGCGCCATATCACGAAGCTTTTGGTTTTCTTTGTAGAGGGCACTGGCTCGTGTGGCTATATTGCGCTGTGATGAAACCTGTTGCTTCACCTGTTGCTGGCCGATATTTTTGACGGTATCGTCGAGTGCAAGCGGACTGTCCACAGCGTAGACGTGATCCTGATGTCGGTATTGAATTAGCCCGTCTATTCGTCGTGTTGATGCGAATCGGGGAGCATAAATCGGAAGACGATTAGTACGTTCGATTTCAATGTCACCATTAAGCGTATGGTAGTGTGCGATAGTATCTTCTTCATCAAGGTTGTCGATGCTGAAGTCCTGAGCGACGTTTGTGAGTTGGTATCCGTCACCACCCTGATATACATATTCATCTTCAGGAAATGGGCCGGTGATACCCGGGGGAGTCCATTGAACCGGGTAGGGTAGACCGCCATTTGGACCGGTATATGCCTGAGGTGGCAGCGAGGCGGGGCCATTCTGCGTCAGGGTTCCAGCGTTCAACTGCTGTTGATGCTGTATCTGCTGTAAGGACTGATCTGAACTGGGCTGTCGTTGTGCAACATGCCCGGCTTGCTGGACCATGTGTTGTCCGGAATCACCGATTGTGACCATTGACGGTTGACTCGGCAGGGACGTATTTGTTTGTGAAAGTGTACCGCTGGATATTGGCCCTGGTGCGGTACAGGCGGTCATGCTGCAAAACAGGCTGCTAAGGATGAGCCAGCTCATGGCGTCTGTTTTAAATCGGGTACTCATGATTCTGTTTACCTCAGTCGGCCAATAGAAGGAGTACTGATAATGGCTCGTTGCAATGTTTCTCGGGGAATAGTTGATTGTCCGGGCGTCATGATTTCGCGTAAAGGTGGGGAAGAAAACATAAAACGACCGGTTTGACGATCCATACGAGGTTGCTTAGAACCGATTCGCAAGATGGCCATCGGGCGGCCAAGTTGGTCCGCGACTCGTAAGGGATCCTCATTAGAGCGTACGTCGAAGAACCTTTGGCGATTCGCCTGATCCTGCACGACGACTGGATTTGTAGGATCTTCGAGGTAAATAACGCGTGTGATAAACAGTCCAGCTGCCGCCATTCGTAATTCCTGAGCTGTTAGGTGGATTGGCACTGGAAACCGTGTTTCAAGGCCTGTCGGCGGATGTAACCGATCTAAAAGCTCAACGCTCGGATAGAGTTCAGTTCCGGGAAGCCCGGGGATTTCGGTAATTTTGAAACGATACGGACTGCCAATCAGTAATCCTACGTTTAGGAATGATGGCGTGCCTGCTGAAAATTTACCTTCTGCTGCGATAGCGATTCGTCCACCCTGTGGACAGCGAATCTGTGCCGGTTGGAAATAACCGGGAATCGGGCCCCCTCGTATCAGCATCTGAGAACCAACCTGTCCGGGTGGCATCAACGCATTGTTCGGGTAGTGCGCATTGGGTGCCGGACGAAATTGTTGAGCGGGCAGTGAATCAGCCGTAGCTAAGACGGAGAAAACCGTTATCGCGATCGTAAGCTTGTGAAGGGAGGAAATCATCGATTGATTTGGCGTTTTTTTATAGCCCCGGGAGACTGGTCTGTTATGTAGCTAACGCCCACCAGCGGATCCAGTTGTTCCGCCGGTGGGCATTTTCTGTTTGCTTAAATTCGCTTGTTAACCACTACTGTTGTGGTACAACCTGATTGCGAACACCTATTGGCTGACGGTTAATTGCAGCCGGTGCATAGTTGTGTTCACGAATGCGGACAGTGTCTACTGGCTTTGGATAGCTATAGCCAGGAGTTTGTCGCATATGAACGTTAAAGTGTTGTACAGGTTCCGGCATATTCACTTTGGTGTGATTGTGCATGGTGTATGACTGCATACCGGCAGGAGCTCCGAAGGGAAGGTGAGGAGGTCCCGGGACACCAACGTTGGTAGCTGTCATCGGTGTGCCCCAGGGTGGAGCAGACAGACCTGAAATATGGTTTGGTCCCATGGTCATAGGTATTCCCGGAGCAGCCTGTCCGCCCTGCATGAAGGCTGCCGGAGCAGCAGCAGGGGCACCCGCAGGATTTACTGCTTTTACTTTATTACCCATTCGTAGAATAGCCATAATACTACCGCGACGATCCGCTTCGACGATCGGGTCATCACCTGGATCAAGACGAGTGCTGACGAGCGTTTCTACATTAGCAAGGGCCAGGTCCTGAAATTCAGGATCCGGAAGATAGATGACTTTAGTGACGTAGTTGCCCGTGGCAACCTGGTCAAAATCTTCGTTGGTGAACTGGACGGGAATTGCATTGTGATCCAGGTATGCCGCAGTACGTGGATTGATAGGAGCAATCTCAATCGTTGGGAACAACTCAATAGCTTCGTGCCCTTCGATGTTGCTTAGCTTCATACGAACTAAGTCTCCGTTGGTTCCAACCATAAAGTCATGACGAGCTGGTGTAACCAGTATCTGACCTTCATAGCTACCATTACGAGTGGTGTCGATACCGATCTGCATACCTGATGGGCGATTGAAGATGACTTGAATTGACAAAGCTGGTGCCGGTGCCGCAGCGGCTGTTGGCTGCATCATCGGTGCCTGAGGCATCAGTACTCCGGGACCGGGACCATCAACACCAGGTCCGGGATGAAGTAGCTGATCCGCTGGCGGTAGGTTGTGTTGTTCGAACGTTTGACAACCAGTTGTCATTAGAGCTGCGATTGCGACGACAGCCCATAGTTTTGAAAAAGTCTTCATGTTTTCCCCCATGGCAGCGTTACCTGCACAACGGTAAATGGAATTTGCTATTGAGTTTTGACTTATTGATCTGCAGCCCATCCAGAGCTGAAAAGTTTTCGTTTTGTGGCGCTCAAATCGAAATCGATTGAGCTTTACCCCTGAATAGGGAAACATCTAAAATGCTTCTTACTCAAAGGAGGCACCGATAACGGCGCAAAGGAACAATGGTTCCTTGTGGGCAGTAATCGGCACGTTACAGCACGAATCTTTGATAAAATCGTCACAACCGGACTATGAAGTACAAATTACCTATACTTACAGGGCTGATTTTCGCCGGTTTTTTGTTGTTTGGAGCTAAAAACGGTTACCAAAACAACTCTATCCCCCCCAGTGTGAAAGCACAGACTGCTACAACTCTGGAAAATAATTCTTCGCTAAATGTTGGAATTCCGATTGATGCAAACGGAATTCCAACGGATGTGCAGAGCGAGTCACGGACTGGGCAGCAGACGGCTGATGGTGAGTTACTGACTGATCCTGAGGTCATTTTGAAGCGAGCCATTGCTCAATTAAACTCTGAGTCTCGTTTTCAGGCGTCTGTTCGCCACAAGATACATATGTTTGACCAGCAGTTGGTCGGAACAGGGCATTACCGGCAGTTTGGAAAAGGTTCCATCAAAAGGTTGCGATTCGAACTAAAAACTCAGGTTGGTGAGAAAACCTCTAGTGTGATTCAGGTTTGCGATGGACGTCACTTGTGGACTCGAGAGAACCTTTCTGAGGGTACTACCCTTAGTCGTATCGATGTTCGTTATATTCAGGATGAGTTAGCAGAATACGAGAGAGAGAACGGAGTAGGGAAGCTTGCGGTTAATTGGGGCGCCAATATTGCCATGGGTGGTCTGCCCCGATTGTTAACCTCTGTGGATTCCTGTTTTGATTTTATTTCCGTGACAGAAGCTAATTATGAGGATGTTCCGGTTTGGGTGCTGACAGGTATCTGGAAGCCGCAAGTAAAGCAGCGAATCATTGAACAATTCAATTCAGGGGCTCAGTTACCTGCTCATTTACCCAATGCCGTAAAGTTAATTTTGGGACGCGATGTGGAATTCAAGTTGCTTCCTCGGGAAATTCAATATTTGCGGGTTTTGGCCGATAAGACCACCAGACCGATGGTTTCATTACAACTTTACGACATGACTCGGCTAGTCGATATGAATGCATCTCAGTTTGACTATCAGCGTGGCGAACAGGTGATTGTTGATCGTACTCAGGCGTTTATTGATAAGCATATTAGCAAGTAATCCCCGTTTAAAGTTTGCTAATTTATAGCGGGCTGTGACTTTATTCTGGATGCTTATTGAACCTTCAACATAGGCACTTATCAGTTTTGTTGGCTACGTCTAGACTAAGACAATAGAGATTAACTTACCTGTGGAAAGGGCCATTGGTGTGGCACGTATCTTTTTTGTTCTGGCATGTTTTGCCACTTTACTTTTGATTTCAAATCTTGGAATCGGGTTATGGGTGGGTGATCTCAACGGTGATGCGGCTGCTGTTAAGGAGGCAAGTCAAGTCTACACCCGGGCAAGGATTAAACAGGATGAACAGGCTATCGAAGAGGCCGAGGCGGCCTTGAGAGTTGCGGCCGATAATCATCAACCCACCAAGAAACGCCACAGTCTTCACTTTCTGTTAGGCGTGTTTACTGCCGTGGTTTGTGTGCTGGTCAACGCGATTAGTGTGACTTACTTTATTGGCACCACCAAATGGTGCAATGAAGTCGTGGACGCTTATAGTCTGGATCCTGAATTCGCTCATAAAAGTACTCGACTTAAAAAGAGTACTTTTCCCTGGTCACTAATGGGGATACTGACCATTATTATGATCGTCGCTTTTGGTGGAGCGTCCGACCCGGCGACAGAAATAAGCTCAACGGCAGACTGGGTGAGCGTTCACTTTATATTGTCAATTCTGGGAACGATGTTTTTAGTTTTTTCATTCCTGCAGCAGGTCGGAAAGATCGGTGCTCACTATGATATTATTCAGGAAATCGTAGCCGCAACGGAAAAACGGAAACAGGAACTTAGACAGGTAGAGGTCTAAACATGCATACCGAATAGGTTATTGCAGTGCTTCCTCGATCTCGCCTTTTAAGTCTTCCACAGCATCGTCGACAGTCTCGTCGATTTGCTGCTCGGTCACGCGTTGCTCGATGATGGAATTGAGCCTGTCAAAATGCTCATTTACAGGTTCCGCGATATCTTCGGGAATGACTTTGCGAATCGCAGTGACCACTTTGTTGACATAAACGCCTGATTTCGAGTTGGCAATGTTTGCATGAGAATCTTCGTCGGTAAAGGCAACCATTGTGACCGTAAGTACCGAGCAGAGCAGGGCACCATTTACGATTCCCATTAGTCCACCCGTTTGGTGATCAAAGGTTTTCATGTCGTGTTTTTCCAGACGTTTCTGTAAAAAGCCGTGCAGCATCCAGATTGCCAGTGAGGTCAGAATATAGATCGCTCCCATGGCGAGATATTTGTTCCAGGGATCCCCTATATCGCTAATGGCACTGGCCAGATCGCCGTGGAATTCACGGGCAACAAAAAAGCTAACAACAATAGAACTGACCATGCTGATTTGCCAGATCATGCCTTTCCACGCGCCAATCAAAATGGAACCTCCGAGGACGACCGTCATAACGATATCAAATGCTTGCATCGAATCGACCTCTTACCATGATTCCAAAAACATGGTCACAGGACCTTCGTTAACGATGGTAACCTGCATATCCGCACCAAAGGATCCTGTTGCAACCCGGACTCCGCGTATTGCCATCTCCGTAACGAATTGTTCATAAAGCGGTTCGGCAATTTCCGGTGGTGCTGCATCGGTGAAACTGGGGCGACGCCCTTTGCGACAATCACCCCAAAGAGTGAATTGACTCACAATCAGGATTTCTCCCTGTACATCTTCAAGGCTAAGGTTCATTTTACCGTCGTCATCCGCGAAGATTCTCAAACCCGCAATCTTGTCACACATCTGGACAATCTCTTTCGAGGTGTCATCCGGCCCGATACCAACGAAAGCAAGCAAACCAAGATCGATCTGCCCGACCACTTCCCGGGCGACGGCGACACTGGCATGACTAACACGTTGTAAAACAATTCGCATTTGTAAACTGACTATCTGAGGATCGTTGTATCCTGGAACAGCAACGAACAGGACTGATTATGCATCACAAGAAGATTACCAAATTCGAGTCATTGATGCCTAGAAGAATTCCGCAATCTGTCGGTCAATTGCTGGAATTGACGTTAGAAAGGTTGCTGGATCAGTCGCCAAGCAAGGTTGCTGGCTACTTCTGCTGTTGAACAGCACGAACCCGTTGAATACCGCTGCGTGCTGCCGGATTTTCCGGATTAATCCCAAGTACTCCGCTATACCAGCTAATCGCCGCTTCGAGGTCTCCGAGTTTTTCAGCGATGCCGGCAATCTTTAGCCGAACCTCCGCATTCTCGGTTTGCTGAGCAGCCTGGACATTGAGTTCGATATATTCCAGCTTTAAAGCCTTTATCTGTTCATGCTTTTTGAAGGCCTTCTCGGCTGATTCTGTTTTGCCTAATTGACGCAGCACGTTTGAAAGCTGGAAGTAGACGCGGTCATTACCTGGATCGAGGCGAACAGCATCTTCAAAAGCTTCACGAGCCTGCTCAGGGTTTCCGGTTTGCATCGCGAGCAGACCAAGAATGTGTTTTCCGTAGGGCAGGCTGGCATCTTTACGGATACTGTCCCGAATATATTGCTCTGCCTGATCAAACTGTCCGAGCGCTATTGCTGATTCGGCCTGATAAGCAAAGGCAGTTGCCTGTAATGATTCTGAAGCGTTTGGACTGAGTTGTGCGAGCTGTTTTTGTGCATCCTGATATTTTCGCATCCTGATATACACTTCCGATAACTCGGTTCGGATTTCATCGACCTGATCAAATGATGGATCGTTAGCAGCTCGTTTTAGAGATTCGAGATAGTGTCTGATGGCCAATTCGTGTTTCTCAAAGTCTTTACTAATTAATCCCATCAGCCGGTCAGGACGAGGATCTTTGGGGGCTAATTCCGAGACCCGTTCGCAATGACGCATTGCCTGCTGCAATGCACCAAAGTCATAGTAATGTGCAATCAGAAGCCGATGCGTATCGACGTTGTCGGGGAATTCTGCCGTCATTTCTTCCAGCGTTCGCATAACCGAAGGCATATCCTGAATCGCTGTAAAGCAATGAACCGCCAACATCATACAGTCTTCGCGAATTCGCTTATCGTTGGCGATTATGCCAACTCGTTCCATGACCGCGTCATAATTCAACACATTCATGTAGAGATTGGCTTCCAGGAATTGTACTTCCACTTTGGCATTTCTTCGCTCAGTCAGCTGGTTTTTGATAAGCCGTACGGTGGCCCAGTCTTCCGCTTTGATGGCATCACGACCCTGTTGTAATAATTCAGCGACCGTCGGTTCAGATGTACATCCGGGCTGTAACAGGCAGATGGTCAGTAGAGTGAAGGGCAGTAGACGGGGCATAAGTAATGGGGAATTAATTAGAGAATGGTTGTTGGTTGAATGATGGATTGAGTTGTATTAGGTTGGGGCGACTCGAGCGTCTGTTGGAAACCATCCGGCCAGCGAATCAGAATCGATTTGATGGTTTGGTCTTGAGGAACGCCGAAAAAAACTCGTGAGTCATTACTGGATGCATAGCTGGAACCGCCTTTGATCTGTCGAACTTGAGATTGCTGATCGGTGACCAGTGTAATGATGCTGCCGACTGCCGCCCGGTTACTTTGTTTCCCGATAAGTTTCAGGGAAACCCACTGATTGTCGTTTTTAGTCTGATTGATCAAAATGCTGCAGCGTTCATTGATATGAGAATAGACTAAATCCAGATCGCCGTCATTATCAAGATCTCCGTAGGCAATCCCCCGGCCTTTGTGAGCGGAGGTGAAATAGTCACCGACACTCTTATTGACCTTGGCATAACGCCCTTCAATATTTTCCAACGCAATCGGCCACTGAGCGATCGTGGCATCTGATGGGTGCAGTTTTACATGGCCATTGGCAATGAACAGGTCTTCATCACCATCCCGATCGGCATCCATAAACGTGGTGCCCCAGCCAACATATACACTCTGGAAACTGAGCAGTCCGCTGGCACTGCTGACATGTTGAAATAGTGCATTTCCAATATTCTTATACAGCGCAAACTGTTCGTTCTGGAAATTGGTGACAAAAAGGTCGGGTAATCCATCCATGTTGAAGTCACCCATGTCGATTCCCATACTTCCATCGGCATTGCCTGTGTTATCGAACCCTACCCCACACAAAGTGGCGGTCTCTTCAAATGTACCATCGCCCTGATTTGTCCAGAGAAAGTTGGCAACTGTATCATTGGTGACGTAGATGTCCAGGTCACCATCGAGATCGACGTCAGCCATTAGTACGCCGAGCCCCTTACCGGCTTTGTTGATACCTGCCTGTTTGGAAATATCGATTAGGCGTCCCTCGTCATTGAACTTCATTAGAAAGTCGGGCAGGGGGGCGAAGTCGCGGGGAGAGCAGATATCACGACGGTTGTCGATCTTTTGTTGAGAAAGGAAGCTTTGATCCTGACTGGTACAAAACGGGTGGTTAGCAAATGACCAGTCAATGTATTGTGCAACGTAAAGTTCAAGTATCCCGTCATTGTCAATGTCCCCCCAGGCCGCTCCGACACTCCAGATATTTTTCGGCAGCTTTAGTTCTTGGGTGATTTCCTTAAATGTCCCGTCGCCATTATTGTGAAATACGAGCAGGCCTCCGTATCCGGTGATAACCAGATCGCTAAATCCGTCGTTATCAAAATCCTGCGTGATTGCTCCGTGACTGTAGAAGTCATTACGATCAAGACCAGCCTGTTGGGTAACATCTGTAAACGTCAGATCACCATTGTTTTCATAAAGAGCAGGGGGGTAACCGCTGATTTCGGTAGCTTCTTTTTTATCTTTACCGAACCGGCCTCCGCCGGTAATCAATAGATCCTGCTGACCGTCATTGTTATAGTCAAATAATGCAACTCCGCCGCCAAGTGTTTCGAGCATCGTGACGTGCCCGGCTTCTTCACCGTTTCGATATTTGAAATCGGGTCCTGATGCGAGAATTTTGAATCGTAGATTGCTGTCAGGTTCTGGTAGATTATCTTCCGGGCTGAGGCGTTGAGATGTTGCGTTTTGGTTTCCCGGATTTTGACTGGTTGGATCGTTTGAACTTGTTTGCTGATCTTTATTGGATTCGGCAGACGTATTGGTGTCGATGGAATTTGGCATTGCATCGTGCCTGTCACAACCGGCCAGGATGATCAGCAGCATGGGCAGCAGCGTATACAGCAGAGCGGGTATATTGCGGTTCAAGCTAATAAAGAATCGGGGGACCATCGGGGAAGTGTTTTGTTAGATAAATGTTTTGGTTGCGAACTTCATTTTACACGCCCCCCAACTAATCGCGAAACGCTAGTACTGAGCAGTAGCAGACTATTGCAATTTGATAAGGGATATCGCAAACCGAACATAACAAACATTATCGGACGTTGGGGATTGCTTAAAAAAGCTTCTATATCAGTATTTATTAGATCAATGTTTCCCAGAGCTTAAAATAATGTGCTTGGCGCTACGGTTCTTAACCTCATAAAACATCCGGACTTTAACGCCCGGATATCCAAAACAGACACAAGGTTATTGATTGCTCTCTGCTTTTTCCAGGAACTTACCCATCGCTCGAAACTTTTCATAGCGGTTGGATAGCAGGTCTTCGACGGAGTTGCTTTTAAGTTGCTTTAGGTTCTCGACCAGATATTGTTTGATCTGAATTGCCATTTGCTGATGATCGCGATGAGCGCCACCCAGAGGTTCAGGAATAATGTCGTCGACAACATCCAGATCGGGCAAATGTTTCGAAGTGAATTTTAAGGCGTCAGCAGCCTTGGGAGCATGTTCATGGCTTTTCCAGAGGATTCCCGCACAGCCTTCCGGGCTGATAACACTGTAGTAACTGTGTTCCAGCATTGCCACGCGGTCACCAACGCCGATTCCCAAGGCTCCTCCAGATCCCCCTTCGCCGATCACGATACAAATGATCGGAGTTTTCAGTCGGGACATTTCGTACATATTTTCAGCAATTACCCACGCCTGACCACGTTCTTCCGCGCCAATTCCCGGGTAAGCCCCCGGAGTATCGATGAAACAGATGACGGGTAAATTAAATTTGGCGGCCAGTTGCATTTTTTGCATGGCCTTGCGGTATCCTTCAGGATGAGCACAGCCAAAGAAACACTCAGTACGTTCCTTGACGGTACGTCCCTTTTGGTGGCCGATGACCATGACTTTTTGGTGACCTAGCTTTGCAAAGCCGGTAAGCATTGCCCGGTCGTCACCAAATTTACGATCTCCATGCAGTTCAACGAACTCGTCAAATACTAAGTTTAGATAGTCTCGTGTGTATGGGCGGTCTTGATGCCGTGCGACCTGTACGGTTTCCCAAGGTGATAGATTGGAATAGATTTCACGAGTCACATCGGCGATGCGATTCTTTAGATCACGAATCTTAGCAGATTTACCATTACCGGCTTTATTGCTTTCGAGTGATTCTAATTCTTGCTCGAGTTGGCAAATCGGTTGTTCAAATGCCAGACCAGGTCCCGCGTTACTCATGCATTTTCCTTTGGATTTCCGACTTGGTGATGCCGGTCAATGGCTTGTTACCATTTTTTCTTCAGCTGTATCGTACATCCCTGTTATTTTTTCTTCCATCATAGTAAACACTAATAGACGATCTTGAAACTCCTAATTGGCGTTATCAAAACTTATGTTTCATCATCGTCCGATTGGATTTCTGACGGAGGAGGCGGTTTACTACGAAAGATTCGTATCGTTGAAAGATACCCGAGAATCTTTTTCAGATTGTCCGGACGGTTCTCTTTCTTTTTTGCGATCATCTCTTGGACTAACTTACTAAACTCCGCGGTCACATTACTATTGATGGTATTTGCCGGCGGAGCTTTTGCATTGAGATGTTTATAGAGAAGATTCTCCGGTGAACTGCCGGTGAACGGTAGTTTTCCTGTAACAATTTCGAAATACATACAGCCTAGGCTGTAAACGTCCGAACGGATGTCCAGCGTTTTCTTTCGGATCTGCTCAGGTGACATGTAGCTTCGTGTGCCAGCGATTGCCTTAGGCTTACCAAAAAACTTACTCAGGAAACCGGTGCGTGAGGGCTGACAAAGTGCGAAGTCAATAAGTTTTGCTTCACCGTTATCATTAACTAAAAAATTGTCTGGTTTAATATCGCAGTGAACCCAGCGGTGTTCATGTAGATGTTGTAATCCGGCTGCCGATTTTTCGATGATCGTGTCGGCCCGGTATGCCATCAAATCCTTATCGATTCTCAAACGTTGCTTTAGGTTTAAGTGCTGGCCGAATTCCAGTGACAAATAGGGATCGTTACCGGTCGTACGGACACCGTAGACCTGAATAATGTTGTCGTGTTCCAATTTGCTGGCAATGTTGTACTCGTGCTGTAGATAATTCCGTTCCACCTTGCTTCGTCGGGCCTGTGTTGTCAGAACTTTCAGAGCCACCTTTTGGTTGGTATTACCATCAACTGCTTCGAAAATCTGACAAGTGGCACCTGAACGGATCAAGCGAATGATGCGATACTGGTCAATAAAGTCTCTTCCGTGTCCCACAGTGGCCTCATTGGTTTTTTGATGTTAGTAAGAAAAAATTTAGGTGAGAATTGTTCGCCCCCCCGAATATCTCACCATGCCTGTTAAAGTATTAGCAGAAGTGTACAAAAAAACAAAACCTGAGGAAATGAATATTTGTATCGTATCGATTGAGGGGCCCTGTTTTGCTTCTTATTGATTGTCTAGTACTTCCTGATAAATAGATCGGATACGGTCTGTCATCAACTGATGGGAGTACATTTCTTGACATTTAACACTACCAGCAGCACCGAGTCGCTGCCGCAGATCTGGATTTTCTGCTAAACATATAAGCGCATCAGAAAGTGCGGAGACATCTTTAGGTGCAGTTAAGATTCCGGTGATGTCAGTAATACAAACTTCGCGAGCGCCGTCGATATCAAAGCTGATGACTGGTTTTCCAGCCAACAGTGCCTGAGGTAATGCTCGTGCCAGACCTTCACGAAGGCTTGTGTGAGCGAGTATATCCATAGCCGCAATATATTTTGGTACGTCGGTCGGGGGAACTAATCCTGTGAAGTGAAAGTGGTTGTTTAACCGCCCTGCTTCGATCTGTGATTCAATTTCTTCGCGCAGTGAACCGTCTCCCACAAGCAGAAAGTGAATCCGGCTATTTTTGGCAATAACGTTTCCAGCCGCTTCGACCAGATAATTGTGACCTTTAAGATTGAATAGGCGAGCGATTTTTCCCACGACGATATCGTCATCTGAAAAACCAAGTTCCTTACGTACTTGTTCACGATGCCGGTTGGCTTGTAAATAGTCTTCAATTTTCATTCCGCTATAGACAGTCGTGAAATGTTCACGTGGTGCTACCCTGCCCTCGACCATCCGATCCGTCATTGCATCCGCGACGCAAAGCATACGATGGCAGCGCTTCGCGGCATATCGTTCGCAGAACGCAAACAGATTACGACTCAGACTGTTCTGATAAGGATGGAATGGCGCCCCATGAACAGTATGGATGATGGCAGGCACTTTTAGTTTCCAGGCTGCTAGGCGACCGAGGATACCGGCTTTTGCACTGTGCGTGTGGACAACCTCCGGATTGATTTTATGAAGGATCTTTTTGAGCTGCCGATATGCCTTCCAGTCCTGCCACGGTTTAATGTTTCGTGTAAGCGCCGGAGCCTCAATGATGTTTAGCTGTGGATGAGTAAATCGCTGTAGAAGTTGTCCTTCCGGACCTTCAGACAGACCGGTGATCAGAGTAACTTCGTCTCCGTATTGATCAATAAGGTCGATGCAATTCAGCAGTGTATTCTCCTGAGCTCCGCCAACAATCATACGGGTAATAATATGCACGACTTTCATAGCAAGGGTTTTAACCTACATTCAGTTTTATGTACATATTATTAGGTTTCGCCGTAATCGACGTCCATCAGGTAGAGGCCTTCGGCCGGAGCCGTCTGCCCTGCTCTTTTACGGTCACAGGCAGCAAAGACTTCCAGAATCCACTCTGGTTTCTCCTTGCCAGTTCCCACTCGGCTTAATGATCCAACAATGTTCCGCACCATATTGTAGAGAAATCCATCAGCACGAATGTCGATCGTAATAAATCGGGCATCGTTTTCGTAGTACTCCAGCAGTTCAAGTGACATTACGTTACGGACGGTCGTTTTACGGTCACTTTTTGAGGCTTCAAAGCTGGCAAAATCATGTTCCCCGATAAAGTGCAGTGCGGCAGTTCGCATGGCACTTAAATCAACGGCTTTGGGGTGTGACCATGTGTACTTCAATGACAAAGGATCCATGATTGGACCCGGTTGCATAATGTACCGGTAACGCTTGCTGACGGCATCCCGGATAGGGTGAAAGTCATCGCGCGTGATCTCCAGATTTCGCAAATAAATATCAAACGGTGTATGTGCATTCAGGGCCCGGCACAATACGTCTGGTTCGTGTTCTGTATCCACTTTGAAGGAAATGACTTGGCCATGTGCATGCACGCCGGCGTCTGTACGGCCGCTGGAGAGCACTTTCACTTCTTGGCCGGTGACATTATAAACCGCAGTTTCCATGAGCCCCTGGATGGTCCGTTGGCGAGGCTGAATCTGCCAGCCGGCATACTTTGTGCCATCGTAAGCGAGTTTGCCTCGATAAGTATGCTTTGTCATGGAAACTAACCAGAGTTCTTATTCTGTGGATTGCGCGATAAGCAGTTCGGCAATCTGAACCGCGTTGGTAGCGGCACCCTTTCGCAGGTTGTCACTAACGCACCAGAAGGCGATTCCGTTGGTAGACGAAATGTCTTCCCGAATACGCCCAATATAGACTTCGTCCGAACCAGAACTGTTATTTGGCATTGGGTAAATACCGTTATCCAGATCGTCCACAACCGTAATCCCATCCTGAGCTTCAAATAATGCTCGAGCCTGTTGTGCAGTAAGCTTTTGCTCAGTTTCAACCAGAATGCTTTCACTGTGACAGTTGGCCACTGGTACGCGAATCGCTGTCGGGCAAACCTGAATCGTCTCGTCCTCGAATATCTTTTGGGTTTCCCAAACCATTTTCATTTCTTCGGAGGTATAACCTTTGTGTTTTTGTGAACCGATCTGAGGGATCAGGTTGAAAGCAATTGGGTGTGAGAATGCTTTGTATTGGTAATCTTCTCCATTAACAGCAGCTTTCGTGCCTTCTTCCAGATCAACGTTCCCGGCAAGCCCTGCTCCACTGGTAGCTTGATATGTGCTTACAACCACCCGTTTAATGCGAGCGGCATCATGAATTGGTTTCATAGCCACGACCATCTGAGTGGTTGAACAGTTCGGGCTGGCAATGATTCCCTTGTGATTCTTCGCCGCTTCCGGATTGACCTCCGGAACAACCAGCGGCACATCGGCAAGCATACGGTGAAAGCCACTTTCATCCACAACAACCGCGCCGGCCGTTTTGGCCCAGGGAACGAGTTCTGCGGCAACTTCATCAGGTGTACTTGCGATAATCAGATCGACGCCTTGAAAGGCATCGGGTTCTAATTCCACTACTGTGTACTCGTCACCTTTGAACATGATTTTTGTACCGGCTGAACGTTTGGATGCAATGAATTTCATTGATTTGAATGGGAAGTTACGTTCTTCCAGCAATTGACGCACAATAGTTCCGACTGCACCGGTCGCTCCGACCAAGGCAATGTTTTCGTACACAGTATTGTTCCTTAATGAGAGGTCAACAATTTTTTGTTTTAGTAATCAAAACAATAAAAAAGCTCCTTTGGCAGAAGTTGCCCAAGGAACTTTTCAGTATGTATTCGGTGGTAAAAATCGGCAACGCCAAATTCGGCGCTATTTTTTGACCACGGTTGGTAAGTATGGATTGGCAAACGATTTAGCAATCGTTTGTCCGGGCACAAGCGCAATTACTTCGGTTATTTTGTATTGTGAAGCACCAACGTTCCAGCTGACTTCGACGTTGTAGCGGTAACGAGCGGATGGATCCAGATTACGCGAAATAAAAGTACGAGTCGTTCCCGTGGAACTGGTTGGCTTGCCGTTGATTATCACAATCGAATTTTTAGGAACGGTCAGCATGATGGTTGCTGTGGTAGGTTGCTCAATCTGGAATGCATCCTTATCATCAGCGGGTTGTTCCTGCGGTTGGTCAGCAGATTCAGCTGCCGGATCGGGCGTTGGTGCAGCCTGAGGTTGCTGCGGTTCTGGATCGGGAGACGGCGCATCCTGAGGCTGTACTGGCTGAAGGACAGAATCACCCTGCTCTGCTGATTTTTCGTGATATGGCTTCTCAGCTGAATGAGCCTCTGCTGGACTGGGAGTGGCTGTACTATCGTGATGAGTGATTTCAGGGCTACCATAAATAATGCCACGGTAGAAGCGATAGTTGAGGTGATAGTTCAAAGCCATCCGCAGTTCGGAGGCAGCATTTCGAATGATTGGACGTCGCACAATGACAGGTCCACAGCATACCGGGACAGGACGACAGCATGGATTGAGCAACTGAGCTTCGGCTTCAGCAACAGCGAAAAGACTCAGACCAATGGTCATCAGAATTGTCAGTAGTTTCAGGTTACGCATCGAATTTCCTCGCTTTTCTGTCTCCTCTTGGAATTGCCGGGAAAAATAAGAGCAACCTCCGGGAGCACAAAACTATTATTTTACCCATCTTAACAACAGGGCTTGTCTAATGCGAGTGCTGAATTCAATGCAACTAACGTTTGTTAGGTCGCATGTTCAAATCGTCGATGGAAAACTCACCAACGCCTCCGAATAACCCCACACGTAGAATGGCTTCCCGAGCCTGAATAGGAACGCGAACCACTTTTTGTACAGGGCTCCAGTTATGTGAACCAATAAAAGGCCCTAGAGTTACGACTCCGACTTCACGTCGACTTTCGTCATAAAAAGAGATTGCGAACAAAGGTACTTCCTCACGTGTTCTGCCCTGACGGACATCATTGAGCTTGATTTGTACTCCAATTGTCAGACTGCCAACAGCTCGACCGTCGATAGCAAATCCCTGTAGCATATGAGATGACAACCCCGGGGTTTCGTTGGAGAATTTAGCATAATGTTTTCCCTCGGCCGCCTCTGTACCTGAAGTCAGTTTGACCTGACGTTGGTAATACCAACCAAGAATAAAATCATAGTCTTTTTTAATCGTTTCAAAATCAGCATTAAATAGTTGAGGATTTAACGGATTTGGTTTTACCCGACGGTTGTTTTCAGCGTTACCGGTCATGGGGACAAACAGAGTTGGACGAAGAGCTTCTGCTTTTAAATCGCCGTTTTCTTTTCGCATGATGTACATCGTTTGTTGGTAACGTTGCCCTACGGGAATCACCATGCGTCCGCCTTCTTTGAGTTGTTGGACTAATGCAAGGGGTACTTTTTCCGGCGAACAGGTCACGATTATTTTGTCAAATGGTGCGTATTGTGCCCAGCCTTTAAATCCATCACCAACTTTTGTTTTGACGTTTGCGTACTTTAGTTTCTGGAGTGTTGACTTGGCCTTATAGCCAAGTTCTTCCACGATCTCGATTGAGTAAACCGAACGTACCAGCGGTGAAAGTATGGCAGCCTGATAGCCGCTACCAGTGCCGATTTCTAAAACTTTGTCCGTCGGCTGAGGGTCAAGTGCTTCGGTCATGTAAGCGACGATAAACGGTGCTGATATCGTTTGCTGACCACCAATCGGCAATGCCATGTCAAAGTAGGCTTGTTGACGAATGTTGACCGGTACAAATTCGTGGCGAGGAGTCTTTAGCATCGCTTGAATTACTCGCTCATCCTTTACGCCACTGCCGATGACGGCAGTATGCACCATTTGCTTACGTGCTACCTCATAGCGGTCTGTGATCTGCGCGCGCCCAGAGATCGTTAGCAAAAAGATGGCCATGGTAATGATCCAGACAATCCCACTCTGCCGAATGAACAAAAAATTTGGATTTGATTGTGACATTGAGAAATCTCCCCTGTTCTTTAATATCGGGTGTTTACTATCCGGAGATTTAGGAAGTCAGTAGTTTTCGAAATCTCTTGTATAGGGTACTTGAGAGTTGCTCGCGAGTTTGAAAGACTATTATTATCCACTTTAAGATTCCTCACTACCGTAAAGGTATCCAACACATGCGAAAGAATCCAGTAAAAGAGAAACTACGAAACGGCGAGCCAACTTTTGGTACCTGGCTAACTTTAGGAAATTTTCTTGGTACTCGCGTTATGTCCCGAATGGGCTGGGATTGGCTGACGCTGGATATTGAGCACGGAGCATTTGACTGGAGTCAGGCTGAACAGGTTTTTGCTGCTGTTGCAGATGCTGGTTCTGTACCTTTGGCTCGTGTCCCGGAAGGAAGCCATCATTACATCAAACGGGTATTAGATGCCGGTGCCTGGGGAATTGTGGTTCCTATGGTAGATACGGTAGAGCAGGCAAAGATCGCCATTGCTGCTGCCAAGTTTCCACCTGAAGGTAACCGGAGTGTTGGTGGCGGTAGCCATAGTCTGAATTTTGGAGCAACTGCCGGAGATTATCGGGCACGGGCAAACGATGAAGTTCTAGTCGTCCTGCAAACAGAAAGTCCGACTGGTGTGGCAAATGCTGAAGCGATTTACAGTTTACCTGGTTGTGATGCAATATTTATCGGGCCAAATGACCTGCGATTCCAAATGCGCGAGCAGGACGGTACATTTCCAACGGCTGAAGAACATGAAGCGGCTATCCAGGAAGTGATTCGTGCCGGTAAGGCTGTTGGAACACCGACGGGTATTCATGAAATGGATCCGGAAGGTGCATTAGCCCGCGCTGAACAAGGTATGCAGTTTATTGCTGTTGCCAGTGATCTCAAATTTATGGTTGAGCAGGCAACTGAAGCAGTGGAAGCGGTCTTGCCTGATCGTAAGGTTGGAGACCTGGCCCGCTATTAATTGCAATGGCCTCAACACCTGATTATTGAGTTCGGGAAAAGTCAAACCTGGCCCAGAATGGATGCTGCCGGTCACCTCGTAGACGTACATCTTCGAGCATGATTTCTGCACTGGGGTTGATCGGGACAACACGCTCCCGTCCGATCACGTTGAGTGTTACGTTTTTTTCAAAGTCCACCAGATCAGGTGTTAGAAATACTGAGATACTTGCCGCCGCACTCTTAATACGTATTCGGTTGTTTGGTCCGATGGAGGCATCGATTTCTAGAGCTCGGGCGGAACTGGGCGGCCACTGAAGCGGTAACGTAACGGTTTCAGCCGGAAAGTCTGCAAACTCGGCCCACCAGAAGTAATTGTCCCAGGGTCTAAGTGTTGTGACCTTGTATTCAGGCACAGTGAAATTGCGGCGATGAAAACGCATCCAATCAAACATGTGATGGATGTCATCTTTGAAATGGTCATGTCCCCGACCCTTATATTCAACGATCATGGTGTCAAATCCCGAACGCGTTAAATAGCGATTAAAGTCGCGTTCGTTTTGGGCAATCCGGTTACCATCCATTTCGCCGGAGACAAAATAGAAGGAAACATGTTTAGCGTTTTCCCAGTAGCGTGTGATGTATTTTCCGGCAGTGGCACAAATAGGTAACACTCCGGCCCATAAATCGGGGTGAGCCAGTCCTATATCCCAGGCCGCATCTCCGCCTATGCTATGACCACTTAAGAAAACCCGATCAGTATCGATCGCAAATTTGTGAAGGCTCTCCTGCAGTGCATAAAGTACCCGCGAATGTTCCTGAGCCGAAAACTGATAGGAGCTCTGATATTGGTCCTCCGTCCATTCCGGAGCGATCACGATATAACCATGGCGTGAGGCCTGTCCGAGTCGCAGATCCATTTGTTTATTGTAGGTTCCTGACCACCAGTCGATTTGTTGTTCGGCAGAGTTCCCTGCTCCGTGTAATGTGACCACGGCTGGATACTTGCGATAGGCGTCATAGTCCGGTGGCAACTGTACGACGTACCGGAATGTTTCACCATCGGCCCCGGTCGTTTCAAATGTGAAATGCAATGGATCTTCATGAGCCTGTTGTTCCAGTGGAAATGCCGGCTTCATTGCATTCAGCAGAAGTGCGATGTTTGCAGGAGTTCCACCTTCCAGACCGGTAATGGTATTGAGAATTTCGCTGCGCTGTTCGGCGTTGGTGCTGAGAAGATATTTGTGAATTGCGTTGCGAACTTCAAACAGGGAAGTCGCAACGGCGAGATTTTGAGTGACTTCACCCTGCCCCATTAACCAACCGCTGATCGCCAGAGCTAACTTTTGATCGAACATAAGATCGATGTCTTCACTGAGTCTGACGAAGTCAGCAAATCTTGGCAGCGTATTGATATTTAACTCACTAAAGATCTCTTTGCGAATTGTGGCCACAGTATCGCTGATTTCCTGATCCTCAAGTTGAGAGGCGTATTTATCAAATAATGCGAATACGACATCGCGTTGTTTGGCCTGCGCGTCGTAGTCTTCCATTAAGTCGCGCGCTCGCAACAGAGTTTCAACCGCCACGCCGTCGCTGGGGAAATTATCTAACCAGTTGTAAACTCGGGAGTGTTGTCCGGCACGTTGTCGGCTCTCGATTTCTTCGATCAATCGATCGGCGAGTGCCTGACGTAATTGTGAGATTTGTTCCTTGAGATTTGCCAGTTCAGGAAATTGTTCAATCGCCGATTGCAACTCGAACATGGCCTCACGATATCGCTCACATTGCATGTAAAGCCGGACAATCTTTAGACGATCATCCGGATTCTTCATGTCCAGATGTGTCTTCAGGATTTTGCCAAGAATAGGTGTTGGCATACTGCTGGTGGACAGACGGGTTTCCCAAATAATTGGCGTCTTGGTAAGAAGCGTCTCGAGCTTGAGGTATTTGGAGTTCACCTCGGTGACTCCCTGTACGAGATGTAGCGATCCGCGTGCATCTTTCATCGTCACCCTGCGTCGGCCAAAGTCATCAAATGCACTGATATTAAGAATCGGACCGACTGCCACGAGACGTTTCCCAACAGTTGCGACGCGTTGCTTAAGCATGATTCGTTCGAGACTGTCTGGCGGTGAATTAACAAAGTTCAGTACCTGATATTGTGAAAAGAAAGTGCGTCTAATCCCGTCATCGGCAAAGTGAACGAGCTTGGTGGATATTTCCCCGGCTGTTGTCGGCGAGGCTAAGGGAGTTTCACCAATGCCACCAATTTTCCCCGGCTCACCTTTGACCTGGACGTTATTCTTGAGCGTGTAAATCGCGGCCGGAAGTCCGCTGACGATAAGCATTAGCAGAAATAGACTGATGCTGATTGTCCAGACTCGCTTCGTCGTTCGCAATTTTACAGGTGCTACAGGCACAGATCAGCAACTCGTATAACGGACAAAAAGAGAAAACAGAAGTGACTTCACTGTTAATCTTTATCGGCAAAATCGTTCCGGCAAAATCGGCTCAAGAGGCCGTGTCACCATTATTACCGTATAAATTCATTTGACCAGAATCTTTCCTGCTTTTGCAAACAAATGCTCCGGTAATTAACGGCTAAAAGAAAGGGCTTTAACAAAGCCTAGTGGCTGCAAGTTGTTGACATTAATGTACTCTGCCTTAAAATGCTCAAAATAGGAAGTTTGGGGTTTATGTATATGCTTCGGCGCACCATTGTCGTTTTACTTTTGATTCTTGTCTCTGCAGCGGTCACCAGTTTGGTTTCCGGTGCGGCCACTTTAATTGCGGGCAATTTCGAACGTGGCGGTGCTCGAGAAGTATTTTTAGTCATTGCGGTGATCGGTCTTTTGGTGTCATTGATTGTTTTCTGTCTGCTAGTACTTGCAATGGCAGTCTATCTTGTAGAACAATCTAATAAGAATACTGGAGAGTCTTTTATTAGTTCTTCAGATTCCGGTAGACCAGCCGAACCCAGTTCAAAATCCAAGATTTAATTCGTCAATTTGACGTTCAATATCATTACCCCCATGATCAAATTTAATTGCCCCCATTGTCAGCAGTCACTGAGAGTGCCTGTTTCTCGAGCTGACACGGAGGCAATCTGCCCGGGTTGTCACGCACAACTACGTGTACCACCAGCGTTGGCAGCAGATGAATCGGGATCTCTTGCCGTCCCTCCTGTCCTTTCTCAACCGCCTGAAATCGAATCGCCGCCGGTTGTATCCGCAACTGACGAAAGTCTGCAAGCGGTCGAATTATTGACCGTTGATGATGACGGTTTATTATCGAATGATGAAGATTCTGATTCGACTGTTTCGGCAGGAACTGCTGCTGCCCAGCGGGAAATACTTAAAGATCGACGCCGTAAGGTAGAAGTGTCGTCCAAGGTGTTTGATGATTTGGCAGACCGGGTTTCAGAAGACTCGATCGCTGATTCTCAGATGCTCGTAAATCGTCGGTCTCATGGACAGTTAGGTGTATCCAGAAGTAATCTTTATCTGTTTGCCGTATTAATTCTGTTTGTGTCAATTACTAGTTTTTGGCTGGGGACAATGATGAATCCAGGTCCTCCGCAACAGCTAGAAAATGTGTTGGCCGGCGCAGATGAATATGTAAATTTTGAAGGTCGTGTGACGTTTCGTTCGGATGACGATCCTGAAGCAATCGATGCAATAGCATTGGTGATTTTGCTTCCTGAAGATTCGCTGCCAAGCGAGAAGTTTGTGGAAAACGGGATCGCAGCAGGGATTGAGATTGATGACACACTGCCTAGTGTTCAGGAGATTCGTCGGCTTGGCGGGGATATCACAACAGCCAATTCACAAGGTCGGTTTGCCATGAAAGTGGCTTCCGGTCATCGTTACTATCTGCTGGTCGTTTCAGCACTGAAATCGGTGGACGAAGCACCCCGCGATCAGGATTTAAAGGAGTTAGCTAACTACTTTGGATCACCAGCCAGACTACTGGATGGAAAGTTTTATCGCTGGTCACTGGAAGTGGTAAATACGAATCGTGACATTCGTGTTTATCACCGTTAAAAAATCGTACTTTATCCACTGTAACGGTAGTTTACTGTTTCTTCAGTACAGCACCTGAAACGAACCACCCGTCTTCACGTGTCTGGACGTAAGTCCCTGCCGGTCCGAGATATTTAGCGACCTTTTCGAACTCAGGCATCTTCGAAACGTCCAGCTTTTCAACCTTTTTATCATTTTCCGAGGGGCCCATCAGGCGTTTCAGTAGTTTACCGGCAATCGTATCGGACTGCTGCATCTTTCCCTGTTGAAGAAGCTTGTAATTAGGTTCATTCTTTTTGTCCAGGCGACTAAACATTCGCATACTTGTTGAGTCTGCTCCCAATGCTTTCAAAGCCGCGTCCACTCGTTTGTAGTCATCTGTTCCATCCAGTTTTGCGGCATCCTGTTCACGAAGCAGGTCTTCGATAAAGTCAGCACTGGAAGCAATGATAATGTGTCCGCTATCGGTGACCGTAACAGCCCATTGACTAATCAGTGGCTGTGTCCCCGTCGCTTCTTCCTCGGAAGCTCCAAAGTCGTCTTTGCCAAATCCCTCGTCTCCGCCAAAGCCTTCATCACCGCCAAATCCTTCGCCACCAAATCCGTCACCAAAATCAACATTTAACTCGATGTCGATTTCTTCCTCAACGTTAAGGACTTCATAGATAGTTAAGCCGTTGAACTCGCGTTCATGTTTATTTGGTTCGGCACTCATAAACTTGCTGACAGCTTTGCGAACAGCTGGTGCATCGGTGACATCGATAGAGGCCAGCCACTGATGAGTGTCCACATCGACAGGTTCTTTGAAGCCAGTCATGATGGAAACGCGACCTGCCAAATAGCCGACAAGTTCATCGCGAATATTTAGTTGAGGACCATTCACATCGTGAGCAATACCTTCGAGAATTTCCTCGAATAAATCCTGTCCTTTTTCGGCATCCAGATATTCGTTTACCAGCGTCTTAGCGTATTCGAATGAATCTCGCAGATTCCAACTCATCGTTGTATAAGTGCTCACGTTGGATGGAATCCATGATTGCGGCGCCTGATTTTCGGCGTTAGGAAAGTCTAGCATGCGAGCGGCCAGACGGTACCGGTCTGATTGGTTAGCGGCAATTCGCTCATCTTTTTCAGTACCGTTGGCGACTGCTTCGTCTTCTAAAGCAATTTGGGCCTTCACACCTTCTGCATCACGTGGGGCATAAACGAAGGTGTGGTGGGTGAATTCATTTTCACCTTCGGCAACTACCACCCAGCCACCCAGTCCGCGGATTGCTCCAAAACCCTGTCCTAAAAGCAATTCCTGAAAATTTTTGCCTTCCGGCTCTATACCGGCGGCTGCCTGAATTGTTTTGGCATAACCGAAGGGTTCAACAAACCAACGAATCTGAGGAGATACTTCCGAAGCTTCGTCACAGCGTTGCATGGAAACCTGATAGGCTTCGATACTGGCGATATTATCATCTCCCGGGTTATCGAAACGGCCCATAATATCAGCCAGCACCTTATCGTGGTCTGTGGCGATGATGTGATCATTATAAATAATATAGTAAGCACTGTATGATGCTTCAGGATCGTCTTCGTCAGTGACCGTATATTGAGTCACTTTCTGCCCGGCAATTTCAGTGGTAGATTCTTCGGCACCCTGCTCCACCAGTTCTTTGCCGATTCGGTCCACTAATTCTTGTGCATCTTCTAGTGAACCAGTTACATCAACGATTAATGCCAGAGCGTGTGGTTGTTCTTCGTCTTCTACAGCAAGCACAGCGGAAGCTGCTTCACCGGCACTAAGATTTTCCAGATCCTCGAAACTGATACCCAAACGAATACCCGTCTGATCAAACCGAGATTGAAGTTGGCGTTTCAGGTCGTCGGCAAACGGTTTAATAACCGGGTCGGTCATTAATTGATGAATTTGAGTCTTTTCAAATCGTTGTTGAAGATCGTCTAGATCAGGAACTGCAAAATAGGCTTTCGTAGTATTTGGAAGTAGTTGGTCTGTCGTAGGTGCTGCAAATACAGAGTCGGTTCCTATAATGATAGTTAAAGCAAAGGCTATCACTAGTTTCGAGAACGAATTGGTCACGGTGCAATTCCTTTGGTTGTCAGGTCTTCGATGAGCATGTGCCGAGCTTTATCAGTCAGACCTATTAGTAATGCAGGAGTTAAGCCGCCTTACATCACATTTCAGATACGGGTTGTTTTGGGCTAATGTTGGGGAACTTTATCGATTAGGCAGGTATGGTAGTTTCAAACCGGCCGGGTGCACTCTTGATATTATTCCGAACTTCTTCATCTATCGGTGAAATACGGCTAATAACGTGAATCGTGCTGATATGGATTATTCCAATCTTACAAAAATCGCCGATGGGCAATATTAAATAAGTGTTATAGGTAGCGCAGTTTAACATTGTTTTCTGATTTGCGGCACATCTATCCAATATTTGTATCTAACCAGTTCGGTTATTCCCCGCCTTGGAGGGGGCTGTAGCATTGGTAGATAAATTCTAATTGCTTGGAACAATCAGAAAAGCAGAAATTGACAGTTAAGCGATAGATGACCTTGAGATTGGTCTAGATTCTCAGGAGCATGTGGCTGTTCGTCAAACACGTCAGAATCACTACCTGCTACAATCGTTGCTATGCACGAATTCCATTTAGAAACACTTATTCACGACCCGATTCACGGTTATATCCCCGTCGGTAAGCGTGATCCTCGAGCTTCTTTAGGCAGTCAGGATGTTTGTGAAGAGGATGTGATTAATCATCCCTGGGTGCAGCGAATGCGTCACATTCATCAATTACAGACTGCTTGGTGGATCTATCCCACGGCCGAACACTCACGATTTCAACATATTCTGGGCGTAATGCATCTGGCCAGCCTTTGGACTCAAAGTTTGTATCCGAGTTTAAAGCGGGTATGTGACAATGTTCCCAGTTTGGGATATGTCGAGTCGATCATGCGTATGGCTGGTCTGCTACATGACGTGGGTCACGGACCGTTTGGCCATTTCTTTGATGAGCACTATCTTCGTCAGTTTGGTGAAACTCATGAATCATTGGGAGCCCATATTATTCAGACTGAGTTAGGAGATCTTCTTAGACGACTACGCGCAAATCCCAATAGTCGTCTGGAGGATAACGAACAATTTGATCCTGAGCATGTTGCCTGGATGATTCAGCGACCGCAAGTTCATGAAGAAGAACGTCCTCGGTGGTTATTGTTTCTACGTAGTTTGTTGAGTGGAATATATACCATCGACAATATGGACTTTGTTTTGCGGGATGCATATATGACTGGCTACAGCCAGCGTTGCTATGATTTGGAGCGATTAATTCGTTATTCGTTTTTTAGTCAGCAAGGGTTAACTATTCATGAACGTGGTATCGATGCATTACTGAGGTTCATGCGGGCAAGAGCCGAACTGTTTCGCAATGTTTACTTTCATCGTAGTGTCCGCGGTATTGATATGGCATTGGCAGATGTCTTTGCTCCTTCGATACCATTGTTGTTTCCCGGCAATCCACGCGAACACTTGTCACACTACCAGCAGTTAACTGAAGCATCATTACTGGTCGACGTTGCGCGTTGGAAGGATGATTCCGGTGAAAAGGGAGAGTTAGGAGCTAAATGGCAGGCGTTACTTCAATGTCAGGTACCCTGGAAGATGGTCTGTCAGAGAACCATGACCTTTGATCAGGGTGATAGTGAAGCAAGTAGTATTTTCACCGATCAGCAATTCGTTGAGAAAAAGTTGCGGTTGTTTCTGCCTGAATCGCTACAGGCTCTGGAATTGAGAATCGATATTGCAAGACATATATTCAGACCACTTGTGGAGGGGCCTGTTGTTGGACAAAACTATCTTTTTGATTCCGCAACGGATCAAATTCGACCTTTGACCAGTCATGAACTGGTGGATCGTCAGCCGGTCGCTCAGCGAATCTGTCGTGTGTATGCCAAAGACATGCAGCATCAATCAGTATTGGCTGGAGCCTTGCAGCAGTTGACAGGACATGGTGAGGATGATCTGACAAATATGTAGAATGAGTGATTAGCTAATTAATTAATTTGAGCATAGAAAATTCTTGTGGGGAAAAAAATGTTTTTAGGATTCGGCGAAGTCATGATGAGGGTGGCACCTGAACATAAGCTGCGGTTACGGCAGGTATTGCCCGGTCGTGTTGAAATTACTTGGGGTGGTGGTGAAGCAAATGTGTGTGCTTCACTGGCAATGTTTGGTAATCAAACGCGTTATGTTTCAGCGTTGCCAAATAACGCGCTTGCTGAGAGCCTGCAAACATCTCTGCGGGGACTTGGGGTTGATACTTCTCGAATTCTAAGTCGTGATGGTCGATTAGGGGTCTATTATGTCGAATGCGGAGCCAATCAACGTGGTTCCACGGTGCTCTATGACCGATCATATAGCAGTGTTTCACTGGCTGAATCATCTGAATATGATTTTGATTCCATTCTGGAAGGTGTCCACTGGCTACATATTTCGGGGATTACTCCTGCGATTAGTAAGCAGGCCTTTGAAAGCAATTTAGAATTGGCAAAGCGGGCCAAAGCTGCCGGGGTGGAAATTTCTTGTGATTTGAACTTCCGTAAAAAACTCTGGAAATGGCACCCCGACATCCAGGGTCAGGAACTGGCTCGTCAGTGCATGGCCGAAGTATTGCCTTATGTTGATTTGGTGATTGGTAATGAAGAAGACGCTGCCGATGTGTTAGACATTCATGCGGCTGATACGGATGTTACTACAGGCCACCTTAATGCGGCGGCTTACAAGGATGTTGCTCAGCAAATTGTCACCAAATACGCTAACGTAAAGCGAGTTGCGATTACGTTGCGTGAGAGTATTTCCGCTGACCATAACAATTGGGGAGCGATGCTTTATCAAGCTGGCGGTGATGCAGTCTTTTCCCCATTGAATTTGGAAGGTCAGTACGAGTCATTTAAGATTGGTCATATTGTGGATCGTGTTGGAGGAGGAGATTCTTTTGCTGCTGGTCTGTTACATGCTTTAAATGACTCCAGCTATTGCTCAAATCAGGCCATTCTGGATTTTGCTGTTGCAGCCAGTTGTCTTAAACATTCGATTAAAGGTGACTTTAATTATGTTACGGTTGCGGAAGTGGAAGCGTTAGCCGGCGGCAATACCAGTGGACGAGTACAACGCTGACCAGCAATTGGTCTGCTTCGCATAACGTTCGAGTTGGCGTAGAATACGAGTGTATAAACGGCTGTCTGATCAGGATTTATTTTTTATTTACTGGAGAGAGTTGGCGTGTCGCACGACAAATATCAAAACCCTCTGATTACACGGTATGCTTCTGCTGAAATGGCTGAGATTTTCAGTCCGCAGCGGAAGTTTTCTACTTGGCGAAAAATGTGGATTGCTCTGGCTGAAGCAGAGCAGGAGTTAGGTCTGCCGATTACGGATGATCAGATTGAGCAGCTAAAAAGTGAAGTCGAGAACATCGATTTTGCTGCAGCTAAGGAATATGAAAAGAAATTGCGTCATGACGTGATGGCGCATGTGCATGCCTATGGCGATGTTTGTCCGGAGGCGCGTCCGATCATTCATCTGGGAGCAACCAGTTGCTTCGTCACAGATAATACAGACGTTATTCTGTTGCGTGAAGCGTTAGAGTACGTACGTAAACGTCTTGCTTCTGTTCTCGATGCATTGGGAAAATTTGCTGCAGAGAATAAATCATTGGCAACACTGGGGTTTACTCACCTTCAGCCTGCTCAGCCCACCACCGTTGGTAAGCGAGCTTGTTTGTGGGCCTACGATTTTGCAATGGATCTGAATGATATTCAGTATCGTATCGAAGGGATGAAGGCTCGAAGTACTAAGGGTACCACGGGAACGCAGGCAAGTTTCCTTAAGTTGTTTGATGGCGATCAGGCAAAAGTGCGTGAGCTTGAGCAACGGGTTGCCGAAAAAATTGGTTTTTCGGCAAGCTATGCTGTTACCGGACAAACGTACTCCAGAAAGGTTGATGCACAGATTCTTGATGCTCTTTCGGGGATCGCTCAGAGTGCTCATAAAATGGCATCTGATATGCGTCTGCTGGCCAATCGGAAAGAACTGGAAGAGCCGTTTGAAAAACACCAGATCGGTTCGTCAGCGATGGCTTATAAACGTAACCCGATGCGGAGTGAACGTATTTGTGCCCTCAGTCGGTATGTGATGAGCCTGCAGTCGAGTACGGCAAACACGGTTGCCACTCAGTGGATGGAACGTACCCTGGATGACAGTGCAAACCGCCGGCTGGTGCTGCCCCAGTCATTTCTGGCAATTGATTCGGTTTTAATCCTTTTGCAAAACGTATGTACCGCAATGGTGACGTATCCAAAAGTGATTGCTAAGAATCTGAATGACGAACTGCCTTTTATGGCCACCGAGAATATTCTTATGGCAGCAGTGGCTGCCGGCGGGGATCGTCAGGATTTGCACGAGCGTATTCGTCAGCACAGTCAGGCGGCTGCTGCTGAAGTAAAACAACAAGGTAAGCCAAATGACCTGTTGGATCGTCTCGTTCAGGACGAAGCATTTGCCGGAATCGATTTATCAGCTCTGATGGACCCAATGCAATTTGTCGGACGTGCACCTGAACAGGTTGACGAGTTTATTGTCGAAGTGATTCAGCCTATTCGTGAGGCTTATATGGAAGCTGAAATAGGTGCTGAGGTTAATGTCTGAGAGAGTCGCTTAAATCAGGTCCTGCTTACGTCGCTTACGCCGGGGGGTGCGACTGCAGCTTTCGCAGATACCTGAAATAATAAGTCGGTGGCTGGTTACGCGGAAGCGGTGCTGTTGAGCGACGTTGCGACGCAGCGCAATAAGTTCTTCACTTTGAAATTCAAAGAGTTCATCACAGATCGTACAGTGTAAGTGGTCGTGCTGCGGATACCCGTAATCATGTTCGTATACAGCTCGGCCGTCCAATTCAAACTTACGCAGTAAACCGGCGTCTACGAATTCTGCCAGCGTCCGGTATACTGTTGGCCGACTAACATATCCGGTATTACCTTTGCGAGGCAGTTGGTCGATAAGTGTATCGGCATCGAAGTGTTCGTGGCGTGAATAGACGATTTCCATCAGATTACGACGTTGCTGAGTATTACGCATACCTTTGCTTTGCAGATACTCTTCAAAACGCTCTTCAGGCGTTAGAGAGACTTTCACGTCGTTCAGTTTATAATCCTGATCCATGATTGATAATTCTGCTTTACCCAGACCTTACCGTCAAAAAGAAATGCTCAGCCTTGTAAGCTGAGCATCCTTGCTTATTCGCTATTTTAGTATAACTTTTCTAGCCAATTTCATCGAGTAGGCGATCAATGGCGATATCCACTTTATCCTGTGTCTCGTAAGTACCGTCTTCAATCGCTTCGCGGATCTGTGCTACGCGGTCAGTACGTATCTCAGGTAAATCCTGGATTTGCAACTGATTTACCATATCCACGGTCTGACTATTTAATTCTGCTTCTGCTGAGATGTCGACCTGATCGGTTGGATTAGTAATGGAGGTTGCTTGCGTTGCTTTCGCAGATTCAACCTGATTCGCCGGGTTGACCGGTTGAGCTCCATTGATTCCGTTGATTTGCATATTCAAGACCTTTATCACAAGCAATACATTGAGCAGTCAATTTAGTTCCAAAAGTATAGGAAACTTAAAAATTAGTGGCAAGTCCAATCCAATTGTCCACTCTTTCGAACTATTTAATTTTTACCCCTATTGTGGCTAAAGACCCTATTTTATCCCGTAAAAGTTCGTATTTAAAAGATTTTTGATTCTCACTGAACTGGCCGTCTAATTATGCCGTTGAAAACAATAGGTAGAGAGGATGATGACGCCAAATCTCATCATGTCGGGATTGTTTAGGTGTCATCTATGCAGAGGGAGAGAGACGATGGATAATGTTGAACTCCGCGTTGTTTTGTTGGAAGAACACGGTCTTGGACGAATCACTGTGGGATTAGAGGAATATTTTGACTTCAGTTTTTCACTCTCCGAAGAGTTGGAAAGACTAGAGTATGAATTTGGAGATATCCCGATGTGTGGCTGGCAACGGCTGACTCCTAAACACGATGTGTAAGCAAGCGGTTTATCTGAACACAAGCTTAAATTTGTTGCTGTGATGGATCACAAATATTAAGGCTGGAGTTCCTTTTTTAGCCTGTTGCTTCACTCTACTTCGATTGCTGCTGCAGGAATCTTAAAACAGATTCAACACTTCCTTCATAGTCTGCTTTCAATTTGCCACTTGCCCGGGCTGTTTTATACGCTTTGGCGACGATCTCCGGCACATCATCCTCTCCGGACAACCATGTTTGATTTGGAGTAGCTACAGCCAGCATGCCGGGCAGATCAAAGTACTTCGCTCCACCTGGCAGGAAGTTTGGTGAATGAATGTCGGTGACCGTGGCAAAACGGAAGCCGTTGGAATTGGCAGCCAGTTTGGTTACGACTGTGCGCGCCTGAGCACGAGCGGCGATTGCCAGTGGGCCGGTACTGTCGAGCGCCACAAGTGAAATTTCTTCAGGTAAGGACTCGTGATGGAAGACAAAAGAAATTGTTGTCAAAATATCGTGTGAACGGCGGGCGAACAAAGTGTGATTAAAACCAAAACTGTAGGCTGCCGCTTCACGTGTATTAGAATTTACTCGACGTGTTCTTTCAGCCGGCTTTTCAGTAGTTAGAAATTCTCCCTGATAAAGCAGGTCAACGCCTACCACGCAGTACTGGTTTTCCAGCAGTGCTGCAACCCCGGAGATGAGTGTTCCGTCGTCATTGTAGAGTCCATCTTTACCATCCTCAGTGATCCAGATGATAACTTTCTGATTCCAGTTTTCAGGATATAGGAACAGCACAGGATTGGCACTTTCGGAATCCAGATTGATTAACGTCCCTCCGATTTCCAGATATCCGTTGTTTGTCTGCTTATAAGTTTGTTCCCAGTCGAGTCGAGTGGCTCTTGGGAGACCCTGTCCCAGGATAATATCAATGCCTCCTCCCACGACTTCCTTGAACTGACGCAATGATTTGGGCTGTCTCGTCAGTAGCGCAGTCAGTTTGGTTTGAGCATCTTCATTCCATAACTGAAGTAAACGGGATTCGAATTCATCGCCACCTTGAGGAGCCGGATGTTGGTCATTCCAAACCGTGAGTTGTTCACGTCCCTGGTAGGGATAATCTCGTTCCGGCGGCACTTCAGAGTATCCCAGTCCCAGATGTTTGTTCATGAATTCATACATTGCCCTGCGACAAACATAGTTATAGTTGTGAGGGTATTGGAGATGAGCTTCCAGATGAATGTTGTTTTCTTTTCCGAGCATCTTGTAGAGTTGTTGAAGTTCCGGAAATCCTTTTGTTTCCATTTCTACGGTCCAGTCGTCTGCAGCCGTAAGTCCCAGTGGTTTCGGAGCGAACATTGCTGCAAAGTCCACATTACCGGCATCGACACGCAAGAGACAGGCATTTTCGCAGGTACAGCCACCCTGCATCGCTGTCGATACCATAACGGCGGGCATGGATACTTTGACACGTGCATCGATGGCGGAAACTATAAATGTTTGGGTACCTCCTCCGCTCGCTCCCGTTACTGCCAAGCGGTCTGCATCGACTTCATCCAGCGTACTGATGAAGTCGAGCGCACGAATGGAATTCCAGGTTTGTAGCCCCATAATGTTTTGCAGATGGCTCTCAGCTTGTGGGCTAAAAAACCCCCAGTTGTCAGCACTATTCATATGCGGCCGCTGTTTAGCAAAACCGTGAGCAAGAACATAGCTAATCTGGGTATTGTCAGCATATCCAACCATATCATAGGAGAAAACGGTGCAGCCCAGTCGCGCTAAGTGGACACTACGGGCCTGAATAGGATTCCTTCCACCTTCAGGGAATTTTTCAGCACCATCACCTAACTGACGCTCAAGCGTGTTCTTGGGTGCATCATAAAATCGTCCTTGTTGCCAGTGTCCGTGAGGACATAGGATTCCGGGAATCTTAGCATTTTGGTTTTTCAGATTTAAAGGACGATACAGGTTACCGGTTAGGTAGTAGCCCGGCATGGTTTCAAAATACACTTTCTCAATAGAGTATCCATCCATTTCTTTTCGGCTGTGAATAACCGCGTTCAAAGGCGTTTTCACAGGCATCGGCCAAAGCCCCAGTGACACAAGGATTTTACGCCGTAGAAAAGTGCGACGTTTGGCCCAGTCTTTTTCAGTGTTAGTCGTCTGCATCGGGAAATACCCGTTCAAATCCTTTAGTGGCTGCAAACGGGCATCCTGAGGTAATTGGCCTTCCGGGGTAATACGAGGTTGAGCCAGTGTCGGAACTGTCAGCAAACTGACCAGCATCAATGAGAAGGTAATATTGCGTATCATAAAATACTCTCCAGTGTTAAAGAACCTGAGATCTATTTTAGCATTTCCACGTTGTCGATTCGAGTTTTCGTCAAGCGGCGTTTTATTCCAACTCACGCACTAGAATGTGGTGTTGAAGTTCTCCGGAGACAGATCCGGTAAGTAATTTATTCCATGTCAGAATATCGAAATCGATTATTGCTAATGCACAGGTTGGCATGGTGTGGTATTCACCACATTGACCGTATACCAGTGCCTCAATTCCAGGATTATGCCCAATGACCATGGCTGACTCCACCTGCTCGGGTAGTTGTGCTAGGTAGTCAAGGTAAGTTTGAGGTGGCGCCAGATAGAGATCTTCGGTATGTATGGATTCACCATCCCAGTCTGCAGAATTACAGATTAAATGAAATGTTTCCTGTGCCCTGATCGCTGTCGAGCAAATGATTACATCCGGCTGTAAGCTATGATGTGCGATCCAGTTACCCATCAGTGGGGCTGACCGGCGTCCCCGTTTATTAAGTGGACGATCATAATCTGATAATCCGCTGTCTTTCCAACTTGATTTGGCGTGACGAAGAATTAGTAGGCGTTTCATCTACGTCCTTCCTTCAATAAGGATTATGCCTTATGAGGTTCAAAGATGGTTGGAGCGGACTGTTTAGCAAGTTGCTCGGCTTTCACGGCCTCTTGATAGAGTCTCTTTTGACTACGTACTCTGGTTTCGTCGCCTTTCACAGTAATACGTTTGTAGGTTCCATCGGACTGCAATATGTGGCCTTTTACATTTTCGGAAATGAACGTGTTTAAGGCATCGATAAGAACCTGCTTACAGGAAACAGACTCAACGGGAACAAGTAGTTCCACACGGCGATCGAGGTTGCGAGGCATCCAGTCGGCACTGGAAATAAGAGTGATGTCGTCTCCTCCGTGAGCAAAATGCATAACACGACTGTGTTCAAGGAAACGGTCGATAATGCTGACGACTCGGATGTTGTCACTAAGACCAGACACTGCCGGTCGTAAACAACAGATCCCTCGAATATTTAGATTGATGATTACACCAGCCTGTGAGGCTTTGTAGAGTTCTTTGATAATTGCTGGGTCTACCAGTGAATTCATCTTGGCGGTAATATGAGCTTCTTTACCCGCTACTGCTTTTTCGGACTCAAAGCGAATGAGTTCGAGAACGCGATGGCGGAGTGTTAGTGGAGCCATTGCCAATTTTTCCAGACTACTGGGCTGGGTAAACCCCGTGACGGCATTAAAAAATGCCGTTGCATCATTGCCAAGAATACGATCACACGTTAGTAGGCTGAGATCAGTATAAAGCTTGGCGGTCGCTTCATTGTAGTTACCCGTTCCAAAGTGCATGTACCGACGGATGCCCTGAGGTTCCCGACGGATGATGATCAAACTTTTGGCGTGGGTCTTGAGAC
>PAPJ01000021.1 GCA_002709045.1 Planctomycetaceae bacterium | reverse complement strand
TCTGATAATATTCAGCCGAATTTTTGAAGTTGCCAACGGAGTAAAGCAGATCGGCAATCAACTCCACTGCTTCGTAATAATGAAAGCTACTGGCATAGTTTTCGACGAAACCAACCAGCAAAGTACCAGCTGCGATCTTGTCGCCTTCGCCAGCCAGGGCGCTCTTGGCATCAATTGATGCCAACATAAAGGCAATCTCTTCCTTCACCCACTTATCCTGAACATCATCAAGATTAATTCCCTGCAAACCGGCCTTTGCTTCGTTGAACTGTTCCCGTCGATAAGCTGCTGCGGCCTGCAGTAAGTCAGCCGGAGCATTAGCAAACTGAATCCGGGAGATCTGATTAGACGCCAGACGTCGCGGATTTCCATTAGCTCGAAGAACAACTTCAGTACTCGTTATATCGTCAATCAATCCACGAATCGCCTCCTTGGGACTGCTCTTAAGATAAACCTGATCATTGACCTGACCAAAGACAGGCTGAACCAAAACTAACAATACCAGAGCCACAACCAGTTGGTTCTTCTGAAATCGTTTCATCATTCTCTTATTTCTTTCAAGGAATCTCTATGTGTGATACTAATCAAATTGACTGTTACAGTTTTTTCACCCAGAAGTACAAAATCAAACCGAAGGCAGCAAAGATTCCTGCCAGCGAAGCAAACAATAACATATTGCTATCGGACTCTTTCTTTTTAGGAGGTGCCGCGACTGCAGGTTCGAGTCCGGGAATGTCTGTATTATCTAATGTCAGTGGTGCATCAGAAGCCCCGGTTAACCCGTTCTCCGTTTTACCCAATTCTCGTTGAATGGTTCGCAACAGGCTATCGAAACGAGCTGTAAATTCTGTACCACCCAATTCCGGATAAATCTTATAGGTATTTAGAATCTCCAATTCGGCATAGCCGATGTGTTTCTTACCTTCGTCTCCTTGCTTTGCTCTCCCAAGTCCTAACCGAGCTTCGGCGATCCCCAGACGTGTCTCATAGTATTCTGAGGTAAATTGTTGTTTACCCTGCGTCAACGTACTTAGTTTTCTCCAACCCCAAATAAGATTTTCACCGTCCTTCGGCCGGGCTCCACCAATAGCGTAGAGAAACTGAGCTTGCTCACCTGTCTGAGCTCCCAATTCGTTATAGGTTTTGGCAGCTTCGATTTGCACTGAAACATTTGATGGAGTCTCCAAAAGAATATAAGCAAGTTCTTTTACGGCTTCTTGCTGCTGCCCCAGTCTCTTCATCACCTGAGCCATATTCATACGGATCTGAGCAAGATAAGCTTTACCAGTGACTTCATCTTCGTTAATCCAGGTCACATCTTCTTTGCCTTTTTCAGCAATACTTTTGAACTGAACCACCGACTTCTCGTAATACTCCCGAGATCTGGGAGAGACGATACCGTTCGCTTCAAAACTTGCGCCAAGGCCCTGTAAAGTAGAGGCTGCCCAGTAACGGACACTAAAGTCCATCCCCGTTGCTCCCACTTCATTGAGGAAGGTTTCAAAACCAGCTGCCAAAACATCTTTCTTTTCGGCATTCTCGGCTGCGTTTAGTTGTTCTTCCAGATCGCGGGCCAGTGTGAAGTAAAAACTCACCAATCGTTTCTTACCTTGAGGCGTATCTCCAACCCGACTATTAAGTTGCTGCAGTAACCCCTTAGCTTTGTCAATGCTGGCAGCTCCGTTTTCCCCCGACAGCATCGACATATAACCGGTCAATGCCACGCGGAACGCTGATTCAACCGTAGAGGGCTTACTGGCAACAGGATCTTTCTTCTGAATCAGACTCAACAGCCCATAATTTTCGTTTTCCAGATGGATCAAAGCCAACTCTGGCTTCTCTACTTCCACGTAATACTGGCTAAGTGCAAGCAGGGCAGCGACGTTGGAATTGTTAAGCTTCAGTCCTGTTCCTGCCTGAAGACGAGTTCCGGCAGCTTCCAGCATCTCGCCAGCGGATGCTTTAATCGTTGGTAGATTTTGTTCTAGCTCAACAATCCGAGGAGAATCCGGAGCTTCGCGTTTAAGTGAATTCATTTCTCGGGCATCACGACGATACTGGAACCATAATGTACGTCCGATACGAAGTTCGGACTCAAGTCGCTCAGGGGCTGCTTCCGGAATCTGGGCCGTATATTGTTTAGCCTTATCAATCTGCCCGGTTTCAATCATGTAGGGAACAAGACGACGCCGAGCGTCATTAGCTTCTTCGCTTTGTTGCCAGTTCTGAATCGTGTACTCGGCAATATCAATCAGACCATTAACTTCAAACTCACGCTGATCCTCCAATGCCTCGTTATAGAGCAACTGATAACAATTCAACGCAATCTTGGCACAGGGCAGAGCCCCTGACTCACCCGGATACTTCCGGGCAAGATACTCAGCCAATACAATCGCTTCGTAATAATTACCACGACTGTAGTTGATAAATGTCAGATAGTAATACACTTCCTGAAGCGAAGAAATTGGTGTCTCTTCATCGGTGAAGGCGAGTGCCATTTCGTAATATCCAACGGCAGCATTTTGAGTTTTACCATAGTTCTGCCGGGCTTCGTTAAGCTGAGCTTCCAGCACCTTTTTGTTCTCAGGGTCCTCTTCACCGGCAATCGTTTCGGGCAAAGTCTTGATGGTAAATTCCATCGCCTGAGCTGATTCCATTAATTCCTTACCTTTAGCGAGCGCTTCGGTAAAATTCTGAGGTGGATTATCCTCCTCCTCAACTCCACCAGGCAGGTTTGGCAGAGATGCCAGCAGGTCTCGAGCATTTTGCTTTTCACGACCCGGATAACGGAGAACTTCCTGGGCCAGTTTTCGTGCGTTTACATAAGCTCTGCGTGCATCCGCATTATTGGGATTTTGATCATTCAAAGCATCTGCTTTGGAGCGATAAGTCCTGGCAAGTTCAAGTTGAAATGCATGCCATTCCTCATTTGCCAGTTCATTCGGGCGAATACCATCATTCCATTCAACTCCCATGCTGATTGCATCTTCAGTCTTCTCTTCAGCCGACAACGTCTTCATGTACAGGGGCATTGCCAGATTAACAATATTGCGAAAGGCTGGAGTCTCCCGCTCGTCAATCACTTCCTGCAGAAAACTCAGTGCCTGCTTGTTATCATTAATCGCCAGATAACAACGCCCCTGAGATACCAAAGCGACAATCCCGACACCTTTACGGCGAAATCTTGACGCTACGGCATCATATTCTTTAATGGCTTGTTCGTAATTCGTTTTATATTCCGGTGCCTCCGACGGGTAGGTCTGAGCAATCTCTTCGAGTAATTTGCTAGTCGTAATCACCAACTGCAAATATTCAACATAAAGTGTTTCACGGCGGGCAATCTTTTCTTTCTCAGTTTCAGGGTCGAGTATCTTAGGAATCGCTTCCAACTCTGCCTTCAACTGGTCACGACCTGAAACATAAGTATCGCGTGCCTTGATGAGCAAATTCCGTGCACGAGTAACATATTCCGCTTTGCGCGGTGCATTCTCTTCTTTACTACCTTCAAATTCAACCAGTGATGCTCGCTGAAACAGTAGGTTTCCAAGCTCATTATTTGATTGAATTTTAAGATCCGTATCTTCAACCTCTGCAGAAAAACGTTCGAGTAGTTTCTGAGCATCGGCAAACCTGTTATCACGTTCTGCACCGTTGGCGATACTCCGGGCTCCACTGAGAATGACCATGGCACGTTCCAGATCAATCTTGGCCCGAAACTCGTCCGAAAGCATCTGTTTTTCAATCTGAACATCAAGATAATATTCAGCTAATTCGAAATACCGCTGATTTCTAAGCTCTTGCAGAAACTGACTGGCAGGCTCTTCCGCAAGCAATTGACCTGAAAGATTAAAAGCAAAAGCGAATAGCAGCAATAGCCTGTAGCCCAGTCGCTTTATCATTGTTGAAAGATCCCTAGTTGCACTACAAACAGAGTGTCTAAAACACTGCCGAATCATTGTTCTGAATCCGACGAGGTACTCCGTTGCTTCGTTTTGATAAGCCAATTATACCTGCCACTTTGTTTTGCGGTTACCCAATTCAAAATGTTAACGGCAGGCCATGCTACTAGCCTATTGAGTTCAATGTGCCGATTCAAGTATCTACCCCCTATAGAATCAACAACTAGTACCCAGAAAAGTACTCAAAATAGGTTAAATCACTGTCTAATTCCTACGTAACACTCCTAAACTATCAGCGGTCATCAGAATTGGTATAAAAAGACACTTTGGTCGTCAACCGAACGGGTCTCAGCCGACTCAAGAAGGATTTCAATTTTGAATAGAACAATTCTTCCAATCAGATCAGTGCCGAGATTAAAGTTTCCTGGATTTCCTCGTCTTTGCACCTCGTGCTAGAATAAGTACGAACAACCTTTTCCAGCCTTCCAAAACTGCCGTGCGTTTTCGATCTTCCAAAGAATTAGCCGAGCAGGAGCAAAGCAAAGCTCCGCCCAATTACTTTTCCCGCAGAGCTCAGTACAAGCTTTTTGTATTGGTGGCACTGCTTATGGGTGTGGTACTGGCAATCGAAAAAGTTGCCGATCCAAACACGTTTAGTTTTTTTAGCTCATCCGAACCTTTGGTCAATCAGTCGGAAGCTAATACAACAGATGCGAAACCAAAAGACACCTTTCAATACCCGGGGCTGGCGCACTATGGCACGTTTAACACGGGCGAGCTATCACAAACTGAACTCGACGTTCATCAAACTTACCTTGATTTATGGAAAGTCATTTTCAAACGACTTACATATAACCAAAAAAAGTTGGTCGTCGACACCCTACGTAAAGCCCGTCAGAAAACATTATTAAACGATGAGCACAAAACAACATGGTGGGATCTCTACCAGGAAATTGATGAACTATTTCAAAAGTATGTTCAGCAAGTTCTGCTTTCACTCAACGCTAGCGAAAATGCGTTTACAGATTCCCAGAAAGCCCGCGGCATGGCCGTCGTAGCGACTCTCAGACAGCAGTGGAATGATCGTCATCGAAAGGCCTTTCTGGAAGTCCTTGAACAGCCGGCCAATACAGCTCAATTTGAACAAGAGTACCGTTTCACTCAAAGCATCATCGATCAGTTATCCGTTTCAATGTTGGAAGACCATTCTATCTTCTCAATCAATGATGATTTGGCATGGTTTCGCATGCTCGAACAACTACAACAGTATCGCTATCCGGTAATCCGCCAGCACTCAACGGCACGCGTCAGTGCATTGGAGCTGGGAACGCAACAATCACAATTTCGCGGACGACTCATCACCGTAAGAGGTGAGATCAGAAGAGCATACCGAGTTCAAGCACAGGATAATGAACTGAATCTCAAGCAATATAATGTCATCATCATTAAACCGACTGGTGGAACCTTAGTTCCCTTTGTGGTTTATAGTCTCGAAACGCCAAAGAACTTCCCCCGCCTTCCGGATAAAAATCTGGACGGGGAATTACTTGACATAGGCGACGTTGTCGAAGTTACAGGATACTTCTTCAAATCATGGGCTCACCCCGGAGATGATGGAAAGATGCACTCTTCACCATTACTACTGGCCAAAAACTTCGACTGGTTTAAGGGGGAACGACTCGAAGCAACAGCAAGTCAAAAGCGGGCTGACGACTCGCTTTCCGGATGGGTCATTATCACCATTCCTTTCACATTGGCCATTCTTATTACCGTTGGTGTGTATATTGCCAGCATCTGGAATAATGATGATTCAAGAAAACGCTCTGTTCGTAACACGACTGAAAACCAAATGTCACATTTAAACGAAGATGAAGTCGGTCCTTCGGTTCTGGAAGCATTAGGAGAATTAGCCCTGCAGGAAATTCCTGTGTTGAAAAAAAATAATTCAACTGACTCCGTTTTGTCTAACAAGAAAGACTTAACATCGGCAAGTGTGAAAGCAGAAGATAAATTCGAAACGGAGCCATCCGAAGATGATTAGTCCACTGCGCGGAATCGTCGTCTGTTTATTTGGTCTGGTGCCGTTGATATTTTGGAATAATGCAACGCTTGCACAACCCGCAGAAATGGGCTCGCTTCCGTGGCAACAAAATCGGCTCAGCGATCGGGTTATTCCTTTCTCAATTGTAAATTCGACCACCGCTAAGCAAATGCTGGAGATCTCCGGAATCGGCGACAGTCAGTTAAGATTTTTGATTGATAATGAGCCCATTGCCGGGAAAGACATCGACACAACAGCTTATGTTCTCCGCAATTTTCATGAATTAGACCGTAGTGACATTAAACGTTGGTCGAAAGCACATACACTCGATACATCCACATTACTTAAGGCATTTCTGGAAACACCTGACGACTATCGAATCGACTTCTATCGGATTCAGGGAACCGTCATACGAATTCAACGTCAGCCAATTGTTGAAGAAGCCGCCCGGCTACTTGGATTCCGATCTTTTTTTTGGGTCTGGCTGAATCCCGATGGATCAGACATCCCTGTTCGGATTGCAACTCGCAAACTGCCCATTGCCTGGTTTCCAGCCGAATGGAAGACGACAACTAAAACGAGCAACTCAGGTGAGCAGACCGAAGGTGACAACCAAAAAAAATTAGCTCCGGATGCTTCATTTGAATTAAACCAACCCGCTGCCGTCGACGGAATGCTACTCAAAGTCGCAAAAGAACAAGACTCCTTGGTCGAAGACTCACCGCAAAAGGAACTTAGGGAAGTTGTGCTGGCAGCACAACGAATTGAGTGGTTGCCGGTAGACGTTTCAACCGATGATCGGATCAATGCCGGGATAGCTTTATTAAGTCGGTTCGAATTTGATGCCGGCCTGCTGGATGACCTGCGGCGATCCAATGGCAAGGCCATGAACCGGGCTGATACCGAAGCATTTTTTCAGATTATGTCGATCGTCAACACACCGGATTCACAGCAGGCCATTCAGCGGGTCACAACTGGATCAACCATTACCCAACCTACAATTTCTGATTACCTGCAGAATACCCGGGACTTACAGGGTGCATTTATCACCCTCGAAGCGGACGTCCGGCAAATCACAAAGGTGGAAATCAGCAATGAGAAGATGAGATTTCGTCTGGGGATGGATCACTACTGGCAACTCGATGCCTTCGTCTATCTGGGCAATGACGCCATCGAATTAAAAACGAACGAAAAAGATCTGCAGGGGCTTGTCTATAAATCTCGGTATCCCGTACAAATCTGCCTCGTTGAATTACCACTTAAATTACAGACCGCTCAAACTCAGATTCAACACGGTACCTATCGCAGTAATTCGCTTCACGAAGACATTACCCTGAACGGCTTCTTTTTTAAGCTTTGGGCTTATCAAAGCGCGCGAACAATGAGCGTTGGAGATAATCGCGTGCAACTCAGTCCGCTATTTATTGCCAACAACGTGCTTGTCCACGAAACATCCGGACTAAATGCAAAACGGGGCAGTATTTATCTCGGTGTGGGTTTTGTCATATTGCTACTGGTCGTCACCGGTTTTCTTTTCAAAACTCATCGCGCCGATGACGGTTTCCGTAAACAGACAGCGAGTACGCGACACGCCGGCGGGCTTAACAAAGACCTGATCTCAAATCTGGAAAAAACAAACCGGAAACCGTCCGATTCGTAAAACCAGAGAGTTTCCTTGTCTCACATCTTGACGCCGAATCTGAGTCGCGGACAATCAAAGACAGTGTCAATCTTCATACATTTATTAATCACTTATTGTCTGAAAAGGAGTTTCTTTCATGCGACGTGCGAAAATCACGATCATTGGGGCAGGAAATGTCGGAGCCACCACGGCACATTGGTGTGCCGCTGCTGAACTGGGAGATATCGTTTTAGTTGATATCCCGGCAACCGAGGACATGCCTAAAGGTAAGGCTCTAGATCTTATGGAAGCTTCTCCGGTTATGGGCTTTGATTCCAACATTGTTGGAACAACAGATTACGCTGATACGACCGGTAGCGATGTCATCGTTATCACTGCCGGTATCCCTCGTAAACCCGGTATGAGTCGTGATGACCTTCTTGCAACCAACGCAAAAATCATGACGGCTGTCTCCAACGAAATCAAAGAAACCAGCCCTGATGCTGTTGTGATCGTTGTCAGTAACCCACTCGACGCTATGGTACAACGCTGTGCTCAGGTTACCGGCTTTCCAAAACAACGAGTTCTGGGGCAGGCTGGTGTACTTGATACTGCTCGTTATCGCACATTTCTGGCAATGGAGTTGGGTGTTAGTGTCGAAGACATTTCCGCTCTGCTGATGGGTGGACATGGTGATACTATGGTTCCTCTACCAAGCTGCACAAGCGTGGGTGGCATCCCTGTAACACAACTAATTGCTAAAGAACGCCTCGATGAAATCGTCGACCGAGCCCGTAAAGGCGGAGCTGAAATTGTTGGGCTATTAAAAACCGGGAGTGCCTTCTACGCTCCGGCTGCTGCTTGTGCACAGATGGTTGAGGCGATTGTCAAAGACAAGAAACGCGTTATTCCGTGTGCCGCTTACTGCGAGCAGGAGTATGGTGTCGGTGGCTACTACGTTGGTGTACCGATTGTTCTGGGCAGTGGTGGTGTCGAAAAAGTGATAGAAATTGACCTCACCGAAGAAGAACGAGGCGCCTTTCAAAATAGTATTGATGCTGTTAAAGGGCTGGTTTCAACTATGTCTGAACTCCTATAACAGCCGTTTTTTGCCCTCTACCAGTCATGACACAAAACAGGTCGTGATACCGTACCGCTAAAAAATTAAAGGCTCAGCTATTGGCTCGGGCCTTTTTCATGCGCCGAGCGATAAATATCTGCATTGACGGCAATAGTCGCAATCCGGTACAAATTTCCCGCAAATATCCAGACGATACTTGGCGCGTTTGAGTACGGAACTATGACGTCTGACAATTTGAGCTTTTTTACTCAGCGAAAACGTCCTCAATGGGAAATCGTTGACATAAAAGCATCCATTACAGAGGCGGCTATAGATGTTCAGGCAATAGCACCATCAAACCCGATTGATGGTTTGTTAGAGCTGCCCGCATCAGAGCTACTAACCTTTGGTGATGCAAATTGGCTCCGCATGGCCGTTTCCAACTTATTGTTGAATGCCATCGAACATTCGCCATCATCGGCTGGCATTGCTGTCAAAGCCAAAAAACTGAATCAAACAATAGAAATTCAAGTGTCCGATCAAGGTCCGGGAATTGTGCCCGGCATTGAATACAAGATTTTCAAACCGTTCTACACCACCCGACCAGGCGCAACTGGTCTTGGGCTGGCAAATGTCCGAATGGTTATGGAAAAGCATGGAGGAGGAATTCGTGTCGGCAGTCATCCTGAAGGTGGAGCCGCCTTCACCCTGATTCTTCAAGCTTTACAACGACAAAAGGCCGCCTAATTCCCTCTTTACAAAGATCATTTATTAAACCATGCAACGAATTCAGCAACTAATTGACACCGCCAGGACTCGCTATCACGAGGCTAGTCCACGAGCGCGTATAACGATTGGTGTATGTACGCTGCTGGTTGTTTTCTCTGCCTTGGCATTAACCTTCGGTTCGACACCGCGCCAACTCGAACCCCTGCTGAGTCATCGTGAATTATCCAATGCAGATCTCACCAAACTCACCCAACACTTTAAGGCCGCCGGTTTAGAGGGCTGGGAACTGAACAACCAGCAAATTCTGATCCCTCCGGAACAACGATCTGAATACTTAGCTGCTATCGCTGGCAAATTCGAATCTCATTCATATAGTTCTGATGTGGATTCCGTTCTTAAAAACGGTAGCATACTGGATACGCCGACTTTGCGTGAAATGCGTCTGCGAAATGCCCGGGAAAAAGATCTCGCCAGAATCATCACACAAATACCTGGGATTGAAGAAGCTCAAATCAATATCGACGACCATCAGCAGCGAGGATTAAGCGGTCGTAAAGAAATGACCGCTTTGGCTGCCATTAAGGCTGCCACAAAAAGTGAAGTAACACTAGAAACCGCAGAAGCTATACGAGAAGTCATCGCTGCCAGATTTGCCGGTCTTGAACGAAACAATGTTGTCGTTATCGACCTGAATACCGGACATACCTTTGGAGCCTCTGACTCAAATTATAATGCCTCAAATCTCGATATTGCTTTGCGAAATTATGAACGCTGGTGGCGAGGCCGCATTACTAATCTACTAATCGATATTCCGAACGCACGAATCGAAGTGGGGCTCTATCCAGTCGAATCACCGATAGCCACGACTTCTCCGACTGTGAATACTGTAAACGCAACCGTTTCGGTCGGCATCCCCGACTCGTATATTCAGCAAGTAGCTGAAAGTCGCAAAGCGATATCTCAGAGCCAGCAACAAGCGATTTCTCAACAAATCAAAGAGAATGTCACCGAGCTTCTGCAGGGAATTATGCCCGTGATTCCCCACACAACACTAAATGAATTCACCGTCCATGTCGCAACCATTCTGGATCTGCCACCACAGACCGAGACTGCTGCTGTTACCGTAACCGGTATGCTCAGGGATGCATGGCGCGAAATTCTTATGGGCATTCTAATTTCTGCCTGTGTTATCGGCCTGCTACGGCGAAACCGACAACTTCAAACGTCGACAGCAACCGCAGCCACTGTCAGCGACACGCTCAATGCAAACACAAACCACTCCGTACCCAACTCCCCACAAATGGAAGATCCCGTTTTCATTTCGCAGAAAAATTTCTCCGGAACTTCAGTATCGCGAAATGTACATATTGAAAAACCACCCGTCATCCACGACGTGTCAACGGAGACGGCGGCCGAATTAACACTCAAAGATGAATTAAATGCCTTAGTCGATGAAGCACCTGCAGATGCTGCCGACATTCTAAAAAAATGGATCAGCAGTACTTCATCATGATGGACCACAATACAATCCGTCAGGCTGCTATCCTCATTGCCAGCCTTGATAAAACACAAGCTGACGAGCTTTTGCAACAGCTCGATCCGGCAGAAGCGGAGCATATGCGGCAGGCTGTTGACAATCTTTCTGAAGAAGACCTGAAGTCATCCCGGTCGGTCATTGAGGAGTTTTTATCCGATTACACGCCTCAAGTTGATGCTGCAAGTTCACCCGCGCCCACCAGACAACTGGAGGGAAACCCGACCGCGGAAATACCCGACCGAACCTATTCAAAATTTAATGACAGGCAGCCTTGCGATTTCCAGTTCCTTTACAAAGTTTCACCGCCACTGGTTGCCCGCTTTCTAGGGAAAATCCACAAACAAATCGCTGCTGCCGTTCTGGCGAGAATGCCTGCCGACTTATCCGGAGTCTTTCTTTCTTATCTGTCACCAGGACAGCAAAGTGAAATACTTGAACGCATAACTCACAGTCATGACTGTGAGTTCACGCAAATTCAAACAGTCACTCGACTTTTGCGGGATTGCCTGATGCACATCAGCGAATCAGAAACCCAATACCCTTCACAACATACAGCTGAAACCATCCAACAAGCTGTGCAGGACAATTTCCTTCATCGAACGCTTACTGATATTGAATCCAATGGAACAGAACTAAGCCATCTCGAATACCTTCACTCGCGCAAACGACAGGTGGGACCTATCGATGCCTGCTCACGCTCGCTGTTACAGGAAACACTGGCTACACGAAAAGAAATCTTGCGATTTGAAGATATTACCTTACTCAACGATAACTCGTTGGCGAAACTATTCCATCACATCGATCAGAAAACATTACTACTGGCTTTAGCGGGAGCTCCGACCGAAGTCATTCAACGAATTACAGCGCCACTGAAGGGGCAGCAAGCGGAAAGATTTACCGAAAAGCTGGAGCAACTCACCGGAGTATCGCTGAGGCAAATAGAGAAGGCCCAAAAATTTATCGCGGCTCAGGCAACATCTATGATTCAGGAGAACACCATTCAATTCATTGAGCAAAAACCTTTTCACGCCGCTGCATAAAACTGACCTTGATTTTTAAGCTGAATTCAAGGAAAAGTTACTCCGCAATTGTGGCTTGTTTAAGAAGTGTACTTGTTTGAGAAGTATGTAAGGTTTGTCCTGTGAAAGAAAAGACTCCATCACCTGAGTGTCATCAGGAATCTATCTCTACGGATACCACAAAGCCCGATCTGCCGGAAAACATACAGGACAGAATCGACAAATGCGATACGCTGATCGATCGACTGGAAGAAAACGGATCAGCCAGATTTTCTTCGAAAGAAACGACTCCCGGATCGACAGTCTACCCAGAATTTAGCAACGCTATCAGTGGCGGCGGCAATCCCCTGAAAAACATTTCACTGAAGATAAGAATTTGCACGACTGAAATTTCACACTCGGATTCACAACACCTTACGGCCGACATGATTATCACCAGCGATGAACCTGTTGATAAAACCGTGGATCTGATCTGGAAAGATCAGATCATCGGCAGCGGGCATCTGCGTGCCCGTGATAATTACTATGTCATCGAAATTGCGGGATTACGTGAAATCCAACAACAGGACCATGCTTATGAAATCTAAGACGCGACTCCTGTCTCTAACGCTAATGGCTTTTTTAACTTTCGGATTTACATCTGGCGATAATCTGGGCCAACAAAAATCCAATTCTAAAGAGCCGTTATCCTACCTGAACATGCCGCTGCAACCGCACTCTCATTCCAGCTCCGAAGAAAATACTCGGTCCGGGGTTTCCGCTGTCCCGGGATTCAACGAAGCTTTGGTCCGGATGAGCGGCTCACTCGCGATCGTCATCAGTCTGCTGCTTGGCATTGTCTGGTTCACACGTAGTCGACGGTCGCAGAGCGGAATTCGACTGGGTAAGCAGACACTGGAAATTATTGGGCAAACCAGACTTACAAAAAACCATTCCCTACATATGGTTAAACTCGGAGAGCGACTCCTGTTAATCTCAGCAGGTGAATCAGAGGTCACATGCCTAACCGAAATCATGGATCCGGTCGAAGTGGAACAATTGCTATCGACAACCGAATCCGACGGATCTGGACGATCGACCTTCAAATCCTTATTCGGACAATACGATCAGGATCCCAATCAACTGTTCACCGACACTTAAAATGCCCGACGTTCAAAATAAATCCTACCGACGATTCTGCCTTTGTTCGACAAAACCAAATCGAACGATTGTCATAATCTTTGCGTTATTCATGTCCGGCAGCCCCTTGAGTTGGTTACATGCAGAGATCAGTTATACCCTCGAAGGGAAAGCACCGGCAGCAACAGATGAATCTTTCACAACAGATTCCTTTAATGTCGTCCAGCAGGCATCAGAAGAATTAACAACGTCGATTGAACAACTCAATTCGCCTGATCAGGCTATCAACAGCCTGAAGCTATTTGGCATGATCACGTTACTCAGCACTGCACCTGCGATGCTGCTGATGACAACTTCCTTTCTAAGAATTTCCATCGTCTTGAGTTTACTGCGGCAGGCTCTGGGTACTCAGCAAAACCCAAGCAATCAGATGATCGCCTCACTGGCTCTGTTTATGAGTGCCCTGATTATGGCACCCACTTGGCAAACTGTATATCAAAATGCCATTGTGCCTTTTAGCAATCAAGAAATCGGTGCCGAAGAGGCCTGGAAAATCAGCCGCGCTTCACTGGTTACTTTTATGGGGACTCAAATCGATAACACGGGAAACACGGATGATGTCTGGCTGTTCTACGATTACCTGCCACAATCAGATGAGCCGTCTCAACCATCCTATCTAGCAGCCAGTCAAAGTTCTTTGACTCCCACCAGTTATCATGAAATTCCACTACAGGCACTACTGCCGGCATTTATGATCAGTGAACTAAAAACAGCATTCCTGATTGGTTTCCTCGTCTTCCTCCCGTTTCTGGTCATTGATCTTGTTGTTAGTGCAACCACCAATTCGATGGGCATGATGATGCTTCCGCCAACCACCGTATCACTACCATTTAAGCTCATGCTTTTCGTCATGGTCGATGGTTGGCACCTGCTGGTAGGGACATTACTTGAAAGTTTTGCTTAACGGAGAGTGATGATGCAACACGAACAAACTATCGAGTTAGGACAACAAGCCTTGATCACAACCCTCACGCTTGTCGCACCAATCCTGATCGTGGCTATCCTCGTGGGACTTCTGATTGGCGTAGTTCAGGCAATGACTCAGGTTCAAGATCAGACACTCAGTTATATCCCTAAACTTATCTGTATCCTGATAGCACTATGCTATTCACTGCCATGGATGTTCGAACAACTTTCCAGCTTTACCGGCAACATATTCCAGAGCATACCAACCATCATTTCAGGAGGTTGAGATGATTGACCTTCCTCTGTTCACTGAATTCTCACAGACGCTCATAACCATCGCTCTGCTCATTGGATTACGGGTAGTACCGGTGGTAATTTTATTACCCTTGGGAAAACATCCATTTCACTGGCAGGCGAGACTTGCTCTAGGTATTTTGCTAACGGCATTGTTAACGACATTTCACAGTGAAAATGCGACGCTACTTGCAGAAATCGGATCCACTGTTCTACCTACACTTGATATTGTAATAAGTGAGTTGCTTACCGGTCTTGGCATTGGTACATCCATTCTGATTGCAATTGAAGGAATACAGCTAGGCTCGCAATGGATTGGACTCTCAAGTGGTATCAGTTTACGAGGTAATAACAATGTTTCAGCTCTGGCTAAACTAATCTGGCTAACAGTATTTGCCGGTTTAGTTACTGCCGGGATGCATACCCTCGTAATCTCAGCGTTACTGGATTGTTACAGTTGGTTGCCCATTGGAAGCTTCAATTTAAAAACGCTCGGCACCGATTCGTTTATCAGCATTTCAACCGCATTAACGTGGAGCTTTGTTCTGGGACTGAAACTAGCTGCTCCGGTAATGATTACGATGCTGGCCACAAATCTAACGATGGGTTGGATTAGTCGACAGGCGCCACAATTCCACCAATTTGTACTCGGTCTCCCAGCCAACACTGCTGTACTACTAACGGTTGTCATGCTCACGTTGGGAACAATTACTCTGGCAATGCAACAGGAAATTACTTCCGTACTTAATCGTATTACCCAATAAAAAATTTATCCTTCAACCAATTCATCCTTCTCCGCTTTAAGATCACCTGATCAATGTCCAGCGACCCAACATTACCGGCTTCCTCCACTAAACGCTTAATGGCAAAGCGTGAGGGGAATGTTGCCCGCAGTCGGCAACTGATAACAGCAGCCATTCTGCTGGGTTCAACGATACTAATACAGTGGCAATTTGAAGCTATTGAACAGCATTTAAACCAAAACTGGAAACGACAATTCCGACTCATCGCGTCTCTGGAGGAAACTGCTGCCCAATGGAGCACGATTAGCTTTTGGCTTCAGCAAGCAGTACCAATGCTGCAGTTATTTGCTCCAATCATCCTCGGGATCACTACCATTGCCGTTCTCAGCAATGTACTCCAGACCGGGTTGCTCTTCGCTCCGCGCCGAATCGTGCCCGATGTTTCACGACTCAGTCCGGCAGGTTGGTGGAAACGCATGACCCTTGCCGAACACCAGGCTGAAACAATAGGTAGTCTATTTCGGTCGGTTAGTTTATTCGTATTAACAACTATCAGCCTGTGGCTTATGCGTGAAAAGATTGCCGGGTTATCGCTATTACCGACTTCACAAATTATCACCTCCGCGGTTAATATTCTTAGTCAGATACTTCTGCAACTTGGCATGGTGCTGTTTGTGCTCGGCATTCTGGATTACGTCTGGCAAAAGCTAAAGTGGGAACGCGGTTTGCGGATGACTGCGGAAGAACTACGCAAAGAGCAAAAAGCACAGAGATCCAATGCCCTTCGTTCCAAGCCAGCTGTCACTAAGTCCGGTCGCGATACGTATGACTTAACCCAGGCATCGATCCTATTGTATGTGCCTGATGGTCCGATTGTTGCAATTGCCTATGATCAGCAACATATGGACGTACCTCGGATCCAGCAAATCTGGCAACCCGATTCCCCTTTGGGAAAATCCTCTAACGGAGTGCTCCAAATGGCCCGCGAACAGGGGGTCTGCTGTCAGATGCATAAACGGTTAGCCACGCTGATCGCCAATAACCTGCGACCGCGTCAGTTAATTCCGCCATATATGTACCGTGAAGTGATTAATATCTTACGGCAGGTATAAAGTTATCCTTAAAATGTGATGGTTTTTTTGTGTTGGTACTGGCTTAAAAAATCGAAATAAAGATATAGGTGTTTACTAGACTTTCAAAAAGTCAGGGCTAAGTTACCGATTATCGTGAGTAAAGAAGAAAAGCCTTTCTATAAGCAATATCCGATTACCGCTCCGCGGTTCTGGCATGGCTTGCGCTGCGGAGACTACATAAAACTGCTCGCTAAAAACAAATTTGCGGTTCATCCATCGCGCTGGTACGTTGCCTTTACGATCTCATACTTTTCCGTCCTCAACAGTATCATCGGCGGCATTCAGTCACTAATCTATGGCAAGAAAGTAGCGCGTCACGAACTCCCGGCTCCCCCCATCTTCATCGTTGGACACTGGCGAAGCGGCACCACATTTTTGCACGATCTTATTTCGCTCGACGATAACTTTACGTACCCCAATACTCTTCAGTGCTTCCTGCCGAATCAGTTTTTAGTCACCGGAAAACTATTCCTCAAGTTGGACAAGTTGCTGATCCCGGAAAAACGCCCGCAGGACAATGTCACCACAAGCTTTCGCAAACCTCAGGAAGATGAATTCGCAATTTTCAATATGGGACATCGATCACCATATCTGCGAATGGCCTTTCCTAACGGAGAACTGGTGGATAACGACTACCTGACACTTGAAAACCTCTCTGAAGATGAAATCAGAAAGTGGCAGGACGTTCTTATTAAATTCGTCAAAATGGTGAGCTATCAACAACCCTCCAAACCTGTAGTCCTTAAGTCACCACCTCATATCGGCCGGATCAAGTTCTTAGCAGAAGCCTTTCCGGGTGCAAAATTTATTCACATCAGTCGTGATCCTTACTCACTAATCCCATCGACCGTAAGACTTTGGCAATCACTCGACTATATTCAGGGTTTTAACCGCCCACGTTATGATAAATCCTGGCTCTACAACTATATTGGCGATACGTTTGAGGCACTCTACCATGCCTTCGAACGCCAGCGTCAGGAAATCGACACCACTGATCTTATCGACGTGCGATATGAGGATCTCGTGTCAGACACACCAACGGTCATTCGATCGATCTATGAACGCCTTGATCTCGGTGATTTTGACACGAGCATCGCCGAACCACTCGCAAAATACCTTGAATCTCAAAAGGACTACAAAGTCAACAAACATGAATTACCTGCTGAATTGGAAGAAATGATTGAAAAACGTTGTCTTCCGCATTTGGAAAAATACGGCTACCAATCTCGTCGCTAGGCCAATCTGGTTCTTTTCTTACCCTATTCAGAGATGATTTCCCTTAAACCGGATTACTGAAAACGATCGTCAAATACTGAATGGTCTTGCCTCTGAAGAGTTCTTTTCTTACTCTTTCTCCACAAATTCTTTGCATCAAATTAAGTCTGCAAGGCGATTGCTTTGGTGCAAAACTGTGAATTGAAGTATGAACAAAAACAACTGGCAAGACCTGATTATTCCCACAAGTATTATTGCATGCTTGCTCGTGCTGCTTGTACCGTTGCCACCGTTCATGCTGGACATACTGATGGCAGGCAATATCACTCTGGCTGTTGTCATACTTTTGACCACGCTGAACATCAAAACCTCACTTGAATTAAGCGTATTTCCTACGGTACTTCTAGCAGCTACGCTCGGACGCCTGGTACTCAACGTTGCCTCAACGCGTCTCATTTTGACGGGCGCTGGAACACGAGGTACAGAAGCAGCCGGTTACGTTATCGAATCTTTTGGAAACTTTGTGGCAGGCAATGACATTGTTGTCGGAATTGTCATTTTTTTCATACTGGTCGTGATTCAGTTTGTGGTTATTACCAAAGGCTCAACTCGCGTAAGTGAAGTGGCCGCACGATTTACGTTGGACGGAATGCCCGGCCGACAAATGGCTATCGATGCCGATCTGAACTCCGGCCTTATCACGCAACAGCAGGCCCGTCAGGAACGCAGTAAACTGACGCATCAGGCTGATTTTTTTGGGGCGATGGATGGTGCCAGCAAATTCGTCCGAGGGGATGCTATAGCAGCCACCATCATCACGATGATTAATATCGTGGTGGGATTGGGTTATGGAATCATCAAATCCGATATGGATTTCGCCAGCGCTTCGCAAGTTTACACCAAACTTACAATCGGTGACGGTCTTGTCAGTCAGATCCCGGCACTACTAATCTCATTAGCGACGGCCGTTCTGATTACTCGCACCAGTCAGGACAGCAAGCTATCCAATCAACTGATTAGTCAGCTTTTCAGTAAACCGCAGGTTCTAATCGTCACTGCCGCATTCCTGACCGTTCTAACATTCACGCAACTTCCCAAAATCCCACTGCTTACGATGGCTGCCGGTTGTATCGGTGTGGCCTATCTACTTACCCAGACAACTCCCTCCGCAGACTCTCCGAGTAAAACCGAAGTAGCTTCGGAGAGCACCGCTAACGAAACCACGCTAACTGACCTGCTTCGTGTCGATGCTATCGAACTTGGACTTGGTTTGCGATTGTTACCACTGGCCAATCGTGAATCGAAAGACAACATCCTCCGACGTATTCAACTCATTCGAAATAAGCTGGCAACAGATTTGGGAATTGTCCTGCCTGAAATCAGAATATATGACAACCTGCAACTGGCAGGAAACCAATATGAAATTCTCATCCAGGGAAATCCTGTTGCCAGCGGGCGGTTATCTGTTAATCGTTTACTTATTATTGACGAGCACCCGGATCTAGATAGCGAATTGCCGGGGACGGTGCCGGGCGGCAGTAGTGTTGCAAATAGCGGTGCTCGCTGGATCAGCAAAGATCAACGTGAAAAAGCTATGCAGTTGGGTCTGCAACCACTTACTCCAGTCGAAGTACTCGCCATTCATCTGCAGGATACCGTACGGGAACATGCGGACATACTACTTACTCGTGAAGCGACTAATCAGTTGGTTGAACAACTGCGTGAATTCTCGCCAACAGCTGTGGAACAATTGATCCCCGAACTACTGAGTCTGGGACAGGTACAGCAAGTACTTCGCAATCTGCTGATTGAAAATGTGTCGATTCGCCCACTTGCGGAAATACTAGAGTCACTTAGCGAGATCGCGCCGCGACAAAATCATCCCGTCAAAATGACTGAGTACGTCCGTTCACGACTCGCCCGCAATATCTCAACAGCACTAAGCAAAAATGACGGTTTACGATTGGTATCTTTACGGCCCGAGTTAGAAAGGGCGATTGCCGAGTCGATTCAATATACAGAACTTGATTTTGAATTCTCACTTGCTCATCAGGTCCAGGAAATGCTCAGTCGTGAACTACAAACTCACCTGAGCCAATCAAAGACAGAGCAGGGTAAGCCAGTTCTGGTTGTCGCCGATGATATACGTCCGGCGATGGCCCGACTCTCAAAAAACAAACTCCTCAACATAACAATCCTATCGGCAAAAGAGATCTCTACGGAAACCGAAATCTTATCGCACCACCAATTAAGTCACGAAAGTCATCGTGCCACACCCACTACGACTTCTCCAGGTTCATTTTCATTTAGTTCCTCTAATCGACAGGATTTTAGCTAGTCATTTCAATGCAAGTGCATTCCTTCACAGCTCGCTCGATTCAGGAAGCCCTAGAAAAGGTTCGCCAAACCCTGGGGCCTGATGCCATTATTCTATCTACTGAATCTCACGTTCCGGAGTTAACCAAAAACAGTCGGTGCCGCACTGTCACAGTAAAATCATGTCGGCAAGAGAAACTCTCCACCACCAGTTCACAGTCTGCTAGTGAACATGTCAGCGACGACTTAATCAGCCAGAATATCAACTCTGCTGCTCGTTTAATCAAGCAGGTGCACACCGTGGATTCCTATATCGAACAGCTCTATCAGCAAGAACAGCAAAAGCTGGAAAATCAGCATCAACAACATCTGTTAGAGCGACAGCAGCATCCGGAAGACTTCGTACCTGAGATTATCTCCAAAACATTACTAAACTCGGGGATGGAATTGCGCCAAATACGGGCGATTTTACAAACGCTGCCGGAAGGCCTGATGGAGAAACAAATCACAGCGTTCATCGAAAGACAACTTAAACAAATCGTCACCGCCGGAACTTTGGATCTCACTTCGACAGGTCTTAATCAAACCAGACCTTTAACCGTCGTGCTAACTGGTCGTAGCGGAACAGGTAAGTCCACCCTTGCTGCGAAATTGGCAACTCAATGTGAACTGCGCGAAGAATTACCGGTCGCTGTAATTGAATTCACCGGACAAAACCGACAGCAGCACTTTTGGATGCATCTACAGATGCAGAGGCTGGGGATTCAAACTGCTCAGGTATCCAATTCCGCAGAGCTACACAAAGTACTACAGCAATTTAGTGACTGCACTGCAGTTTTTATTGATACGCCTGCAGTTTCCAAAAATCCACAGCAGATTGCCCTTGTCAATGCGATGGTACAGGACATCGTTGCTGACTACTGTATTTTAACACACGACATACATACACGCCCTCAGGCAAGTGTCGAATTAGCGAAGGCTCTCAAACCATCCTGTCAACTCATGATGGCATTAACTAAAACGGATGAAGCGAAGTCTTTAGGACACCTCGTTTCTCTATTCCAACAAATCCCAATACCCGTTACTCTTTTAAGCCATAGTGCCGGGTTAGCGGACGGATTTACTCACGTGACAGAAAGTGTTCACAGCAAACTAATATATCGCATGACGGGATTAGATCCTGCAATGTGGGACACCTTCGAAGAAGAGGCTAATTTAAAGAAAGCAGCCAGCGAGATCCAAGCTCAAGATTCCTTCACCTTAAACCTAAATCCAACGTAATTACATCTGTTTCAACAAGAGAAACAATAACCGCCAACAGGCAAGAAAATCGTTCAGGGAGGAACGAAATGCCAACTTCTAAAAGCGAAACAACTACGGTAGTACACGAATCGTTCATAGACGAAAACGGAATACCCCAGCAACGCAATGGGAGCGGACCTGTGGTCGATCTGGAAGTGCTTCCATTGTGGCAGGCCTACAAGGGCAATCCTCAAGATGATCAACTGAGAAATCAACTGCTTGAAAACTATCTACCTGTCGTCAAAATTCATGCCGAGCGACTATGGCATCGACTACCGGACGGTGTCGAGCTAGACGATTTATTTTCCGCCGGCTGTTTCGGAATGCTCAACGCCATAAGTTCTTTTGACCTCTCGCGGGGTATTAAATTCGAAGCTTATTGTGTTACACGAGTGCGGGGATCAATGCTGGATGAACTGCGTCATATGGACTGGGTACCCCGTATGGTTCGGACTCAGGCGACAAAACTTTACAATGCCACGAATGAATTGGAAGCCAAACTTGGCCGACATCCGACGGAGGAGGAATTAGCTGAACACATGAATCTTCCAATGCCTGAATTGGAAAAAATTATAGCAAACTCTTCCAGTATCAATCTGATCAGCCTCGACAAGAAAAAGTGGCAGAACAGCGAGGGTAATAAATCCATGAGTGAAATGGATATTGTCGCCGATAAACGGTTCGCCTCGCCAAATACCCGCATGTGTAAAAACGATCTAGTGCGTTTGGTTACCAAAGGCCTCAGCAGAGCAGAGCGTCTGATCATGATCCTCTACTACTTTGAAGAAATGACCATGAAGGAAATCGGAGCGACACTTGACTTAAGCGAGAGTCGGGTAAGTCAGATACACAGCACTATCGTACATCGTCTTCGATCGCAATTGGATACCCGAAAGGGCGAGTTCAAGCTCTAGAACCTATCGCATATTAAATACATCCAATCATGCTTGTAATTGAAAAATAACCACTTAACCGTCCTTTTATTGCTTGATATTTGTAATAACCCACTGTTTAATAAGATTGCTGTCGGCTTATTTCTTTGTTTGCAGCTCCTTTTCTTATTAACTTTCAATTCTGAATGAACCATACAATATGATTTAATTAGTGGTGTGTAACTGCGTTAGCGCCCGTGTTGCTACCAACTATTGGTTAAGTTGGTTTCTAGATAAAGACGATAGGAATAGGTAAGTCCGAAGGACTTGTAGGTTATTTTTTTTTCGGAGTATTTTTATGAAACGACATGTAAACAAGAGTGGTTTCACACTTGTTGAGTTGTTGGTTGTGATTGCCATTATTGGCATCCTGGTGGCTTTGCTACTACCAGCAGTTTCAGCAGCTCGTGAAGCAGCTCGTAAAATGTCATGTAGCAACAACCTGAAACAAATCGGGTTGGCAATGCGTACATACCACAACACTTATAATTCGCTACCTAATACTGGTAACTATATCTGGCACCGTCAGTCCAACAACGGACGTGCCTGGGCAGAATCCAGTCACGGTAGTAATCTGGTGAAGATCCTTCCATTCCTGGAACAGGATCCTCTCTATAACCAGTTGAACTTCATGTCTGTTGACCGTCGTCAAGCAGGTTGGGGTGCAACCTGGGTATCAAACTTTGAGACGACTCCACTTGCCGGATCACAGACTCGCTGGTTCTGGGCAGAGTTGATTCCAACGTTTATTTGCCCATCTGCTAATGTGGATCCTTATACAGACCACACTGATTTTGCTTTTGCACCGTCAATTACTACATACGCACCTAGTATTGGTTCGCAGTTTATGCCTAGTCGCGATAATCTGTGCGTTCAGTACCATGGTAATCTGTTCGGAACAGGTCCTCACGGACACGGTAACGGTGCACGAGGTATGGAAGTATCTGGTGTATTCTGTCGTGGTGCCTGGGCTTCACGTTTCCGTGATGTATCTGACGGTGAAAGTCAGGTAATCATGGTTGGTGAAATCCTTCCTCACAAAGGTGACCATAACAAAAATGGTTGGATGCATCACAACTCAATCTGGAATGCAACAGCTGGTCCAGTCAACTATCCTGTAAGCGGACTTGGTGAGCCTGGATTTAATCAGATCAATGCTCAATTCCCAGGCTGCTCACACTGGTCCAACTGGTCTACCTCGCAGGGCTTCAAATCCCAGCATAAGGGTGGTGCTCAGTTTGTACTGGTTGATGGTTCTGTTCAGTTTTTGAGTGAAAACATTGACTATGTTACCTACAACCGACTAGGTGACCGTCGTGACGGTGGTCCACTTGGTGAACAGTGGAAGAATAACTAATTTCTTCTGCTCTTAAAGGCGCAAATAAGAGAATCCCCTTAGACCTACAGGTCTAAGGGGATTTTTTTGTCTTCCTAACGAAAAAACTGATTCTGCGAACCTGAACGCCTAATCAGAAAGTGTCCAAGAACCGCATTATTTTTTTCCATTTTTAACCGATTTACAACAACCACTTTTAATTGTTTTTACTTATAGTTAGTTAACACTGGCTTGGGCTTTTGTAAGCGATATCATTCTTAAAATATTTTTTCTTCATATTGCGATTTTGGAGTATTACGATGAAAAGGATTAACACTCAAAAAAGTGGTTTCACACTTGTTGAGTTGTTGGTTGTGATTGCCATTATTGGCATTCTGGTGGCTTTGCTACTACCAGCAGTTTCAGCAGCTCGTGAAGCAGCTCGTAAAATGTCATGTAGCAACAATCTGAAACAACTTGGATTGGCGATGCGGACATACCACAACACTTATAATTCGCTACCTTATACTGGTGCTTATTTCTGGGGCCGTCAATCAAACAACGGCTTAACCTGGGAAGATACAACTCACGGTAGTCAACTGGTGAAGATCCTTCCATTCCTGGAACAGGATCCTCTCTATAACCAGTTGAACTTCAGGATTACGGGAAAAACTAATCCCGGCATCGGACAGAACTGGGCAGGCAACTTTGAACGTATCAATGTTGGTCTCACCCAACGTAAGTTCTTCTGGTCAGAGATTATTCCGACTTTTGTTTGCCCATCGGCTGATAATGACCCTACCGGGGATGGTGGATTTAATACAGAAGAAGCTCCACAGCTTCACAACTATGCGTGCAGTATTGGTGCCCAGTTCATCCGGTCTCAAAACAACTGGTGTCCTGAGTATCCTGGTAACCTGTTCCAAACCGGCCCTGCTGTATTTGCTAATGACGCTCGTGGATTCCGTGTTTCCGGTGTCTTTGCTCGAGGTGCCTGGGCAGCTCGCTTCCGTGATGTATCTGACGGTGAGAGTCAGGTAATCATGATGGGCGAAATTCTTCCTATGAAGACTTCATTAGCCAAATCCGGTGGCTGGGCTCACTCAGTTGCTCTTTGGATCGGTACTGGTGGACCTATTAACTACCCTAGCCAGGGGCTTGGTGAACCGGGATTCGGTGTGGTTAATTCACAGTACCCGGGTTGTACTCACTGGTCCAACTGGTCTACCTCGCAGGGCTTCAAATCCCAGCATAAGGGTGGTGCTCAGTTTGTACTGGTTGATGGTTCTGTTCAGTTTCTGAGTGAAAACATTGACTATGTTACCTACAACCGACTAGGTGACCGTCGAGACGGTGGTCCACTCGGTGAACAGTGGAGGAATAACTAATTAGAGCTGTTTCCAGGTTCTATTAACTAAGTTAACGAAAAGAGCTAGATCGTTCTTAAGAAGGCGTGAAAGTCAGACTTTCACGCCTTCTTCTTTTTTAATTAGATTCTATTTTTTGAACTCCTTGCTGCATCTTTCCTGATATTTATAGCGGTCGTAAGGTGTCCGGATAATTAAAAACAATCGAACATAAAGGATAAGACATACTGCTTTCCGGTCTTCTGTTATCCTAAAATTCAGAGACTCTACTTCTGGTTTTAAATGACTCCGATAATGCGTATTGACTGACTATGTCGAAAACCTCCAACAACAGCTATCACCTCGGCTTTGATCTGGGCGGCACTAAAATGCTGGCGGTCGTCTACGATGCGCAATTCAAAGCCATTGGGCGTAGCCGCATGAAAACTCAGGGAAGCCGGGGAACCGACTCGGTCCTTGAAAGACTAACCGAAAATATCGAGAAAGCCCTGAGTGAGAGCGGAATTACTTCTGCAGAACTGTCATCGATCGGCATTGGGGTTCCTGGGACTGTGAATATGGAAAACGGAATTGTACTCGGTTCTGTCAATCTAGGTTGGAAAAATATCCCCATTGTTAAAATCCTTCAAGACAAGTACCACTGTTCTGTGCAACTGCTCAACGACGTCGATGCCGGCGTTTATGGTGAAAGCCAGTTTGGTTCCGGCAGAGGAGCCACAAATGTATTGGGGGTCTTTCCTGGAACTGGTATTGGTGGCGGAGCGATACTCAACGGAAAGATCGTTACTGGATCGAAACAAACCAGTATGGAAATTGGACATGTTCCTGTTGTCCCTAATGGCACACGATGCGGCTGTGGACTTAACGGGTGTCTGGAAACAGTTGCAAGTCGACTGGCAATTTCCGGACTGGCCGCTCAGGCGGCCTACCGAGGTGCTGCACCATACCTACGGCAGCAGGTCGGTACAGATATCAGCCTTATTCGCAGCGGTGTTCTTGCTGCTGCTGTTGCCAATGGTGACACAGAAGTCGAAGCAATCATCAAACGCGCCTGTAAGTATCTCGGCAAAGCCATCGGTGCTATGGTAACTGTCATCTCACCGGATATCGTCATTCTGGGAGGTGGCTTGGCAGAAGCCATGCCGGATTTATTTACCCACTATACCAGTAAAGCTGCTCGCAAAAGTGTCGTTCCGATTCTGCGGGATACCTTTGAAATTAAAATCGCCGAACTCGGAGATGATGCTTCCGTGTTAGGAGCAGCGGTCTGGGGAGCGAGTGCTACCTAAAGAAAATTATAGATAAGCCATTTTAATATTTTATGTCCTCAAAAAAAGCCACAACCCGTCAACGCACAGTCGCCGTTATCGATATCGGTACGACATCGGTACGAATGGCTATTGCAGAGATTAACACAGCCGGTACGATTCAAATCCTCGAACACCTGTCGCAGGCCGTCGATCTGGGTAAAGACACCTTCACGCGAGGACGTATTCATCGGGAAACAATCGAAGAGTGTGTTCAGGTATTAAAGAGCTATCAACAAATTTTATCTGAATATGGAATTCAGTCAGCTGATGAGCTGCGCGTCGTAGCTACGAGTGCCGTCAGAGAGGCTACGAATCGTTTAGGATTCCTTGATCGTATTTATATCGCCACGGGTATCACGATCGATCCTATGGACGAAGCTGAAATCAGTCGAATCACTTATCTGGGTATTCAGAGCGAACTCGAGCGTCTAGGAACGTCCACCGATACAGTTGTCTGTGAGGTCGGAGGCGGTAGTACAGAACTGCTGCTAGTTAGAGACGGGCAAGTACAGTTCTCACACACCTATAATCTTGGCTCACTACGATTACGCAAAGCCGTAGACACTTACAATGCTCCGATTGTGCAAAGTCGTCAACTCATGGAGTCTCAAATCCAACGCACGATCGACCTATTTCACGAACACATACCGGTTGACCAGCAACGCAATCTCGTGGCACTCGGAGGCGATATGCGGTTTGCGGCCAGTCAACTAATTGACAATTGGAATATTGTAGACGGAGGGATAATCTCGACTGATGATCTGGAAGAATTCACAAATGACATCCTCCATATGTCTCTGGATAATATCGTTAGTAACTACGAACTCCGAGTAACCCATCAGGAAGCGGAAACACTTGGTCCCGCCCTACTGACATACCTCTGCATCGCCAAAAATCTGGATGTACCGGAAATCCATATTTCCGGTATTAACCTACGTGACGGACTATTACAAGAGATGGCTCTGGAAGAAGCCTGGAGCAAAGAGTTTAAAAATCAAATCATTGGTTCCGTCTTGGAATTGGGACGTAAGTATGACTTCGACGAAGCACACGCTCAACAAGTTGCCTCACTGGCAGGTCAGCTCTTTCACCAGTTGCAGCCACAACATGATCTGGAACCACGATTCGAAACGTTCCTACAAGTCGCAGCACTGTTACATGAAATCGGCCTTTTCGTAAGTAATCGCAGCTACCACAAGCATACGATGTATCTGATTAATAACAGTGAGTTGTTTGGACTTGGTAAAACGAACCTCATGCTGACAGCCCTTGTAGCTCGCTATCACCGCCGAGCAACACCTCAGACGAAACACGCCGGGTACGCCATGCTGGATCGTGATCACCGCGTCGCGGTATCCAAACTGGCTGCTATCCTTAGAATTTCTGTTGCACTTGATGCATCACGTAATCAAAACATTCACACCATCAGATGTATGCAAAAGGGAGAAACCCTGATTCTCTCATCACCGGATGTGGCTGACCTATCACTGGAGCAATTGGCGCTGCAGCAAAGCAGCGATTTATTTGAAGAAACCTTCGGCATGAAAATCCTGCTAAGCAACATCATGACTGATCCGCAGAGATCCTTATAACGATAGGCTCTTATGACTGCTCAACAACAACTATTTTTCAACCGTGAACTAAGTTGGCTCGAATTCAATCAACGGGTTCTGGGGGAAGCTCTGGATTCCAACGTCCCATTGTTGGAACGCGTCAAATTTTTAGCAATCACTTCATCTAATCTGGACGAATTCTTTATGGTCCGCGTCGGCGGTCTTAACATTTTAGTTGCTCAGAACAACCACACTTCGGACGTTACAGGACGTAGTCCTGCCGAACAATTGAAGGAGTTGAGTCACCGTACACATGAGATGACTAACCAGCAATATGCCTGCTTCAATCAAATGCTTGAGAAAGGAATGCTGGAAATCGGAATACGACGATTCTCGCCGTTAGATCTCAATGAAGCCCAGCACCAGGCGCTCAGCGATCGGTTTGACCGAGAAATTTATCCGGTCATCTCCCCCTTGGGGGTTCACTCTGATGGCCGCATGCCGTTGATTGGCAACCAAACCATTCATCTGGCGATAAGAATCAAAGATGAATGTACTGAGAATCCTCATCGGATCGTGATCCTGCCACTTGGCTCACCAATACCACGATTCATTACACTGCAGTCAAAAGACCGACATGCATATATTCTTTCCGAAGACGTTGTCAGTCTGTTCTGTGATCGCTACTTTCCCAATCAGGAAATTCTGGAATGCACACCTTTCCGGATCACACGTAATGCAGATATGCGAGTAGAAGAGGAATTCTCAGTTGACTTGATGGAAGACATGTCAGCATTACTAGAATCCCGAAAGGACAGCGATTGCGTCCGTCTGGAAGTGGCTGCTAATTGTAGTAAGCAATTTCTGGCCGAGTTACAGGAACTATTTGCTGTTCCAGAAGATTATACCTTTAGCTGTGATGGACCGCTTGACCTGAAGGCCTGGTTTCAGATCGCAGGGCTCCGTGGATTTGAACAACATCAGTCCGAGTCATGGCCTCCTACCAACTCGCCACGCATCGACTTATCAGAGAATATCTTTGAAGAGATTTCAAAGAATGATGTTATCCTGCACCATCCGTTCGAGAGCTTTGATCCGGTCATCCGATTGGTTGAAGCTGCCGCGAACGACCCTGATGTGCTAGCCATCAAACAAACACTATATCGGACAAGCAGTGATAGTCCTATTGTGGCATCTCTGGTGCGGGCAGCCGAAAACGGCAAAAGTGTGACGGTGATTATCGAGTTGAAAGCCAGATTCGATGAAGCCCGGAATATCGTCGAAGCAAAAGCATTACAACAGGCTGGAGCACATGTAATCTAC
>PAPJ01000020.1 GCA_002709045.1 Planctomycetaceae bacterium | reverse complement strand
TCGTGTCGTGAGATGTCGGGTTAAGTCCCTTAACGAGCGAAACCCCTATCCTTAGTTGCCAGCAATTCGGTTGGGGACTCTAGGGAGACTGCCGGTGTTAAACCGGAGGAAGGTGGGGACGACGTCAGGTCATCATGGCCTTTATGACCAGGGCTGCACACGTCCTACAATGGTGCGTACAAAGGGAAGCTAAGCAGTGATGTGGAGCAAATCCCATAAAACGCGCCCCAGTTCGGATTGCAGGCTGCAACTCGCCTGCATGAAGCCGGAATCGCTAGTAATCGCGGGTCAGCATACCGCGGTGAATATGTTCCTGAGCCTTGTACACACCGCCCGTCAAGCCACGAAAGTGGGGGGCACCCGAAGTCGCTGAGCTAACTTTTAGAAGCAGGCGCCGAAGGTGAACTCCGCAATTGGGACTAAGTCGTAACAAGGTAGCCGTAGGGGAACCTGCGGCTGGATCACCTCCTTTCTAAGGATTATCTACCTGTGAGTGGTAACACACATAGGTACATAAGTGGATGTGTTCCTAAAGATGAGCACGAGGCGTATAAGTCGTAAGACAAATACAACTACCAAATCATAGCAAAGTTCTCAAAACCCACTTGGTTTTTGCCAGCCAAGTGGGTTTTTTTATTGCGCTGATAAATTTATTGCTGATGCCTGCTACCAATACCATTTCTCTTTTCAGCAGGAGCCAATAGCGTTAAAATAACTGTCTCAATCTTTGACTTGACGTTGCTCTAGCGACAATTCGCAAGTCGATTATTATGAAATCTCAAGAGACCAATAAAATTAAACAGGAATATGTAAAACAATGAATCAGGCGATTGCTGGCGTTGTTGCATTTGACGAAGAAACCACCGTCATGACGGCCTACCCCTCTATTTCGGAAGCTCCAGGTGGTATTGGGCAGTTTCTTGGATCGGTTTTTCAATCGACCAAGGGGATTGGAATTGGATTTCTCTCATTAGGACATATCCTTGCTTTGATAAGTGCTCCAATATGCGCAGGGCTCTATATTGGTCGGGTTCTCCCTGTTAGCCAAATTCCACTGCTGGGAAAAATCTCCGATCTTCTCGGGTTGAAACCGGAACGCTATCGCATCACCACCCAAAATATCATCGTTGAAGATGCTTTTGGGGGCCCTCGTGCTGAAGTTCATGGTGGCATCGAACTTGACGAATTTGATGACATTCATGTAATTAACACCAAGCCGTATCAACGCTGGTATGATTGCGGTGATCTACGTTTTGTCGATGGTGATAGGCAAGTTTTGGTTCTCAAAGGTGTTTCACGCCCTGAGGTTTTTAAAGTTGCCTGTATGAAAGCACGATTGAGTTACGTCGGAGTGAAAGCAGCGATCTAGTTCCGGCCAGCGTCTGGAAAAGTTACTTCAAGTCACCCCCCCGGGTACTTCAGTAAACGAAGTGCCTTTTTTTGTTTCAGTTTGTCAGCATAAGGTTGATTGCCGTATCAGATGGTCTCTAAAATGGTTTAGGCAATGTTGCGGCAAATTTGTTCGCTCAAACCTGGTCGCTCAAATCTGGTCGCTCAAACAAAGTTTCTTAGGTAACGGCATTAGGTTTACTGCATTGATGGTCAATAACCAGTATTGGAGCACTCTTGATGAAAAATAACTATAAGCTCTCTGTCTTCTCGATTGTTGTTCTTTGCCTTGGTGCACAAGATGCCGCGGCTCAGAGTATCTTCCCGGACAAAAATTTGGAAAAGGTTGTTCGCCGCTATGTGTTTGCAAAACGTAATAGTGAAGAGCCTTTAACGGAACAGGATGTTGAAAATATCTCAAGCATTGAAGGCAATCGAGTCGAGATCACCGATCTGACTGGTCTGGAAAAATGTCGTTCGCTTGCATTGCTCTCGCTTTCCGGGAACCAGATTACTGATATTAATGCGGTTAAGGATCTTAAGGGCCTGCAGTCGTTGAATCTGGCTGATAACCAGATTACAGATATATCTGCGGTTGCTGGACTGACGAATCTACAATACCTCAAACTTTCCGGAAACCAGATAACAGACATTGCTTCGCTCAAAGGGCATGCAGCTCTACGTTCACTTTATCTTTCCAATAATCAGTTGACAGATTTAACTCCGATTGCCGGACATAAAAAATTGTGGTCACTGTACCTAAACAATAATAATTTGAATTCACTCGATCAAATTGCCGGTCTCACGCGTGTCTCTTCACTTGATCTAAGAGGTAATGAAATTACCGATTTATCTCCGCTCAAAGCATACACCGAACTGAAATACCTGTTCATTAATGACAACAAGATTACCGATCTCGGTATCTTAGTGGAAATGGCCAAAGCAGACAGTGAAGGGCAGAAACGATTCTCACCATTCTGGAAAATCTATGTGTCGGGCAACCCACTTGCAGACGGTGCCAAAGCTCAGTTGGATGCACTTAAATCAATGGGCGCCCGGGTTACCGAGTAATCTGGATTTACTTCATGGCTAAATGAATCACATGGGGTTCTGATTTCTGGAGCCCCATATTCTTTTTATTGGCCAAAGCTAGGTGCAGTTCTATATGCCCCAGCAATACGTTGGCGAATTTCAATTGAGGAATATTTGCGGCTGTCAGATCCAGCAGCAGGTTGTGAGCACAATGTAGATCATTATCTTCAAGCGCCACGAGTGCATCAGCATAGTTATTCAGATGACTGCTTAGCTCGTTGGCGTCTTGGCTGCTCAGTAATGTGGAAACCTGAACGGTTCGTTCCATGCCATACGGACGAACACGACCTAATGGAATTATTTTCGCTTGCTGTAACTGATCACCAATCAATGTGGCTGTTCGATCGTCAATCAGAATCTTTGTTCCGAAGTAGCGATTCATTGATTCCAGTCGGGAAGCAAGATTAACGACCGGCCCCAGTACAGAAACTTTTACCTGGTGGTTTGAACCGATTTCCCCGGCTACGCTTAGTCCCGAGGCAATTCCGATGGTCGCCGTGAATGTACTGCGGGATTGAAATGACGTAAGGATATCTAGTGCCGCAGTACAGGCTTTGACGGCGTGCGATTCCGCTGTTTCGGCTACCGGCCAGCCCCAAAAACCCATAGCTTCATCACCATGAAAATCACCAATGACTCCATCGTGTCCAAGGATTTCCTGGGTGATCAAAGATAAGCTGTCACTTGTGTGTTGTAAAAGATGCATCAGATCAGTGGCGGAGTCCTCACTAAAGTTACTGAATCCTGAGAGATCACAAAACATGATACTCAGATCGGCTTCGCGAGGTGTTAATAGCTCTTCCGATGCTCCGCTAAGTAATGCCTCGACTACTACATCGGGAAAGAATTGCTGGAAGTGAGCTTGCAGACGCTCAAGGTTTTTCAATGAACGTAAATGACTCAGTGTTGAAGATGCCAGTTCGGCATATTTCATATCCTGCTTGATTTGAAATTGTGTTAGGGAACCACTACCAAGCTTGGTTGTGGTATCTGTTTGCCCGGCCACATACAAGCCCCAGTTTTGACAGGCATCACCCTGCATTGGAATACAAAAAGCCCAGTCGATTCCCTGTAATTCGGTGTATTCAGATTCGGTGTCCTGATTCCAAAAATGGATGGTACTTAGTTGAGAGCTAATAGCCTGATTAATTAGTGCCTGACTGGGACTGAAGTAAGCATCTTTACGGCCACGATAATCCCAATGCATGACTTCCACCGTATTTGTGTCCGGTATATTTTGCTGCACCAGTGCGATGCCGGAAGCTCGGGAAATTCCATGAAATAACCAATCAACAATTTTTGATAAAAGCTCCGGTTCATCAGAAGCGGAAGCAGTAATGCCTGGAAGTTTGGTTAGTAGTTCAATTCGATGAGAAGTTTCCTCGAAGGGGATTTTATGTAGGTCGGACAGCAAAAAGGTCTGTTCTGCTGCTGGGGAATCGGGAATAAGAGAAGCGGCCAATTGCGAGGGAACTAAGGAAAAACTGGTTTCTCCAATCACAAAGTGCTGATTTAAGCGCAATTCAAAGTTGGTTACCTTTTCACCCTGAAAGTAAATCGCATTACTGGCCGCCTGATGACATTCAACTTGCAGCGTCTCTCCGGTCAATTGTAAGTGAGCGTGTATTTTCGAGATTTGGGAATCCCAGGGCACATTCCATCGGGGCGTTGTTCTGCCAAGGGTAACCAAGGAGTCGGCAGGCAGAAGTCGGCGCCAGCGATGATGCGGTTGTTTTCCTTGAGCTATTAAATATGGCATCTTGAATGGGCCCCCTTCGATTCGTGGTCTTTATTTTAGCCGTAAATAAACGGTAAGTTTAGCCTTTCCACTGTAACGAGGGTCTTTGGCGTTAAGTAGATTGGATTTTTGTTGCGGTATGTGAGTAGTATTAACGATCAATTAAAGGCTAAAATGAGTATTGAGTTAGTCTCACGTCGCGCCGGGCTATGGGATGGAAAAGTGACTAGAACACAGATTAAAATATTCTTGAGTTTAGGCTTGCTGTTTAATGTTGGGCCGATATCTCTCGAGGCACAACAAAAACAATTACCCCCTCCACTTGACCGTAAGATTGAATTCGTGGAAGACGTTTTACCAATCTTTCAACGTCATTGCACTGATTGCCATGGTCAGGAGGTTCAGGAAAGTGGCTTGCGTGTCGATCTGAAGGCATCTCTGTTACGCGGGGGTGATTTAGGCGAACCGGCGATTATCAAAGGTAAGGGGGCGGACAGCTTTCTAGTTCAGATTGTGGCTGGTACACATGATGATTTGAAAATGCCACCGGAAGGCGATGGGTTAACTCCGGATGAAGTTGCGATTCTTCGGACCTGGATTGATCAGGGAGTCGACTGGCCAGGACAGGCTGAAGTGGCAAGGATTACGACAGATCACTGGTCGTTTCAACCCGTAAAGAAACCACCAGTTCCCGACGCCCAGAACTCTGATTGGGCCATTAATTCGATTGATCACTTTATTCTGCAAAAACTGCTGGAAAAAGGATTGGCTCCGTCTGAAGCGTCTAAGCCACTTGATTTGCTTAGACGGCTGACACTTATTAATCATGGTTTGCCTCCGACGCCCGAACAGATGGAACAGTTTTCGGTAGAGGATTCTTATGCGGAACTGGTTGAGGCGGTTCTTGAGAGCCCACACTTTGGAGAACGCTGGGCAGCTCATTGGCTGGACTTAGTGAGATTTGGTGAAACAACTGGCTACGAAGTAAATCGTGAGCGCCCGAATGCATTTCACTATCGGGATTATGTAATCGATGCTTTCAATACGGACAAACCATATGACGTATTTGTAAAAGAACAGATTGCAGGTGACCAGTTTGGTAATGATGTGGGGACAGGGTTTCTGGTTGCCGGACCAAATGATTTGGTTAAGAGTTCTGATCCAAATCTAACAAAGATGCAGCGGCAGGATGAATTAGCAGATTATATCAACGCAACCGGAACAACGTTTCTGGGACTGACGATTGGTTGTGCTCGTTGCCACAACCATAAATTCGATGCGATCACTCAGAAAGATTACTATGCGATGCAGGCAATCTTCGCCGGGGTTCGTCATGGTAACAGACCATTAACCCCGGCTCCCGAACACATTGCCCGTCAATCATTTGTTTCTTCTCAGATTCGTAAAATCGAATCGCAATTATTGCAGTATGTAAAGGTACCTCTGGGAAGTTTGATTCAAATTGACGAGTCTGTGGTCGGACGTAAAGGTGTTCGGGGGTTTGAGGAATTGCAGCCCAAACGTGGACAGGGTTTGAATGTTGCGGGAACTTCCCGGGGACAAAAGAGCGATGCCGGAGATCGGAACCGTCTTCCCAATATAAGCGGAGGATCCTATTTTTGGTGGGATCAGAAAGAGAATCCGGATTTGGGTCGTTATCACTTAATGGCCCGGGGAAGCTACCGAATTTGGTTGTCCTGGGGAGCCGGGCCGAAAAGTCATGCCAATGATGTGCAATATGTTCTGGATCCTGATGGGGATCTGACGACGCAGGATGATCAGACGGTGATTGCCGAAGTCAATCAATTACTTTTCGCTGATGGCTCTAAACCGAATCAGGAGGTTCCGTTGTGGAGTGGTGTTTACAATGCTGGAGTTTATCAACTGACCCCTGCTTCTACATTGTTAGTACGTCGTAAAAGTCCTGGGAAGGCTGTTACCACTGATGTGGTTATGCTGGAACCTGCGGCTGAGAATGATTCGTCGATGCCCACTCGCCCCGCTTTGCGAAAGGCAGTGGTTCCGACTCTTAACAGAGAACTAATTGGAAATGTCGAAGCCAAATTTATTCGTATGACGATTTCCGCCTGTTCTTCTTCGCAACCTTGCCTGGATGAATTAGCGGTTTTTTCGGGAGAAGAAAATGTTGGTTTGGCGGCATTGGGTGCGAAAGCCACAGCTTCGAGTAATTTGCCGGGTTACCCCATTCATCAGATTAAGCATCTTAATGACGGGTTGTTTGGTAATGCCAAAAGCTGGATTTCAAATGAATCAGGAAAAGGTTGGGCTCAGATAGAATTGTCTGAAATCAAAAGCATTACCAGTATTGAATGGGGACGCGACCGGCAGGGTAAATTCAATGACAGAGTGGCCACAAAGTATAAGATTGAGGTGTCGCTTGATGGTGAGAACTGGCAGCAGGTTGCCTCCAGTGGAGATCGTGTACCCTATCAAACGGATGCCAAGATTGAACTGGAATATAGTTTCGCAGACTTACCCGAACCGCAACGTGGTTTGGCTGAAACGAATCTAAAACAACTACAAAACTATAAAACAGAACTTGATCAGCTGAGTTCCAGAACGGTCATTTATGCCGGACAATTCACGACCCCTGAATTGATTCATCGTTTGTACCGTGGTGACTTTAATGCACCTCGCGAAGCAGTCGGCCCGGATGCATTAGAGGTTTTTGGGTCGTTGGGATTAAATCAGGATTCGTCGGATGGTCAGCGACGTGCTGCTTTTGCCGAGTGGGTTGGGAGTAAAGATAATCCACTTACTGCGCGAGTTATTGTTAACCGCTTATGGCAATTTCATTTTGGTACAGGCATTGTTGATACACCGAGTGACTTAGGAGTGGCGGGCACGTTACCGACCCATTCCCGATTGCTCGATTATCTGGCAGCAGAGTTGATGGAGAATGATTGGAGTCTTAAACATATTCATCGTCTGATCATGCATTCAGCAACTTACCGGCAGTCAAGTCGTCCCGGTAAAGATGGATTGGCTGTAGATGCCAGTGCCCGGTTGCTCTGGAGATTTCCACCACGTCGTATGGAAGCTGAAGTTATCCGTGACAGCATTCTACAGGTAAGCGGTTCGCTGGATAAACGCATGGGAGGAACAGGTTTTCCGGGATTTCAGGTGCAGGCTGAAAATGTGCGTCATTATTTCCCATTGAAGGAATTTGGTCCTCAACACTGGAGGCGAATGATTTATATGACGAAAGTTCGTCAGGAGAAAGATTCCGTATTCGGAGTTTTTGATTGTCCGGATGCTAGTCAGGTCGTTGATAAACGAAGTCGTTCGACAACGCCGCTGCAGGCACTGAACCTTTTTAATTCCACGTTTGTATTGCAGCAGTGCGAGATTCTGAGCGACTTGTTAATAAAAGAGTTTCCGGATGATCAGACAGAACAGGTTAAATATGTTCTTGTAAGAGCATTTGGTCGATATCCTGATAAGACTGAGGTGGCGGAAGCTTCTGCCTTTGTAGCCGAAGTCGGACTGGTTCAATTTTGCCGAGCGATCTTTAATGCGAACGAATTTGTGTTTGTACACTAATGTACGATGAGAGTAACTAACTTAGAGTTTTGATATGAGTATTGCGGATCCAAGAGAATTTTCAGGGCGTCATTTGCTAAGTCGGCGTGCATCGCTGGGAAATATGGCCTATGGCCTGAGTTCTGTCGCATTGGCCGGTTTGTTGAATCAAAGTAACGTATTTGCTGAAGATATAGGCCCCGAAGGAGATCCGATTCGACCCGCAATACAGGCAGCAAATCCTAATGCCCGCCGAGACTCTCATTTTGCTCCTCAGGCGAAAAATGTCTTAATGATCTTTTGTTCCGGTGCCTGTTCGCATTTGGATACCTTCGATTACAAACCGGAGTTGATTAAACGCGACGGACAGCCACTGCCTGGTGGTAATGACCTGATTACCTTTCAGGGGAAACAGGGTAATCTGACTCGTAGTCCGTGGGAATTCAAACCGCGAGGTAAATCAGGCAAAATGATTTCGACGCTGGTCGATCACATAGGTGAACATGCTGATGACATGGCATTTGTTCACTCGTTAACCAGTAAGACGAATACACACGGTCCGGCTGAAAACTATATGTCGACCGGATTTACTCTGGATGGTTTCCCAAGTATTGGTGCCTGGGCAACTTACGCTCTTGGAAGTGAGGTCGATGATTTGCCGGCTTTTGTTGCAATTTCAGACCCGCGTGGAACTCCACAATCGAGTGTCAACAACTGGGGAGCAGGATTTCTCCCGGCAGCTTTTCAGGGAACAGACTTTAATGCTTCCAAACCTATTGAAAATCTAGTTCCACCCAAAGGAATTACAAGCCAAACCGATTCAAAAACCCGTAGCTTCCTGAAACGGCTGAATGAAAAACATCTGGAAAGATTTCCGGAAGATACTCAACTCGCTGCACGGATCTCAAGCTATGAACTCGCAGCACGTATGCAATTGTCGGTACCTGAAGTCAGTGATATGTCCACCGAACCAGAACATATAAGAAAGCTGTACGGAGCAGATGATACACAGAATCCGTTGAAAGCATCTTTCGCTCGTAATTGTATTCTGGCCCGCCGACTGATTGAAAAAGGAGTGCGGTTTATCCAGCTATTCAACGGTTCCTATCAAACCGGTGGAGAAGGAACGAGTAATTGGGATGGACACAAGCAGCTTAGCAAACAGTACAGCGTACATGGACCGATTCTCGATCAACCGGTGGCGGGGTTATTGACAGACATGAAACAACGCGGCCTTTTAGATGACACACTGATAGTCTGGACAACAGAGTTTGGACGTATGCCAACATTCCAGTCCGGTGCAAGCGGTCGCGATCACAATCCTTCAGGATTTACAGCATGGATGATGGGAGCAGGCGTCAAAGCCCCGTTCGAGTACGGAGCAACTGATGAATTTGGTTATCGCGCTGTAGAAAATGTAGCGACTGTCTACGACTTCCATGCCACTATCCTGCATCTGCTAGGTCTGCATCACAAGCGATTGTCCTTCTATCACAATGGTATTGAACGTCGTTTGACCGACGTCCACGGTCATGTTATTCATGACCTGATCGCGGGCTAAATCTGCCTACGCTTTGCTTGCTGGTGCTACTGAGAATCGTCGCAGCACGAAGAACCAAAGGGTCGTCACCGCGATCAGTAATATCACAGCAGTGATAATACCTTCCAGAATTAATTTGGCTCCGAGCTCACCAATCGGGGTTGTTGCATCTTCGTAACTTTCCTGAATTAAGATCAGCAACTCGCTCTTCTTACGATCAACGTCAGATTGGATGGGAGCTCCGGAGTCAGCTGCTGACCGTCCCGGAAGTCTTACATTTTCTATCACAGCGATCCACTGACCTTGATATTTTTCATATTCTGAACGGCCGGCGGCTTGCCCCACGGGGTCTGTATAGAGCTGTTTTTCCCCCTGTAACAACTGGTGAAGTTGAGTCCCGCCGATCCGAAATGGTTCAATGGTTGGATTGTTTAACTCATCCATGATCGGATGTTGTAAAATCGTACCTTGTACCTGAATCTGATTACTTGTCGTTTGTGTTCGACCATCAATAAAAACCGCAAATTGGTTTTCAATTTGGTCACTTCGCAGGTACGAGAAGTCACCTAAGTTGAGTGTTAAGGCGACCACTCCAAGTAACTTTTGCTTTGTATCATCTTCGTAGACCGGTGTGGAGATCGCAATTTTCCAACGTTTTGTGGTGGTACTTTGAAATGCTGCTGAGAGATGGGTGTACGTAATCGGAGCAATATTAGAGGGAGAAGTATTTCTCGGTAAGTCTTCACTTTTTCCGTGGAAGTAAGTTCGAAACGAATAGTTGCGACCGACAGATTGAGTCCGGACGGGTTCATCGTAAGCAATGGAAAGCATTTCACCTTCGTTTCCAATCACAAACAAACTGGCTAGTTTTGGATTGGAATCATCTGATTCAACACGTTCTGAATAAATATCTAACCGACTTTGAAGATATTGGTCAAAGGCGATACGGTTTTGCTCTTCAACAAAAGCCTTTTGATTCTTCGTGATCGTACTAAACGGTTGTCGGTCAGACCGAATTTGTTGCAATAAGGATGATGCTAAAACTGCTCGGAGTTTACTTTGTAACTCCTGCTGTGATGCCTCAAATTCAATGATTTGATAATAATTACGGAGCTCTTCTTCTACAGATAAGGCAACATGACGTGAGACCCAGGCATTACTTTCGTAAACTCTTTCACGGACAGCCTGTTCAGCGTCTTCGACCGCCTGATTGTACCATTTGCCTCCAAAGAGCATCATTAATGCGAGTAGTAGCAGTGGGCCAAATAGACCTAAGATATTTAGCGGTCGACGTGCTCTAGCCAGTTTTCGTTGCTCCACGGCTGAAAGGATGTCACTGACCGAAGCAAAGCGATATTCCGAGTTAGCAGCGAGACATTTACCAAGAATTGATTGTAGGGCAGGGTCACAAACTCGCTGCATTTGCTCGACAGGATTGCGTGCCCCTGTTAATGCGGATTGATAAGCGTTTAACCGCTGTTCCAGATTGCCGGCATTCTCAATTTCCCGCAGCCGTTGTTCGTCGTGGTAGGGAGGCTGACCTTCGATCAACGTATACAGAATTGCCCCAAGACCGTAGATGTCCCACCTAATATCAGGGACTGCATTCAGATCAGCCTGCTCAGGTGCCATGTAAAACAGTGTCCCCAGAGCGGGCGACTGATCTGTACTTAATCGCGATTGGCCAAAATCGGCTAACCTTGCATTACCCTCAGCATCGAGAAGGATATTTGCCGGTTTCAGGTCACAATGTAAAATTCCTTTGGAATGAGCATGGGACATACCAATCGAAATATCTTCGAACACCTGCAAACACAGCTCGAGATCAATGGGCGAATTATCGTCGATGAATTCGTCAAGCGACCCCTGCTCGAGGTATTCCATAACGTAATACGGAGGTTCGTGATTCCAGCCGACTTCCAAGAGCTGTACGACGTGCCTTGCCGTTGCCAGAGAAACCAGCTTTTCAACTTCCCTGTCCAGTAGTTGCCAGTCAACGCCGGATTGGTGTTTAAAGAATTTAACTGCTACCTGACGGTTCGTATTTTTATCGATACCGATCCAGACTTCACCATAAGCTCCGGAACCAAGGTGTCTCACCAACTCATAGCCTGGGAGTTCAGCCGGACTCTCGGTTGGCCGCATACTTAGTTGTTGCGAGCGAGACTGATCGCTATCTGTTTGACGTTGTGTATGTTCAGGTTTCATCAGGGTGAATTACAGACTGAGAAAATATCAGGCATAATAGTATTATTCCATCTTACTTCGTATTTAGGGTGGCGAGAAGTTTCGAGGAGAACACTATATGATGACCGGTCTGAATAAGACGCTGATAAAACAGACGTTTATAACACTTGTTTTGGTCGTTTTGGCTTCTGCGCAGTCCCGCGGACAGGGGGAAAGTCTGGATGGACGTGAGGGAAGAAACCTTGCGATTGGTAATTTTCGCCCTAAGCCGACATTGAAAGTGCGGCAAACAGCGTTGGAAAAGGCACTATTTCCGGTTGTTGATGTTCATACACACTTCCGTTATAGATTTAAGCATGACTTAGGGAAACTGGATGAGTACGTAGAATTGATGGATAAACACAATATCGCGGTTTGTTGCAGTCTAGACGGCAAACTCGGTGATACGCTGGATACACATCTCGAATACCTTGGTACTAAATATCCGAGTCGTTTTGTCGTATTTGCCAATGTGGACTGGCAAGGTGAGGGTGATCAAGATAATCCCTCGTCATGGGCCTGTCATCAACCCGGCTTTGCTGAAAAGACAGCACGACAATTGCAATTAGCGGTCGGGCATGGGGTTAGTGGGCTAAAGTTATTTAAGCAATTTGGCCTTAGTTACAAGAATCCGGACGGTTCTTGGATGAAAATTGATGATCCACGTTGGGACCCTATCTGGAAGGCATGCGGTCAACTTGGTATTCCTGTGATTATTCACACAGCCGATCCGATTGCATTCTTTCGACCGATTGATGAAACAAATGAACGATGGGAAGAATTATTTCGACATCCCGAATGGAGTTTTCCGCCGGATAAGTACCCCAGTCGTGAGTTACTATTGCAGGCTCGTAATCGGGTCATTGAACGTCATCCAGAGACTATTTTTATTGGGGCGCATATGGCCAATTCGTCAGAGGATCTGATGACTGTCGCAGGTTGGTTAGATAAGTATCCCAACTTATATGTAGAGTTCGCATCGCGTATCGGTGAATTGGGAAGACAGCCTTATACCGCCAGACAATTCTTTTTGAAATATAGTGATCGAATTCTCTTTGGTACCGACGGTCCTTGGCCCGAATTACGTCTCACTTATTACTGGCGTTTCCTGGAAACTTACGATGAATATTTTCCTTATTCCGAAAAAGAATTTCCGCCGCAGGGATTCTGGAGGATTTACGGCATTGGTTTACCTCCACGCGTACTGCGACAAATCTATTATGAAAATGCATGTCGAATTATTCCGGGAGTAAAATCAAAGGTTTCCAATTATCGCCGCTAGCCAAATTGGGGATTACAGAAGGCATCGATTGCCATAAAATAACGAGCTTAAATGTTATTTAAATGCTTGAAGTAAAGGCCTGAGGTAACTCGGATGAGCGAGACCCCCGCAGATAATCATGAACTTGAATCGGACAGTGCTGACGACGTTCAAATGCACGTTGCCAGTCGTCGCGAAAAGATGCGCAAAATCGAGGAAATGGGCCTTGATCCATGGGGTGGTCGGTTTGATGACCGACTGCTAGTAAGTGAAATACGCGATTCTGTTGATCAAGTAAAGTACCAAAAAGAAGATGGGACACTTGTTGATCTTCCGGATTTGGATGTAGATCCGGAAGAAAGAGTGAATATGCGTGAGTGGCGTGCCGGGCAGGGGGCTGGAAGTGAAATTGGCCCCACTGTGCGAGCGGCCGGTCGTATTATGCTTAAACGCGATAAGGGGAAACTATCTTTTATCGATATCCAGGATTGGAGCGGCAGAATCCAACTATTCATTGGTAAGAAACAGGTTGGTGAGGCTGACTTTGATCTGTGCGGGTTGTTTGATCTGGGAGATATCATTGGTGTTGATGGACGACTCGGAGTGACCAATACGGGTGAGCTTACAATTTTTGCTGAGAAACTTCATTTTCTCACCAAGTCAATCGAACCACCGCCAGCCAAACATCTAGGAATGACAGATCCGGAATTGCGACAACGTCGTCGTTATGTGGATTTGGCTTATAACGAAGGAGTTCAGCAGCGGTTTCTCAATCGCACCAAGATCGTTCAGTCTGTGAGGAAATCACTGGCAGATGATAATTTTGCCGAGATTGAAGGACCAACACTACACTCGATTGCCGGCGGAGCTGCGGCACGTCCATTTGTGACTCACCACAATACGCTCGATCTGGAACTCTATATGCGAATTGCTCTGGAGTTGCACTTAAAACGTTTGCTCGTGGGTGGTCTGGAACGCGTTTATGAACTGGGGCGTGTCTATCGAAACGAAGGCGTTAGCCCACGACATAATCCTGAGTTTACGATGTTGGAAGTGTATCAGGCCTTCGGTGATTATCGATCGATGATGGATCTTACAGAAAAAATTATCGTCGATGCGATTGATGCTATTGGCGGTCAGTATATTTTGCCATTTGGTGACCATGAAATTGATTTTCCCCCGCCGTTTCAACGTGCGACCTACAACGAGTTATTTGTGAAACATACAGGTGTTGATCCGGCCGATGAAACTGCAGTTGCTGAATATGCCAGTGGTATTGGTATCGACACCGATGGACGTCATCCGGATGTAATCAAGAACGAGGTTTTTGAAGAAAAAGTGGAAGATGCTTTGGAAGGCCCTGTTTTTGTAATCGATTATCCTGCCAGTATTTGTCCATTGACCAAACGGAAGAGTGATAATCCTGAGATCGCTGAAAGGTTTGAGTTGTTTGTACGAGGCATGGAAATTGCGAACGCATACACTGAATTGAACGATCCGGACTTACAGGAACAGCTGTTTAAGACACAACTTGAAGGCTTGTCCGAAGAAGATTCGATGGCCAAAATGGACAATGATTTCATCCGGGCCCTACGCTATGGTATGCCCCCAGCTGGTGGCCTGGGAATTGGCATCGACAGATTGGTTATGCTATTAACGAATTCTCAGACAATTAGAGACGTAATACTATTTCCTTTATTACGCCCTGAATAATAGAATAGGCCCTGTTAAATGGCTGGTCGAATTGGTGAAAGATCCTCAGCAGTATGTTCTTTTATCAAAATAATTACGGTCGCTAAGATACAAACGCCGAAGGATTGGCAATGTATAAACTTTTACTCTCGTGGCGATATCTGAAGAGTCGTTATATTGCGCTAGCGTCAATCGTTAGTGTCACGCTCGGAGTTGCAACACTCATTGTTGTAAACAGTGTCATGGCCGGATTTAGCGATGAAATGCACAAACGGCTGCATGGGATTTTGTCTGACATTGTCATACGTAGCCACGATTTGAACGGTCTGCCAGATCCCGAGTGGCATATGGATGAGATTCGCCAGATTCTCGGCGATGACATTAAAGCCATGACCGCAGCGATCCAAATCCCTGCCATGATTAATTTTCGAAACAATATTCAGGGACAATGGATTACTCAGCCAATTACGCTTATTGGGGTTGATCCGTCTACCTATGGAGCCGTATCAGATTTTTCCGAGTATCTTTTACATCCCGAAAACCGTGAGCAACTCGATTTTTTACTGAAAGAAAATAGTTACGGACTTGGTAAAAGAGAACGTTTTCCTGTTTCGGGTTGGGCTCGCCGGAGAGTTTCAGCTGAATGGGAACAGGATGCGGTGAAGACTCAGACAGATACTTTGGAATTAGATGCTAGCGATATTCCCCCCTCTCCGTTCCCGCTTGTTGATGATAGTGGAGTTGAGGGACGGGGAGAAACGGTTGCTGGTTTGGCAGAAGGTCAGGTTCACGGCGCAGCAACGCAAGCTGTGGATGAGCCGCAACTGATTTTTGATCCGGCAACCGAACAACATACAGGAATTATTTTAGGGATTTCCATCTGCAGTCTCCGTGGTCGGGATGCCGACGGCGAAGTCATGGATTATTACTTTGCCTTGCCCGGTGACGATGTAAAAATCACGGTCCCTAATTCCGGTCAACCACCAAAAGCGGTGAGTGATAACTTTACGATCGTCGATTTTTATGAAAGTGAAATGAGTGAATATGACTCGTCGTTCGCTTTCGTGCCACTGGCAAAGGTGCAGGATTTGCGGGGTATGGTGGATGTTCAATCCGGTACTAAGAGTGTTTCCACCATTCAGTTGAAGCTCAGGGAAGGTACGGATCTGAACACAGTTAAAGAGAAACTGCAAATTAGATTTCCGATCCAGCAGTTTGGTTACCAGATACAAACGTGGCGTGACATGCAAGGCCCATTACTGGCGGCAGTTCAGCTGGAAACGACAATTCTGAATATTCTTCTGTTTTTGATCATTGCTGTTGCTGGATTTGGAATCTTGGCAACATTCTTTATGATCGTTGTTGAGAAGACTCGCGATGTCGGGATCTTAAAGAGTTTAGGAGCACCAAGTGGTGGAGTGATGAGTATCTTTCTGGGATACGGCTTGTCGCTGGGCACGGTTGGTTCTGGCGTTGGATTAGTTCTGGGGCTACTGTTTGTCGATAATATTAATATAATCGCCGGTTGGATTGAGAAGGTGACTGGTCAGGAGGTGTTTGATCCGACGGTCTACTATTTCAATCAGATTCCGGTCATTGTGAATCCGGTTACTTGTGTTTGGGTCGTCCTCGGAGCAATTACGATTGCCGTGATTGCGAGTATTCTTCCCGCCAGAAAAGCAGCTAAACTTCATCCAGTGGAGGCACTTCGATATGAGTAGTGCTTTTGAACTGACCTACCCAAAATCTCAGCAGCCATCAGTATCCTCCAATCAGACGTTACACCCGCGGCTATTGCAGGCACCAGTTGTGTTGAAAACATCCGGAGTAACTAAAAGTTACCGAAAAGGAAAAGTCGAAGTTCCTGTTCTCAGAGGAGTCGACATTGAAGTTGTGGAAGGCGAATTTCAGGCGATTGTTGGTGCCAGTGGATCCGGTAAGAGTACATTGCTCCATTTATTGGCCACGTTAGATCGACCGGACTCAGGCGAAATTTATTTTGAAGAGAACCGGATTGATAATTTGCCCGCAGCTTCGCGTGATATTCTCAGGAATCGTTATATAGGGATGATTTTTCAGTTCTATCACCTGTTGCCTGAACTGACAGCTCTGGAAAACGTATTGATGCCAGTGATGATTAACCATGGAATCGTATCCTATATGCTGCAGCGACGTAAATTTCGCAAACGTGCCAAAGAATTACTTGATCTTGTGGGGCTAAGTCATCGTCTTAAGCACCGTCCGCGTGAAATGTCTGGTGGTGAAATGCAGCGTGTGGCCATTGCTCGCTCTTTGATGGCGAATCCTCGTTTGCTTTTGGCGGATGAGCCCACCGGTAATCTCGATCGCTCAGCCGGTGATGAAATTATGGAGATTATTCATGAGCTTAACTCTAACTATGATGTCACGATTGTGATGGTTACACATGATATGTCCATCGCTGCCAGAGCTGACCGCACTGTGCGTCTGGCAGAGGGGCGAGTGGAATCGGTCTCGTTTCAGAGTTAAGTATTGCTGACAGGTACTCAAGCGTTACTCTGCCGTCTAGAATAAAATCTTTGGCACCGTTGTGGTGATTAATCAGAAATAATAGTACTTCACTGATTGCAGTTTAGATTATGGCGCTAAAAGTTTATATCAACGGAACGCTTTACAAAAAAGAAGATGCCACGGTCAGTGTTTACGATCATGGATTTTTATACGGAGATGGCGTATTTGAAGGTATGAGAAGCTATGCGGGCTCCGTCTTCAGAATGAAAGAACATCTCGATCGCCTCTGGGATTCAGCGGATAAGATTCAGCTCCAAATTCCGATGACTAAAGAGCAGATGTCTGATGCTGTGAATGCCACTCTCGCTGCGAACGAGATTGAAGATGGTTATATCCGTCTAGTGATTTCCCGTGGCGAAGGGACATTAGGTCTGGATCCAAATAAATGTCCGAATCCGAACATTGTCATCATTACGGACTTTATTACGCTGTATCCGGATGAGTTCTATCAAAATGGATTGGAAATTGTGACGGCTAAGACCATTCGCAATCATCCCGGTGCTTTGGATCCTCGAATTAAGTCACTTAATTACCTAAATAACATTCTTGCAAAGATTGAAGGCTTGGCCGCCGGTTGTGTTGAAACTCTTATGTTAAATCATAAGGGTGAGGTTGCAGAATGTACTGGTGACAATATATTCATTGTGAAAGACGGCCAGCTACTTACACCACCTGTGGAAGCCGGAGTACTTGAAGGTATTACGCGTGGGGCTGTTATGGAATTGGCTGCGGGCGATGGTGTTGAAGTCGTTGAATCCACAATGACTCTGGAAGATGTTTATTCGGCCACGGAAGTATTTCTGACAGGAAGTGCAGCCGAGATTGTTCCGGTGATTAAAGTCGATGGTAATCAAATCGGTAACGGAACACCGGGAGTGTTAACGCGTCGGATTGCTGACCTCTATACTCAGCTACGAACTTCTTAAAATTACCAATAGCAGCCTTGTTACGATCCTTATTGCGTATGTAACAGAACGGATGTGTCTTGAGTTAAGCCGACGTATTTAGTAAAAGTTCTAATTGGTTTTAGTCTGCAACTTGGTCTGTAATACCTGTTAGCTTTTGATGGCACGATTTGGTCAATTCACATTGGTTTTGCTTTGTCTGAGCACTTTTTTTTGGTGCCGGACTGAGGTCATTGCACAGACACCCATTTTATTACACCCCAAGGGACAGGAAGCGATTTATTCTCCGGACTGGGCAGCTGGAGTACGAAATCTTGGACCTAGTCTCGCTCGCTTAAAACCAGGCGACGGTAGACAACCATTTCCGGAAGAAGAAGTTGACGTCGTCAGTGAAAATTTGAATTTTTGGGTTCCTACGATTAGGATCGATAAGACCGTCTGGGATGGAACCATGGAGTTTGGCGGCAATGGTACCACGGGCAATACAAAGACGTCCTTAGTCTTCGCTAGCGTTGAGCTTGTACGAGATACCCGGCATGGCGAGTTAGAAATTGATTTAAATTATGTTCGCTCCAAGGCCAATAATGTCGTCAATAAACATCACACTTTGTTTGATGTGGGACACCAATGGTTACGGGATGGAAACAGTCTAAGCTGGTTTGCGGAATTAGGCTTGGAGTATGATGAATTTCGTCCGTTCGATTTGCGCCTTACAGGTAACGGTGGTATCCAAAAACTATTTATTGATAGTGAAACTACGCAATTAAGCTGGAGATTTGGCGCAGGTATTTCTCAGGAAATCGGAGCTCCGGATGACTCGGTTGTTCCGGAAGCCGTGTTTGGTTTGATTTTGGAGAAACAGTTAACGTCGCGTCAAAAGCTGGAAGCAGATGTTGACTACTTCCCGGACTGGTCGAACTTTACGGAGTTTCGTATCGAAGCTGAAGCGTCATGGCGAATTGTTCTGGATGAGAAACATGGCTGGAGTTTGAAGCTTGCAGCACTTGATCGTTATGACAGCACACCAGGCGATAATAAGCCGAATGACTTCACTTATTCCCTGGTGCTGTTGTGGGAAATTTAGTCGAGGCGATTATTGATTTGTCTGCCTATCCCATTCCGGATCTTTTCCGAAAAACATCATGTGTTGCCACGGTAACTTATTAAATTCACTTGTAAGCTTGAATCCGTTCGTGACATACTCCTTCAAAATCTGTTTCTTACTCATTTTGTGCAGTGGTTTAATGGGTACTTTGGGATCTTCCTCGCGGTATTCCAATAAGACGATTTGTCCATCTTCTTTGAGACTGTCCCGCATGTATTTGAGCATGACTTCCGGGTGAGATAATTCGTGATAGACGTCGACCATAAGAATGTAGTCGACGCTGTTTTTCGGGAGGTGTGGATTATGGAATGAGCCTAGGATGGGAGTTACGTTTTCGATCGCTTCAGCTTCCATTCGGGCTCTTAGCAGGAACAACATCTGCGGTTGGACATCGACGGCCAGAATTATACCGTCAGGTCCGACCATCTTTGCCAGTTGGAGGGCATAGAATCCGTTACCACAGCCCATGTCGCAAATCGTCATACCCGTTTTAATTTTCAGGTTGGCCAGCATCAGGGAACATCGTTCTTCGTTTTCACGGTTTTCGCGGATTAACCACGGAGCACCAGTGTAATGCATGGTTTGAGCAATTTCTCTTCCCAGATAAATCCTTCGAGCCTGTGGGATTTTGTCAGATTTGTCAGGGATGTCCTGTTGTGCATTAAGTGTGCTCACGCATAATTCAGCACTAAAAAGAACAAAGAGCAGAAGGGTAGCTGAGACGATTCGTTGATGAAGCATGAGTTGTTCTTTCGTTGGCGGTTTCGGCCAAGAGACGAGATGCATTGGAAACAGTTGTCTACTTTATTCTACAAGACATTGCAGCTGAAACTCCAGCCGAACAGAGCAATTCAATAGTGGCAAGCAGCAGACTGTGCAGGTACTCGTAAAATCTGAGCCTAGAAGGGTTCGGGTAGGTTACGACTGTTTGGTTTATCGAGTTGCGCTGGAGCGAGGCCATTGCTTTCAAATTCCCATTGTTGTCGTTCTTGGTCGCTGGCGTAGTAGGTGAGCCAGATCTCCGGATTGGATTCTAAATCAACAAGTTTCCAGATTAGATTGTTCTGAGGAAGATTAAGCTTCTTTTCGGTGGTTGGAAGAATGTCGCGAAATAATACGCAGTAGAGTTGTCTATCAGACAGATGGTCGGTGCATTGAAGATAAATGCGTTGCTCGGCCAGTCGTTCCAGAGCGTCCCACATAACTTTGGATAAATTGCGATCTGAAAGCGTGTCTGGATGGGGGAGTTGAAGTTCAGGTTCGAACCATTGACTAATGGGGATTACTGGCGAGCGTTCCCAGCACAACATTGCCTGAAGGAAGTGATTTTCTTCTTCCGTTGACATCTGAGAGGCATCGACAAGTTCAACAGATTCATCCATGTATGGTTCAAGCTCATCTCGGAGTTGAGCATTGAGAAGTAACTGATCGACTTCGTTGTTTGGAAATCTTACTTCGGTCATGGGTTGCTTTGATCTTCTTTATCGTTTCAGACACGACCGGTAGGTCTGTCAGGTTTTTATATGTGATGCTTTGAATCCTAATTGGATGAAAGGTCAAAACAAGTCCGTTTTGTCATCATTTGTATCGTAACCGGAGATAATCACAGCAGGTATTCGTCGTGACCGTTACGAGTGTAAATCTCGGACATTATCAAGGGTTTTAGCATAATAACCGTTACGACCTGAACGCTTTTTAGAGAGTTGGAAAACAATAAAAAAGCACGACGCGTGTCGTGCTCTTTGGAATAGATTTGTCGCAGGATTTTAGCCATCTTCGGTGTTTTTAATTTTGTTAATGCGTCGTTCATGACGGCCACCTTCAAACTCCGTTTCCAACCAAATAGAGACAAGCTGTTCAACGCTACGTTCGCCGAATAAATCGGCTGAAAGACATAGGACATTCAGGTTGTTGTGACGACGGCTCATTTCGGCTGTCACAGTGTCGTGGCAAGTTGCTGCACGGACGCCCTTGTGTTTGTTAGCGGCAATAGCCATGCCGATGCCTGTCCCACAAATGAGGATACCACGATCGCTTGATCCTTTTGAAACACTTTGGCTTACAGAATTAGCAATGTCTGGATAATCCACACTGTCATCGTCATTCGTCCCGGCATCGCTAGTTGAATGGCCTAGTCTCTGTAGTAGTTCAATAATCTTGGCTTTTACTTTGTAGCCACGATGATCGCTTCCGACTGAGATGTGCATCTTTTAGTTCTCTCCAAATAGGTTTTCCGGAGGATTTAAGTTCAGTATTTCGGGCAGGCGTTGTTCAAGAAAGTTGTCGATTTGTTGCGCACAGGTCGCATATATTTCAGCCGGTGCTCCAAACGGGTCAGCAACATCATCCCCGGCGGGATCAAGGACAAAGGTTTTATCTTCAAATTCCGGCCACTCACCGATGATAGCTCGACGATGAGAATTTGATAGTGTTAATAATAAGTCAGCGTTTTTTGCTAGCTGGTAATAGAGTTGTTGGCTCTTGTGTTCATTAAGGTCGATGCCTTGCCTGTGCATGACCTGTACAGCTTGCGATGCAGCGGGTGAACCTGTCGAAGCCGCAATACCTGCGGACTTCACCCGAATTTTCAATTCTTCGCTGGTACCCCCCAGTTTTCGGGACAACTTTTCACGAAGTAATACTTCCGCCATGGGGCTGCGACAGGTATTTCCAGTACAGACAATAACAATTTCCGGTTGCGCAAGTTCACTTAGTCGCTCCTTGTTAATTGCTCCTTTACGAAGGATGGTAATTTTGTCATTTGCCAGTTTAATGACTGTTGACGGTGTGCCGATTTTTGTTGGGCCTCCATCCACGACTAAACTTAATTTTTCACCTAATTGTTCGGCTACTTCATGAGCGGTTGTCGCATCTTCCTGCCCGCTTTTGTTTGCACTTGTCAGTGCGATTGGTTGTTGTAGTGCGTCCAGTACTGAGAGCAGCACTTCATTGCTTGGAACTCTTAGTCCCACCCAACCTTGCGGGGCAATAAACGGAACCACATGTTCTGATAGTGATTGTATCAAACTGTCCTGTGCAGTGGCTTCGACCACCATTGTGAGTGGCCCGGGCCAGCAACGTCGAGCCAGTCTTTTGGCTAAAAAGCTTGAATCCGGGGAGAATCTGGTAAGTTCACCGGCATCATTGATAGCTAAGGTCAAAACTTGAGATTCAGACCGTCCTTTGATTTCAAAAATCTTTTTAATGCCAGTGACATTGTTGATAGCAGCCCCTAAACCGTAGACGGTTTCTGTTGGGAATGCGACAACTTTATCATCTTTCAGCAAATCCACAGCGACCTCAATGACCTTTCTAGGGTCATCCGCATCGTATACATCCAGTACTTGAGGTGCCATGTTTCTTTCTTCTCGGTAAGGATACGGCAATCAATGGAACGATATTTAGTGTTTCATAGTTCAATCCGGGATGCAGTAAGTTTACCGCATATTTACAGCAATGCATTAGTTTTAGTGCCGGCTTCAGGGACGGTCAAGTAGCTAGTAACATGGCTGAGCGGATTGCCTGAAATGTGGGAAAAACAGTCATAACAGGCACTTTGTCCATAAGACAAAGGGCTGCTGGAAAGGCCCTTTTTTTCGTTGTTACTAAATATGCCGGCTACCTTATTTATTCGGTCACTTAGATTTAGATCGGTCACTTAGGTTTAGATGTAGTACATCGCTTCAGACTGTCCGGCTGCCTGTTCCAGAAGGTCAGCAAAGGTGATTTCTTGCAGTCGCCGTTGTTGTTGGCTTCTTATTCTGGTCCACGTAGATAACAAAACCCCTGAGTACGGTGTTGAGTTTTCAGAGTTTTGTTGCAACTGAGAAGCGTTACCATCAACGATGGACATGACTTGGCCGAGAGAGATATTTTTGGGATCCTGTGCCAGGCGATAACCGCCCGAAGCTCCCCGAATGCTTATTACCAATCCTGCTCCTTTGAGTTGTAGAAGGATTTGGACAAGAAATCGATTGGGAATACCGTGTCGCTCGGAAATATCTTTGATGCGAACCGGTAAGTTGTTGCCATAGCGCCCCGCCAGTTCAAGGATCGCCACACAGGCGTATTCAGTTTTTGCCGAGATATTCATAGTCAGTCATCCATGGAATGAAGGCCGCATTCAGTTTTGGCAGTACCACTCCAGCGCCCTGCTCGTTCATCTTCACCGATACCGATAGGACGAGTACACGGCCGGCAACCAACGCTTGGATATCCCTGATCATGTAACGGATTGTAGGGAATGTCCTCGTCCATAATCATCTTCCAGATGTCTTGTTTGGTGCAATTGGCCAGAGGGCTGACCTTAATCAATCCAAACTTTTTGTCCCAGCCGACGATGGGCGCTTTAGCACGGTCAGGGCTTTGGTCTCGTCGAATAGCGCTGGACCAGCAATGCAGGTTGTTAGCCACTTTTTTCAGTAGTGATAACTTGCGGTCATAACAGCACTTGGTCGGGTCTGTTTTGTAGACAGGACCGCCGTGAAGTTCTTCATAAGCGACGACATCTAGTTCAGGACGAATTAACTGTACTTCGATTCCGTAGCGATCTTTGACTTTGTCACGCAGTTCCAGAGTCTCCTGAAATTGATAGCCCGTCTCGAGATTAAAGATTGGTGTTTCCGGAGCGAATTTGGAGAGCATGTGAATCATGGTCATGCCTTCAGGACCAAAGGCCGTAGCCATCGCAAAGTGCGGAGCGTAGTGTTGGACAGCCCATTGGAGTATTTCAACAGGTGTTGCCTGTTCAAGCGACGTACTGGCAGCATCAATCTCAGCCAACAATTCTTCAGTTGGCTCTATTCGCTGAAATGTCGTTTCTTCTGCAGGGCTCTTGGTTTTCAACGCCGCAAATCTCCTTCATAGACTGAATAAAGATTATATACATCATCAACTAAGTAAACAATAGGATGATTTTATATAATTCGGCGTTTGTTCTCTTGCGCTTTAGAAAAGCAACCGCTTCAATCTGATAAATTCAAAAGAGCTTTGTTGGTGAACTTGTATGCTTGGCAGAGTGCATTGGGTCAATGTTGTCTATCCATTTAATTGGACTATAAAAATTCGATTGAAAGATAACCAGGGGATTCGGGGCTAAAAAAAGATCAGTCGTTTCAGCCGGATAAATTAGTCTTGTTTAGAGGAAAATTTAACTATTAGGGAAGGGCAAGTGCTTGAAGGGGAAATTGAGGTTGGTAAGAGTGGCTATCAACTTATTAAATTCAATTAGAATGGAGTAATTAAGTTGGGAGAAATTTGATGCAGCAGGTTTATTTGGCGGTTGATATTGGTGGCTCAAGTGGGCGAGTTGTTGGCGGGGAATTTGACGGGCAAAAGGTTCGTCTGGAAGAGGTCTACCGATTTGAAAACGGTGGTTCGGCAGCCAATGAACGCATGTACTGGGATATGCTCAAACAATGGGACCACATCGTTACCGGTCTATCGGCAGCTACGGAAAAGTATGGTGAACGAATAATAAGTCTGGGTCTCGACACATGGGGCGTCGATTTTGGTTTGCTCGGAAAAAACGATGAACTCATTAGCAATCCATTTCATTATCGTGATCCACAATTGGACGGGATTCTTGAGTGGGGATTTGAGCGTGTAAGTCGTGAAGAGATTTTTGCCCAGACCGGTTTGCAGTTTATGGAAATAAATTCCCTCTTTCAGTTACTTGCTCTCCAACGCCGTGAATCACCAATCTTGGATTTTGCAGAACATATGCTGATGATTCCGGATTTGTTCAACTGGTTGCTTACAGGGGAAAAAGCGAACGAGTTCACGAATGCAACAACCACTCAACTCCTCAATCCGAAAACTGGGGAGTGGGCCATTGGTCTTATGGAAAAGTTCGGTTTGCCGGAGAGGATTCTTGGTAATATTGCATTGCCGGGTACCAAGTTAGGGAAACTGCGTTCGTCTGTTGCGAAGGAAATCGGTCACGCTGATATTGAAGTCGTTTTACCCGGTACACATGATACAGCCAGCGCTGTCATGGCGGTTCCATCCGTCCAGCCATTAAGCAATCAGCCGAATTGGTGTTACATCAGTAGCGGAACATGGTCGCTGATGGGAGTCGAGGTTGCCGATCCAATTATCAACGAGCGATGTTTGGAGCTAAACTTTACAAACGAGGGTGGCGTCGGCGGTAGTGTCCGGGTACTCAAGAACATTACCGGCCTCTGGATTGTACAACAGTGCCGTCAAGCTTGGAACGAAGAGGGACAGGAGTATAGTTGGGCGGAACTGGTAAACCTTGCTGCAGCAAGTAAGCCATTGCAATCGTTTATTGACCCGGATCATAGCTCATTTGGAAATCCCGGGTCGATGCCGCAGGTCATAGGTCAGTTCTGCAGTGCAACCGGTCAAATTGTTCCGGAAACGCCGGGTGAAATTGTTCGTTGTGCTTTGGAAAGCCTGGCATTAAAGTACCACAGCGTTTTGGGTATGTTGGAATCACTGACTGGCGGAGCCATTGAAATTGTGCATATTGTTGGTGGCGGCACGCAAAACAAACTGTTGTGTCAAATGACGGCTGATGCTTGTCAACGTCAAGTTGTTGCCGGTCCGATGGAAGCAACAGCTACAGGCAACCTGCTCGTACAGTTAATTGCTAACGGTGCAGTAGCCAATATCGCTGAAGCACGACAAATAGTCACCAATAGCTTTACCGTAGACACATACACACCTGATACTGCTTATGATTGGAGTGAGGCCGCAGAGCGATTTGCCGGCATCGTGGGATAAGTATAAAAAAGCCTAAAAGGAAATATTAATGATCAACGTTGGAATTAGCGGTATCGGATTTATGGGTTGGATTCATTACCTCGCATACCAAAAAACTCCCGGAGCTCGGATTAAAGCTATTTGCACTCGTAATGAAGCGAAACGCAATGGTGACTGGACTTCCATTCAGGGGAATTTCGGACCCCCGGGGCAGCAAGTAGATGTGTCAGACTGGACATGCTATAGCGATATCGATGATTTGATTGCCGATGAGTCGATCGATCTGATTGATATTTGTTTGCCACCGGATCTGCACGCGGATGTTGCCAAACGAGCACTTCAGGCAGGCAAGCATGTTCTTATTGAGAAGCCGATGGCACTGACAGCGGAAGATTGCGAAGCAATTGTTGCTGCGGCAAATGAGAATAACCGTCAGGCCTTAGTTGCTCATGTACTGCCATTTTTCCCCGAGTATGCGTACCTTCGAAATGCAGTTTCCAGTGGCCAGTATGGGAAACTGCTGGGCGGTCATTTCAATCGTGTTATATCTGATCCATTATGGCTTGGTAAAGATTTTTGGGACGAGCAAAAAGTTGGGGGTCCCCTTATCGATCTGCATGTACATGACGCTCATTTGATCCGCTATCTATTTGGTATGCCGACAGCGGTAAATACCCGCGGACGATTCCGCGACGCGATAGTAGAGTATTGCAGCACGCTCTTTGAATTCGAAGATACCGACCTGCTGGTCACATCCAACAGCGGCGTTGTGAATCAACAGGGTCGCACATTTATGCACAACTTTGAAGCACACTTTGAAAAGGCAACGATGCAGTTTTCATATGCCGGGCTGAATGACACTCCGGAAGTGTCACCATGCAAGGTATTTGATTCAGAAAATAATGTCCTGCGTCCGGAACTTGGTAGCGGTGATCCGGTTGATAGCTTCGTGATGGAGATTCAAGAAGTCATTTCAGCTATCGAGTCTGGTCAACCTTCATCATTGCTTAGTGGTGAACTGGCTCGAGATGCAATTACACTCTGTTACAAACAAGCAGAGTCTGCTGAAAATGGTACACGCGTAACTTTGTAGTGACTTTTGATGACTTATGGTTCCCCTAGGATGAGGGGGAATATAGTTTTTTATTTTCTCCTGTTTAACAGGGGTGAGGATTTTAGTTGAATTTTCAGCGCAGAATGACGTATATAGTAATAGGTGGATGCAACAGTAAACTAATTTATCGGGTTAATCTAAAGAGGAACGGTAACCTTGTTTAAGATCTTCAAAAAGCAATCTGGTGGCTATTGTGACGGTTTGAACCGCCGAGATTTTTTACAGATTGGTGGTGGAGGCCTGGGTGCTTTCAGTCTCCCCTCACTTTTAAGGGCTGAAGCGAAGGTTGCTAATAACAGTGCCCAGAAGGCTGTGATTCACCTTCATCTGGCCGGTGGTCCTTCCCATCAGGATATGTTTGACCTGAAACCTGATGCTCCTACAGAGTTTCGTGGTGAATTTAATCCAATTCACACTAATGTTCCCGGAATGGATATTTCGGAGCATATGCCATTGTTATCGACGATGGCCGACAGATTCGCGGTTATACGATCGCTGGTGGGGATGCAGAATTCACATAGTCATTTTCACACATCCACAGGCTATGATAAAAAGAATCTTAGTAATGTTGGCGGGCGTCCTTATTTCGGAAGTGTGATCGCCCGCGTTCAGGGAACCACCGAAACCGGAGCACCCTCTTATATTTCCTATATGGGTGGAGAGCCAGGATATCTGGGGCCCGTTTATCGTCCGTATAAACCGAGTGGAACAGACCTCAAGCTTCGCAGTATTACTGAGGAACGACTCTCAGACCGTCGCAAACTTCTCGGTTCTCTTGATCAAATTCGTCGTGATATTGATTCATCAGGGCAATTGGAAGCATTGGATTCTTATACGCAACAAGCCGCTGATCTGGTGACATCAGGTAAGGTTGCAGATGCATTGGATCTAAAACTTGAGGATCCGGATATCGTCAAACGCTATGGAAGCAAATACAGTAACCTGTTGATTGCTCGTCGTTTAGTGGAGGCCGGAACTCGTGTTGTTACTATCCAGAGTGGTGGTTGGGATACACATAGCAACAACTTCAAGACACTTAAGGATCGATTGGCTGAATTGGATATGGGTGTTAGCGCTTTGATTACCGATCTTAGTGAACGTGGACTGGACCAGGATGTCACCTTGATCGTATGGGGTGAGTTCGGTCGAACCCCGCGTGTGAATAGTAAAGCCGGACGTGATCACTGGCCCCGACTAGCGATGGCTTTTATGGCCGGTGGCGGTATGCGACTTGGACAGGCAATCGGAGCTTCCAGTAAGAATGCTGAATATGCTAAGGATCGTCCGGTGCACTTTCAGGAAGTCATTGCAACGCTCTATCACAATATGGGTATCAATTGTGAGACCGTACAGTTGGTGGACCCAAATGGCCGTCCGCAATATCTGTTAGATCATCGTAAACCGATTGCAGAACTTGTCTGATGACAATAGCTGATATTTACTAATCAACCAGAGCCTCGCTGTTTTTTTCGGCGAGGTTTTTTTATTCAGACCGATTCACCGGCATTTTTTCCGCATTGGTGGACAGGGCCAAGCGGAAGTTGATAAGACAGATATACAGTTTGACTATTTACCTGACCGTTACATTCGCTACGAGTGGGTCGAGCGGAATTCAGAAGGTGGGTCGTGCCGATTCTTCCGTTTATATTTTGCAGGTTTTGAGAGCTAAAAAAGACCCTTTTTCATAGGCGTTCTATGCTTAGAGCAGTGCTGAGTTGTCTTACGCAGACAACTTTATAAAACACTCTTTTGGCTTGGAAGTTACTTATGAAGATTGGTAATTGGAATGTCAGTAACAGTCTGTCTGAGAAGACTGCTACCATTCTGCTTCACACTGCCGTCATTGTGTTATTGCTGCAGTGGGCGTTTCCGCTAGCCGCTCAATCCACAGCAGTCAGCAACATTACCGTTGCAACTCAACTGCAAGATGTTGTGAGAGAAGGAGCCGAACTCGAATCCAAAGGTAACTGGAGAGCCGCAGTTAATCTGTATGAAAAGACTCTCAAGTCATTTCCTGAAGCAGTGCAATTTCGTAATCGCGCACGACTTTGCCGAGTTCATCTGGATGTGTCTCGACGATATAACGATTCGAGTTATAAGAAATCCATCAATCAACTTGATCTCATGTCTAGTAAGGCTGTTTTCCGTGAAGTCCTGACAAAAATAGATACCTACTTTTACATAACTCCCGATTGGAAGAAGTTGGTTAAAAATGGTCTCTGGCAACTGCAAACCGCAATACAGAACGATCAGTTTCGAAACTACTATAAGTTGAAAACTGATAATGCACGAGACACAGCATTCAAACAGCGAATTGATAAATGGCTGGAACAGCAGGATATTCGTAATTATCAGGATGTTGTTTATGCGACCGAATACATTAGTAGACAGACGAATCAAACATACGCTATTCCTCCACAGGCGGCGGTACTTGAGATCATGTCAGGCTCGATAAGTCTGCTGGATCGTTATTCGTCCTACCTGACCGGTTCCGAGCTTGATGATATGTTTTCGCAAATCAATGGTAATTTTGTGGGACTGGGTGTGGAGTTGCGAATTCTTGATAAATGTCTCTTGATTGATCGCGTGATTCCGTCAGGTCCGGCCGGAGAAGCTGGAATCAAAAAAGGTGATCGAATCATCGAAGTTAATCGTAAAATCATTCCTCAGATCGCTTCGGCCAAAGCAGCAGATTTACTCAAAGGTGTCGAGGGTACGCGGGTAGAAATTGTTTTGGTTGCTACCGACGGAAGTGTTCGCCGCTTGTCACTGACTCGCCGGCAGGTAATCGTCCCTAGCGTGGAAGATGTAAAGATACTCGATAAAGATTCCGGCATTGGCTACCTGCGAATTCGCAGTTTCCAGAAGAATACCGCTGATGATCTGGAAAAAGTACTTTGGCAATTACACAAACAGGGTATGCAACGACTGGTGATCGATGTTCGTGGTAATCCCGGGGGCTTAGTCGATAGTGCTGTGGCGGTTGCAGATTTCTTCATTGATAAAGGCACGATAGTTGCTACACGCGGCCGTAGTGTGAATGAAGATGTGGACTACCAGGCCCACGATCTTGGTACCTGGGATATGCCACTAGCGGTTTTGGTGGATGCTAAATCCGCCAGTGCGGCAGAGATCTTTGCCGGGGCAGTACAGGATCACCAGCGGGCAATGATTGTTGGCGTAAAGAGTTTTGGTAAAGGATCGGTACAGGGGATCTTCCCGCTTGCAAGCTATAATAGTGGGTTACGCCTGACAACGGCTCGTTTTTACTCACCAGACGGGCATATGATCAGCCAACGCGGTGTCCGCCCTGATAAGGAGGTCAATACGGTCGGTAAACCATTGGCAGATGGATCATTACCTCTCGAGCAAGTTGACCCTGTATTAGCAGCCGGTGTGGATTTGCTTCGCGATCGCAAAGTGGTCACTGTAAACCGCTTTCTCGTCAAATAACGTCAAAGTAAACCGACGCACGTTATCGTGCGATTGTCCAATTTGACGGGACGCTGAATCTAACAAACAGCGATTTCTTCGCGAGTCACTAGGTGACAGTCCCAATTCTTTGGTGTAAAAAGGATTATGTTCCTGCTTTAGTTGCCGCTGCATTTAGGAAGTCGATTGGCGACACCCTGAACGCGGTCGTGTGAAGTTAGAATTACGGTTATTTATCGCACTTTAGGCGGGGCGAGAAGTAATTGAATAGTTATTTTTTATGTTGGAGTTTACTTAGAAATGGCCAAACTTGAATACATCTGGCTCGACGGATACCAACCAACTCAGAGCCTCCGTTCAAAAACACAGATCCGAAAAGATTTCGGTGGAACGCTTGAAGAATGCCCAATGTGGTCATTTGACGGCAGTTCAACCGAACAAGCTGAAGGTGGTTCGTCAGACTGCTTGCTCAAGCCGGTTGCAATCTATCCGGATCCTCAGCGAAAAGAAGCGTACCTCGTTATGACCGAGGTATTAAATGCTGATGGTACAGCTCACGTCTCAAATGGTCGCGCAACGATCGAGGACGATGATAATGATTACTGGTTCGGTTTCGAACAGGAATATTTCCTTTGGGACACACTGACAGATCGTCCTCCGGGATTTCCTGAAGGTGGTTTCCCTCGCCCGCAGGGTCCTTATTACTGCTCAGTAGGTGCATCAAATGCATATGGACGTGACTGTGTTGAAGAGCATCTGGACGCATGTCTTGAAGCTGGCTTGAACGTTGAAGGTATCAACGCTGAAGTTGCATCCGGACAATGGGAATTCCAGATCTTTGCTAAAGGTGCAGCAGATGCTGGTGACCAGATTTGGGTAGCCCGTTACCTGCTTGAACGAATTGGTGAAAAATACGGATACGCAATTGATTGGCATCCCAAGCCACTCGGTAAGACTGACTGGAACGGTTCCGGTATGCACGCTAACTTTTCAAATGGTGCTATGCGTGAATCGGGTGACGAAGCCGTTTTTACTGCTATTTGTGAAGAATTTGCGAAGCACATAGATCGACATATCAGTGTTTATGGTGCCGATAACGATCAGCGTTTGACTGGTGAACATGAAACTCAGTCCATCGATAAATTCAGCTATGGTGTGTCTGATCGAGGTGCATCTATCCGTATCCCGGTTGGTACGATTGAAGATGGCTGGAAAGGTCGTTTGGAAGATCGTCGTCCAGCATCAAATGCCGATCCGTACAAGGTTGCAGCTGCAATCGTTAAGACCTGTAAAGAGGCGGGTCAGGGTTAAGCATTTTGCGGAAGCAGTCGGACTGCTTCAACCGATAAACAAAGGGCGCGACTGCTATGATGCGGTCGCGCCCTTTTTCGTTAGCAGAACCGGATTGCTCATGTACACCCTTGTAGTTCATGCACACAATGAGATTAGATTTTCATTTTTAACTTAACAGGAGTCGCCGTGGCCGGATTATCTCCCGAACCTGTTTCCCAAACCTTAGAGGAAGCACTTCAGAAATATAACATTGCGTTGGAAGGTTACCAGCATGAAATGTTGAGAGATTACTGCGAATTACTTTGGCAATGGAATGCACGTATGAATCTCACAAGGCACACCAATTACGACCGGTTTGTCTCTCGGGATCTTGTCGATACGCTTGAACTTGCTGATCGGATTGAAACCGGGGTGGAAGTGCTCGATTTTGGTACTGGTGGTGGAGTTCCGGGTGTACCACTATCTATCATTCGTCCCGATTTACAGATTTCGCTCTGCGAGTCCGTCGGGAAGAAGGCATCAGCGGTGGATGCTATAGTCCAGAAAATCGGCCTGCCAGTGCCTGTGATGAACACTCGTGTTGAGAAATTACTGGAAGATCTCAGTTACGATATTCTTGTTTGCCGAGCCGTCGGGCCGCTATGGAAGTTGGGGTTATGGCTACAACCTCATTGGCATCTTTTTGGTCAGTTGCTGGTAATTAAAGGTCCCAATTGGACAGAAGAACGAAAAGAAGCACGACATCGCGGATATATGCAGAATGTGAAATTACGGAAAATTCACTCCTACCCTATGATTGGTACAGAATCGGAAAGCTATATCCTGAAGTTGTGGTCGGCAATGAAAGAGGAACCATCTCACGTTCTATAATAGTGACGGTCTGTTATCAGGACAGCATTATCCACAGATTCCGTACAGTCCTACTTGAGTCTGTAAATAAGGATAAAAACACGCACTTGCGATACTCCGGCAACCCGAATCGCTCATAGACGGAATTGAAAAGTTGACCTAAACTAAAAAGTTCCTATCTTAGTTGTTTTCGTCTTTAAAGGTAGCACTGCTGGCGGGAACAGAAACTGTTAGAAAAGTGAATTGGAATGAGTGGCTATAACCTAACTCACCTAAAGCAGCTGGAAGCCGAAAGTATTCACATTATTCGTGAAGTTGCGGCTGAATTCGATAATCCAGTTATGCTGTATTCGGTCGGAAAAGATTCGTCAGTGATGGTTCATTTGGCGCTGAAGGCATTCTATCCAGCCAAACCGCCGTTTCCGTTGTTACACGTGGACACAACCTGGAAATTCCGTGAAATGATTCAGTTTCGCGAACAATACGCGCGTAAAGAACTTGGGTTGGAGGTACTAGTTCACATTAATCAGGAAGGCGTTAAACTGGGACTCGATCCACTAAAAAACAGTGGCAAGCACACGACAGTCATGAAGACCGAAGGCCTGAAACAGGCATTGAATCAGCACAAGTTTGACGCTGCTTTTGGCGGGGCCCGACGTGATGAAGAAAAATCACGAGCTAAGGAACGAGTGTTCTCATTTCGTGATGAATTCCATCGCTGGGATCCAAAGAATCAGCGACCTGAATTGTGGAATCTTTATAATACACGGGTTAATAAAGGCGAAAGCATTCGCGTCTTTCCGTTATCGAACTGGACTGAACTGGATATTTGGCAGTATATCCATTTGGAGAATATTCCGATCGTACCGCTCTATTTTGCCGACGTACGGCCCGTTGTTGAACGCGACGGGATTCTGATCCTTGTAGATGATGATCGACTGAAGCTCAGAGAAGGTGAAACACCTATGATGAAGGAAGTTCGCTTCCGCACATTAGGATGTTATCCACTAACAGGTGCAGTTGAATCCAACGCCAAATCACTGCCTGAGATTATTCAGGAAATGTTGCTAGCAACCACTTCGGAGCGTCAGGGACGAGTGATCGATAATGACGAGGAGGGTAGCATGGAAGACAAGAAGAAGGAAGGTTATTTCTAGACCGTTAAACCTATGAGTCATCAATCAGATCTTATCGCAACCGATATCAATGCCTCCCTCGAGCAGCATGA
>PAPJ01000019.1 GCA_002709045.1 Planctomycetaceae bacterium | reverse complement strand
CTACAGGAGTTTCTTCTACAGGAGTTTCTTCTACAGGAGTTTCTTCTACAGGAGTTTCTTCTACAGGAGTTTCTTCTACAGGAGTTTCTTCCTGATAGGAAACAAACTGAGGCAGCGAGCGTATGACAGCAGATGACTGCGTTTCCGAGGATTCTTCCGCAGTGGAGCTTAAGATTTCAACACTGACGGTTTGTTGCTGCAGCTGTCCGGTGAAGATATCACCCAGCAAGCTTTCCAGATCAGCCTGTTCAATAAGGTTGGTATTAACTCGCCAGCCGGCTCGAGTTGCACCATCTTGTGCTTCGAGATCAACACTGGTGACAGAAAACTGGAAGGCCTGTGTACTTCCATCTTCATTAGTCCGTTCAAAATCTTCGCCCTCCACATGCTCTCGAATCATTTGTTCGATTTCCCCGGCATCCTGTTGATCAGCCGACAATTCAAAGATTGCTGAGGTACCACCGGAAAGATCGATTGCCAGCAACTCACTCTGCCGCTTGAAAGTCACGGTTAAACCAACGGCGATCACAATCACAGACACGACCGCCGTAACTTTGGTCTTACTCATAAACGAAATCGATCGAGAATTAAATGGTCTTAAACTCCATGATTTCTCTGAAATCCACTTGAGCCCGGCGGCAACCACAAAAATACCACGTGAGGCATAAATCGCAGTGAACATACTCATGATAATCCCAAGGATCAAAGTGATCGCAAAACCACGAATTTGATCGGTACCAATCGCATACAGCAGGATAGCTGTAATCATAGTTGTCAGGTTTGCATCAATAATCGTAATCGTCGCTCGGGAAAAGCCATTGCGAATAGCGGCTTTCACCCGCGCTCCATCGGCCAGTTCTTCACGAATACGTTCAAAAATAAGTACGTTTGCATCCACCGCCATACCAACGGTAAGAACAAGACCGGCCATTCCCGACAGAGTGAATGAAGCACCAATCATGACCATCACAGCCAGAATTAAAACCAGATTCAAAAGCAGGGCAAAGGCGGCCACAAAACCAGGCACACCGAAATACCAACCGATCATGAAGAACAACACAATCACCATCGACCAGATAATCGCGTTCGTCCCTTTAACGATAGTCGCTGTACCCAGCGACGCACCCATTTTGTTTTCACTTTCAGGATTTGGGTTCAACGTACCCGGCAAAGAACCTGCTCGTAAAATTCCAATAATCTGATCGACTCGAGTCTGAGTAAAGTCACCTTCGATTACACCACTTTCCGAAATTCGACTATTAATATTGGCCGAAGACAATAAATTTCCATCGAGGACAATCGATAGTTGTTCATTAATATTCTGCCCCGTGAACCGACCAAATTTACCAGCACTCGTAGCATTCATCGAAAAAGCTACACTTGGACGCATACTTCCGTCATAGGTCGAGCGAACACTCTTCAGGTCATCACCCGTTGTTCTTACATTCTCTTCGGGTTGAATCATAAGAATTTCAACTCGTGTAACTCCAGCAGGCGCTACAATATCACTAAATTCCTTCGCTGACCTCGCACCTCCTGCATCATCAAATACATCCTTTATTTTTCGGTGTTCAGCATTCGCACTATCGAAATGTATTGTCTGTCCACTAGTCAATAAGACCGGTGCTTCTACATCATTGCCCAAATCATCACGATAAAATACGCGTTTAATCGAGCCTGCACTGGAAGCATTGTAAGAGAACTCCAGAGTTTCTTTCTCAACATCACCTGTGGTTCCTACTTTAACCCATCGTCCAATTACATCACCCTGATCATTTCTAACCAGCCGGGTATTGTACGTGGAAGTAAACGAATCCTCGACAGTCTTGCGAATATCGGCATGCTCGGCATCCGATTCTGTAGCATCCACCTGAATCATAAATTCAAGGGCACCAGTATTCGTGATAACTTCTTTGATATTCGCGATTTCAGCTGGTGTTGCCTCCGGCACGACAATTTCCACATGCGTATTTGTGCCATAGGGACGAAGAATCAGGTCGAGCGCACCACTTGGATTCAAACGACGGCCTAAGGCATTTAACAGACCCTGCATATCTGCATCTGTCATATCTTTGTCATTGCCATTGTCATCGACTTCAGGTTGAATTTGATAAACCAGGTTCACACCACCAGCCAAATCAACACCGAGCTTAAACTTTTTGCTGACAGTTTCATCGTCACCATGTTTCACACCAATATATAAAGCTCCCAAAATCGTCACTGCAACAACCACGGCCAAACGCCATGCTTGCTCAGGTTCACGTACTTTGGAAGATTCACAAAATACCCGGAAAGCCAAATACAGGCCGCTGAAGAGAGCCACCATCAAACCGGACACCCGGAAACCACTGACCGCATTCTCCGAAAGAGATGATTCTGAAATCAGTAAAAACAGGTAGGGAAGTAAGCCAAGCAATAGCCCGAATACAAATAAGCCGAACATCATACCCCAGTTGGGATCAGTGACATTAAATGATCGTTTCACTCCGGCACTTACGGCATTATCTTTACCAACATTCACAAGAATAGCGATGAGAATCGCGACTACGAACAGTAGAACACCTCCCGTTCCACCTTGTTCAGCGGCATCAGCCTGAGCAAATAAACTTAGTTTCGATATAATAGAATTTGCCAATAAGTGCATTTCCGAAAATTCCAATCAGAATATTTTTGTAACCTGAATTAAGTCAGGTGCTTGTTTCTTTTCTCTTTACTAAAGCGCCGGGCAGCAAAGCATTGCAATCAAGAATAAACTTCGTCTTCGGCGTTATCAACAATACGCCCCACAGCTTCCGCCACAACACGCAGACGCGAACCGGAACCAGCATCTAATTCCAACAAAAAATGTGTCGGAATTGGGTCAGTATCGTCAGTAGCTGTTTCCATTTCAATATCCACAACTGTTCCGCAAATCCCACCAATCGTAATAACCTCGGTGTACTTGCTGATCGACGTAATCATCTGATTACGCTTTTGTTTTCGCTTCTTGGCACCTTTGCCACTGAACATAAACATGAAAACCATGAATGCCAGAATCATTAACAAAAATGGGGTATTACCTGATCCTGCTGGATCAGCAGGATCACCAACATTTTCCTGACCTATCAACAAATATTGGATACTGCCGGCAATCATCTGAATTTGGTAGTACATGAAAACCTTACTTTTAGTCTTAAAAATCTTAATGCGAACGAAAAATCAACCGCCGGTTACCAGTAAAAACCTAACTGGAATCACGTCAATAAACCGCACCGCCAACCTCACCCCGGATAATGGGGGTTACGCTAATCTGTTATCTTAAAATGCCTTGAAACAAGCCACAAGCCAGAACAGGGGAAATCAGATAAAGGGGGGCTAAAAAATAAGCAATTAGAGCCCTATTTCTACGGCTGCCAAGCCCACTTTACCGCCAACGGTCTACCTTGCTGCGATAATATGCTTCAAATCGTCCCTGTTCGATTGCCTCACGACTCTGCTGCATTAACTTTTGGTAGTAAGTCAAGTTGTGATGACTCACTAAAATCGGGCCCAACATTTCACCTGCTGTAAACAAATGGCGAATATAGCCTCGGCTGTGTTTACATGCCAGACAAAGACAACCTTCCTGAAGCGGGCGACGATCATTTCGATGCACGGCATTACGCAGTCGAAGTGGCCCTTCATCCGTAAATGCCAAAGCATTACGACCGTTGCGAGTGGGCATTACGCAGTCAAACATATCCACACCGCGCCGAATCCCTTCAAGTAAATCAATCGGCTTGCCAACCCCCATCAGGTAACGAGGGCAAGCTTCTGGTAAAGCAGGACAGGTCGCATCTAAAATTCTGTACATATCCTCTGGCGGCTCACCAACACTCAATCCACCAATCGCATATCCAGGGAAATCCAGTTTTGTCAGTTGTTCGGAGCACCAAACTCGCAGGTCCTGATCAAGACCGCCCTGGACAATTGCAAACTGAATCTGGTCTACTAAACATGCTGCCTGCTGACAACGCTCGGCCCAACGAATCGATCTTTCACAAGCTTCGCGGATCACGCTGTATTGATTCGGCAACGCCACCACGTGATCAAAAACCATTGCAATGTCCGACCCGAGTGTTTCCTGAATGGCGATGGATCTTTCCGGAGTTAGCTCCAGACGGCTACCATCAATGTGCGATTTAAAAACCGCACCCTCTTCTGTGACCTTAGTCATTTGAGCTAATGAGAAAACCTGAAAGCCACCGCTGTCGGTAAGGATCGGTTTATCCCACCCTGTCATCTGGTGTAAACCACCAAGCTCAGCAACAACATCTTCACCCGGCCGCAGTGCCAAATGATAGGTATTCCCGAGTAAGATCTCGGCTCCTGTTGCGGCCACCTGATCTATCGTCAGACCCTTAACTGTTCCCAATGTCCCAACAGGCATAAATGTGGGCATTTCAATCACGCCGCGAGGCGTTGTTAAACGCGAACGCCGCGCAGATGTACCGGCATCGGTCGTTAGCAATTCGAAGCTAAAGTTAGCTGACGGCGTCATAGGACACACATTGGCAAGCGAGTTATCCGGTCAACCGCGGGGCTTACCTTATAACCCATATCAGGTTTGAATCAGTCTGCGCGAAGCTTCAAACCAAGTGACTGCAGTTTTTCACGAACTTCATTGAGACTGGTAACTCCAAAGTTCTTACTTTCCAGCAATTCATCAGGAGTCTTTCGCAGCAATTCTCCAATGGTATTCATGCGGAGCCGAACCATACACTTACGAGCTCGAACCGATAAATTCAAATCTGATATTGGACGATCAAAGACTGCCGCTTCCTCGGGACTCAGCGAAGAACGATCCACTTCACGCTCCGGCCTGTTTTCATGAGCCAATTGCCCAAGTGCCAAACCTTTAGAATGCAGCATATCGCGAATTTCGATCAGTGAGGTTTCACCGAAGTTCTTACTGCCAAGCAGTTCCTGTTCAGTGGAACGCGCCAGATCACCGAGTGTATCCACACCCATACGGGTCAGACAGTTACGTGACCGGACTGACAATTCGAAGTCGGATACAGGAATATTAAGGACCTGTGACATACGATCCTGTGCCTTTTCGGCTTCCAGATCAAACAACTCGTCATCCGATGCACAGGCATCTTTCATATAAAGAGCTGCTTTCTTATGGTTCGGATAAACTTCCAGTACACGACGATAGCACTGCTGAGCACGATCGTATTGCCCGTGATCTTCATAAAGTAGGCCCAGATTGAGCAGGGCACCCACATGTGAGGGGAAGTGTTTTGCACTACGGCGATATAAATCCATCGCTTTGTCGTCGTTACCACGACGATCGTTTTCTTTTGCCATCCCAAACAACGCACCTGCATGCGTGTCATCTGCTCGCATTGCCCGCTCAAACCAATCCACCACGATCGAAGACGGACCTTTGGCTGCCAATTCCGTTTCTCCATATTGATAAGCATATTCAGCTTCATGCATGATCGGACCGTCAAGTGACTCAAGAGCCTGACGAGCGGCATCCAGATCGCCGGCATTGCGATAAGCTTCGACACGAGCCAAAACACAACGACCTTTGTTATAGCCCGATTTTTCGGCGATACCGTAGTTTTCAACCGCCTGAGAAAAATCACCTAAAGCAAAATAACTACGACCAATGTAAAAATAGGAAACAGCTCCCCGGTCTGAGTTGGCTAGCGTTTCAATTGAACGCTGGAATCTTCCCAACAGGTAGTAACAAACGCCAAGTCGGGTTGCACTAGCAGGAGTCAACGATTCACTTATCTCTAACTCATTGACTGCATCTCGGAGGATTCCAAATTGCGAAAAATCATCGTTTATGGCACTGGATATCTGATAAATCTCATCCGGACCAAAACTGCCGTTGTCACAGACAAGTGTCTTAAGATCGAAATCCGAAATCATTGCCATCGAATGTCTCCTGATATAATTTGGAAGCCATTGGTTTATTTAAAAGCCAGCGACGGGAGTTGAACCCGTAACCCCCGCATTACGAGTGCGGTGCTCTGCCGATTGAAGCTACGCTGGCAACATCAGCCCCAAATAACGAGGGGGAAACTACCACTGTAAATTACCAATCTTAATGCGTCAACCGCTAGAATATCCGGCAATTCGAACCGAATTCACCCATCAATACCGTCCTGAGAATGACGGTCACAAAAAAATTGCGAGGCTTGGACGCCGACCAACAACCCATTGGTCATCTAACTAAGTCAGGGGCAACAAAACTTCAGTCAGCAAATATGCGTCCAAACCTCGCCGAGATTCGAACAACTTACGGTCAATTCAATCAACGTAAGTCGTATTCACTATGTCGTGAACAATTACACATGATGCATTTGGCGTGCCAAACAGCTGCAGCTGTTATGTTTTATGGAATAAAATATTCTGTAAAACGATATAATAAAGTAATAGAAGCATAAAAACGATTTTCAGAATCGAAAAACTTACCGCAGTAAAAGTTCCAACATGAAAATATTTCAATCCGAATGGGTATATTTACTGTTCAAATAATATACACCTGTTGAAAATAACCTGAACAATTCTGCTACACCCCGTTTTCCCAGGAAACTGATGAACACTTCTAATCTCGACGATACTCAGCCACTTAACGACAATGCCAAAAAAGTGATTATTTCGCTAAATCCTAATGCTGGAAGCGGACCGAGTGGTCAGGTAGCCAAACGACTGTGTGAAATCCTCAATTCCAAAGGATTTGAAGCTGAAGTCGAAACAGATCTGAAAACCATCATTTCCAAGGCCAAAACAGCTGTTGATGACGGAAGTCTGCGATGTGTTGTCGGAGTGGGGGGAGACGGAACGCAGACATTAATGCTCAATCAACTTCCTCCGGAAACTAATCTGTGCGTGTTTCCTCAGGGAACCGAAAATGTCCTGGCGAAATACTTCCAGCTTCCACAAAGTCCCGAGCAAGTTGCGGAACTTGTTACCAAAGGCCGTGTCGCACAAATCGATGCTGGAAGGATCACAGAAGCCAATGGCGAGAGCAAACTTTTCTGCCTGATGGTTGGCTGCGGGGTTGATGCTGCGATCGTCCACCAGCTGGCTGCCAACCGTAAAGGCCATATAACTAAGCTCTCCTACTTACGGCCGATCTGGACCGTGATTAAGAAATATAATTACCCTAAGCTTCTGATTAGTTCAGATGAATGGGATGATGAGATTCTGGACGCACGAGTATTGTTCATTATGAATATCAATCGATATGCTCTGGGCATTTCCATGACACCGGACATCAAACCTCAGGACGGAAAACTGGGAATCTGCGCCTTCAGGAAACCTGGCCTGTTTCACATGCTGCGTTACTTTCTGCTGCTACTAATCAATCAACACCATAAACGCAAAGACTGTGTCATCCGTTATGTAAGTAGCCTGACGGTCAAATCTGCAGAGATGCCGAATGCTCCCACACAAATCGACGGGGATCCTTGTGGAACACTACCGATAACGATCGAAACCGTGCCTCAAAGACTGCGACTAATCGTTCCGGGAGCTTGAGAATATTAAAGGGATGCTGCTTTAATTACTGAGCAGATTAATAAGTTTAGCATTGCTGCGTTTTTGAGCTGTATTAAAGGCATCATCTTCGAGTAGTTCTTTGGCACGCTGGTGATCTCCCACGGCCAGATAACATCTCGCCAAATTGTAACGAGCTGATGCATCATAAGCCGACTGCTCCAAACGATCTACTTCCGGCGTTGATGGTTGGCCTACTAATCCCGGCAACAAATCCAAGCTGGGATTTAAAACCGTGGCGGACTGATTCGGATCAGCAGCAGCCGAGAGGGGTTCTTTGCCGGCAGGCTCCACGCCTAGCTGTAGTGTGCGCCCTTCCAGCCAGTCAATTGCATCGGGATAATTTCCCTGCTCCATATGAATCATTCCAATCAGATAGCTCGCCATATCCTTTGCTTTGACAAAAGTCAGCTTCGTGCGTCGCAGGTTTTCCTGCCAGAGAGTCAGCGACATTTCCTCCGGGCGAACATAACCTAACTCTTCCTGCACCTGACGATCGGTTGTCATTTTTATGATCTTGTCCTCTGGCAAACGAGATGCCATGAGTAATGTCTTGGAACCACGCTGGGTTTCCTGACCTAATTCAATTTCAAAATCATCAAATAACCCTCGCAATGATTTGAAACGACCTTGCTTTAACTGAAACATATCTTCGAGCATCTGGTAATCATACTTCTCCTTAATAAAGGCAATGACTTCAGCGTCACCGGCTGACAATTTTGCGTTTAGAGCCGCAGCGAAGGCATAATATTCATAAGTAGGTACCCAAATTTCAGATTTCTCAATCGCGTGATTAGTTCGCAGTTCGCGCGAAATCGCATTAGGAGCTGTAGTCAGTTTCATTTGACGCTGACCGGTCAGATATTTCTCCAAAATGGCCATTCGGTGAGACACCGACATAACATCCGCCTCAATCAATCCCACTAATCCACTAAGCGTTGCCTCCACGCTGGCATCGAGCGTGGCAGGCAACAATGTTGCTGCATATTTCAGGTTCTGTCGCAAATCACGCAGCACGGCAACCGACGATCCATCTTCGGTCATTATCGGCAAGCCATCTTCGAGATCAAGCAGGTATAACTGGTCACCAATCAGACATGCTGTTAGCCAAGGCTGTTTCACTTCTCCAAATTCTGCCGGTAACCCAAGCAGGATTACAGGGACCTCCACCTGTCTTGCCAACAATGCCAGAATTCGAGCTCGCTGCCACCAGTCTCCTTTACCGAATACGAGAATATCCCTTACAGCCATCGAATATCCGGGGCCGGGCAAACCAAGTTCAGGTGCGGTTCCGGTTTCTCCTGCGGGGACTTGTGGATATTCCAGCAAAGGGTTCAGCTGTACATTACGAACAGTCCAGTCAAACATTCGTAAGAGGCTCTGAAGCTTGATGCGATCATTGCCTTGCAGCGATTGAGGAATATATTCATCCCAAATTTTGCGATGATCAACTTCATTAGCCAGCACCCAACGTGCAATCTGACTGATCCAGCCCATCTCCTGCAGATAATTAACGTCCGGGGGAAAGAAGCGTTTAGCACCAACATTGTTGGCTAACCCTGTTCCGGCTAAATGGATGGGCAGGGCACTGAGCAGCGAAGGTGTCACCCATTGCGGGTCATCGTCATGTTTTTCAATCCACTGATTAAAATTATAAATACATGCGGAAGTTGACTGATTCAGGTCAGCAGCGTCAAGTCCATCAACAATAGCTAACGCCGTTTGGAGATTATCCGATTCAGTTTCGCGCGGACGAATATCAGAAACATTCACCTGACTACGATCACGGCAGCCGGAAATCAACAGTACAGCCGCGAGCAATAATCGTAGGTGTTTTGTGTTCATTCGAATCTGTTTGTAATGGTTATTCTTTATATCTTAGACAGTTAAATTATCGTCTAATTCAACTGCTGAACTGTTTGACGAATCGCAACTAATCCGCTGACCACTCGATTTATCTCATTTAAAGGCAGCATATTCGGACCATCTGAGGGTGATTCGTCCGGATTGGGATGCGTTTCCATAAAAACTCCATCTACCCCCATTGCTACGGCAGCCCGAGCAAGTGGTTCAACCATTTCCCGATTTCCTCCGGTTGTATCCCCCTGACCACCCGGCTGCTGGACACTGTGAGTGGCATCAAAGATTACAGGGGTGCCTAAAGATTGCATCTGCGGCAAGCTTTTCATGTCATTGACCAATTGACCATAGCCGAAAAATGTGCCTCTCTCACAGAACAGAACATCGGCACAGCCACCCTGTAAAAGCTTGTTCAAGACATGACGCATATCCCAGGGTGCCATAAACTGTCCCTTTTTCACATTCACGACACGGCCAGTAGCAGCTGCTGCCAGGAGCAGATCTGTCTGACGGGCAAGAAAGGCCGGGATCTGCAGGATTGAACAGACTTCAGCAACCGGGGCTGCCTGTGCTGCTTCATGTATATCCGTTGTCACAGCAATCCCCAAATCATCCCGAATACTTTGCAGAATAGATAATCCTCGCTCTAAACCAGGTCCGCGATATGAATGCACACTTGTCCGGTTCGCTTTATCAAAGGACGCCTTAAATATTAACTGTACAGGCAGATCTGCCGTTTGCTCTACCAAACTGCAGGCAACGGTCATCGCCGATTCTTTATCCTCCAGTACGCATGGTCCGGCAATTAAGAGCAAGGGCTGACCTTGCCCGCAACTAAACTGACTGGTCTTTACCGGGTTGTTAGAAGTATCTGCCATCACAATTCAAATCCGTTTCCGCTGATTCCCCAGGCACGAAAGATAACGAAAATCAGGCAGTTACCGCAACTTGTGAATCAATAAAATATCCAGAAACATCAGGCCGGGTGAATCTTTCCGGATAATGCCTGCAATCGATACAGCATCTCTTTAGGCCGTCTATCAAGGGCAAGTACACCTCCGGAACGTTGAGCCGTACCGTCGGTCAATTGATTCCAGAACAAAGCCTGAACCGATGGTTTACTGCGTAGAACCCGAAGTAGGTTTAACGCACTGGTTATGTCCCAGAAACCTTCAGCCGGCAATTCCCCCTCCTCTTGCTCAAAAGCTGTTGGGAGCGATACACCAACGACTAGTGGTAATTGCAGGGAACTCCATTGCCGCAGCATGCGGCTCAATTCCAGAAAATCGCGGGGGGTGCATTCGTTGGCTGCAGCACCAAAACTTAAATCGATTCCAATTCCGTTGATCCCTAATTCAGCGCGAACCAATGCATCAGCGAACTGCAAAGGGGACAAATCAGATCGGCGGTTCGCCGCATAATCTCCCCAGGGAAAATCAAAGCTGACAATCACCGGCGTGGAGTTATCCAGATGGCGTATCGTCTCGACAACATCTACTGCCAGCCGCACGGTTTGCTCTTCTGAAAATCCAAGTACCGAAGCGGAATTCAATCCACAGCTAGCATGCCAGGCATGCACTCGACCTTTATACCTACGAACTACTTCCTGAACGTACTGAATAACGTAATTTTGTACCTTAGCAAAGTCATTTTGCCATAAATAAATCCATTGCGGCAAACCTGCATCGGTCAATTCGATCAACGGACCGGCAAATACTTTCTTGCCGTGGCGATGAGACCACTGTAGCATTTGATCAACATCAAAAAACTGAAACTTACCTTCATCCGGCGATAAATCCTTCCAGTTAAAGGGAAGCATAACGGAGTCAAATGTTTGGGCTAGTACTTCCCGATCCTCTTGATCATCAGGGAGCCGACCAAGCTTTACGCCAAACATCGAATTTGACATGCCTGCCTGATGTCTGGCCTCCATTAAATGTCCAGCATCTTCAACTAACAAACCGTTAATTACATCCAAGCATAGTTCGATAGCATTAGCCGCTGACCTGCCGGCCTGTTGAAAATCTGTTCGCCAACTGAAAACTGCCTCGATCAGTCTTTCATGAGCTTCTGTTAATTTCTCCGTATAGGTCCGGGATAACTCAAACTGATTACTGCGTTCTGCTAAGTAACTCCGCAGGCGATGCAGCGTCCCCCGCGCCAGTTCAACTTCCAGATGATATTCGTCTTTGGTTTCCCGGAGACTTGTCGTACCCAACATAAAATCAAGCCCGTTTTCCGTTCGCCAGGGAAAAAAGAAATGTCCCGATTCGTGAGTCTGACGATCGATCATCAGACGATTACCGGAAACAATTAGCTCGCGTTCCCAGGCAATACCCTCAAGTCCCGTCATATAACAACTGCGTAGCAACTGTTCATCGAGGAACTGAATTCGAGATGTCTGAAAACAAATTCGACCCATCGAGACATTTCAAAACTTGAGGAGTGTCGGCAAAACCGATCTTTCTGTTGCAAACTTGAAATATTAACCGGCATTAACCCAACAATATCACCCGCTGCACCTAATCGGAGCAGATTAACGGAAACTGCTCCACTAAACCAACGAGTTTAGCATTGGAAAATAAATGCTGCAATGAAGCATTTTCTGGCAAAGAGTGGTACAAGGGCAACAGAATTCCGCAATTGTATTCTCTCTGAGCTGGCTGAGATGTTTTACTTATTGCCAGATCGTTTTCGCGGCTTTGCTTCCAACCCAGCTTCAGATTCTTCCAAGTGAACTAACCAGATATTGCGATAACGAACCGGGTCACTGTGGTTTTGCAACAGGATTGGCTGTCTTGTGGGTGTCTCAGGTTGGCCAGCGCCGGTCTTCCCGGTCAACTCGTAAGCTTCGTGAACTGGAATTCCATTGTGATAGACCGTAATCTGAGCATTCTCCGTCTTTTCGCCAGCCTCGTTAAAACGAGCGGCCCGGAACTGAATATCATAGGTTTGCCATACCAAAGGTGGAAACGCCATATTTACCGTTGGGGGCTTCTGGCGATAAAGACCACCGCATTCATTGTGAAGGCCTTCCAACCCAAAGCTATCGAGTACCTGCACTTCATAACGTCGCTGGATATAAACACCGCTGTTCCCTCGTGATTGCCCCAAAGAGTTCGGCATGAACGGCGTCTTAAACTCTAGATGCAAACGGAAGTCCTTTACCACTTCTCTGGTTAACACACCTTCCATAAGTAACCCGTCTTCGGTGACCTTGGCATCAATCAAATTGTCCGTATTTTGACCATCAAACAATACAACAGCTTGTTCCGGAGCTGGCATTCCGATTGTGACGCTTTGACGAACAATGTGGCGCAGGCGACCAATACGACGATCTTCAGAATTACTGACCGTGGCTATACCATTAGCAATTTTCACCTGATAAGTATCGTTACTCAGTACGGTTACACCAGCATCATTTGTTTGACCTTTCAGCTGAACTTTCTCTTCCAGATTTCCCCCCTGGCCGGCCAGACCTCCCGGAATTAAGATCGCTGTAAAATCACCTTCACCGCGAGCAATGACCTGTAATCCACAGGAAGAACGGAGTAGCCCGACAAATCGTACTGCACCCCGATACTCGCCCTGCACTAAATAATCTGGTCCGGCTTCTTGCACCGAAGTGTAAGCCACTCTCTCCTGTGCAAACACGGGAAAACTCAACAAGAACAGTAAAGCAGACGCAACGTAACGGAAAAAAAGAGACATGTGAATGGTTCCGGGCTGGAGAAACAGGGCAAAATGGGGGGTATAAATCAAGCTTTTAGCATGATTGCTGAACCGATCATTGACAAGATACGAACCGCTGTTTCTGAGGCAATAAAAGGCGGTAGAACTCATGAAAGAAACGCTGGTTACGATCAAACGGCAGACCGTAATTAATCAGCAGATACCAGGTTGTAAGCAATCTATTTCCATTCAAAGATTCGACCGGTCAGAACTTCATAAGCTTCGATATATTTAGCTCGGGTATGACTGACAATATCTTCAGGCAACGCAGGTGGCTTGCTGTTTTTATCCCAGTCAGTCGTTTCCAACCAGTCACGAACAAACTGCTTATCGTATGATCTTGGTGACTCACCAACCTGATAGGTTTCGGTTGGCCAAAAGCGAGAGCTATCGGGTGTAAGCACTTCATCAATCAGGATCAGCTCATCTTCATACTGCCCCCATTCAAATTTGGTATCTGCAATAATGATTCCCCGGCTACGAGCGTACTCAGCACCACGCCGATAAATCTCAATACTACGATCTCGTAATTCTGTTGCCACGTCAGCTCCGACGATATCCACCATCCGTTCAAAGGAAATATTGATATCATGGCCGGATTCTTCTTTGGTTGCCGGTGTAAAGATTGGCGAGGCAAGTTGAGAAGCCATCTGCATTCCGTCTGGCAACTCAATTCCACATACAGTCCCTTCAGACTGATACTCCTTCCAGCCTGAGCCGACCAGATAACCACGAACGACACATTCGATTGGAACTACTTCACACTTTTTGACGACCATACTTCGGCCATGCAACGAATCCGTATCCGTTTCCTCAGGCAGGTCAAGCGTCGTGACGTCCATCGTCAGTAAATGATTGGGGATCTCCAGTTTGTCAAACCAGAACTCACTAATCTTTGTCAGCACACGTCCTTTATCAGGAATCGCAGAAGGGAGAATCCAGTCGAAGGCACTGATGCGGTCAGTGCTAATCATTAAATAACGATCACCAAGATCATAGATATCCCGAACTTTTCCCCGCTTGGAGTCGAGCCCAGGAATATTGGTTTCCAAAACCGGCTGGCTCATTATGTCCTATCCTTTCGACACATTTTTATTTTTGATGGAGACGAGTATACCAAAGGCCGAATATTGACAAAAGCTGCCTCGCAAAAATCAGGAGCTGGCTACCCGGTTAATGGCGACCAAGCACATGTCATCCCCCTGCATTTCCGTCCCGGAATGTGCAAGCACAGCTTTCAGGATTCGTTCTCCCCTGACATCAGCAGCATCATCATGCTGTTCGATAATCTGCTGAATGGCCTCGATCCCAAACAACTCCTCCGAACCATTTTCGGCTTCATTCAATCCATCCGTATACATTGTTAGGGATTCACCCTGTTTTAACTGAAATGTAAAGGCCTGATATTCGATATCTTCCATGATTCCAATCGGCAAGTCCGCAAATTCTTCGCCTACCAGTTCCACACTTCCATCGATCTTTCGATGAAAAGGAGCCATATGCCCAGCGTTTACCACACTCAGTTCATGGTTAGAGGGATTAACCACTACCAGCAGGAAAGTAACGAATCGATCCAATGCCATCCCGGTCATGCGGTTATTTAAATTGATAATCGCCTTCGCGACATCTTCAGTACCAGCCAGACAAAAACGAGTTTCGGCTGACAACTTGGCCATCAGCATAGCGGCAGCCACTCCGTGACCAACCACGTCAGCCACAATAATTGCCAGATTACCATTATTCATTTCCAGATAGTCGTAGTAATCCCCGCCAATAAAGTTAGCTGCTTTGTAATAATCATAAAATTCATATCCCGACAAATGTGGGTGTTCGTGGGGTAGAAAACCTGCCTGAACTTTAGCCGCCAGTTCCAGATCTTTTTTGATAGCAGCCTGTGCCAGAGTCTCATCGTGAAGCCGTGCATTATCAATTGCAATACCTGCCTGCGTCGCCACGCTCACAAGGACTTCAAGATCCTCATCATTAAATTGCTTGTTTCTCTCCAGTGTATCCACCTGCAATACACCAATCGGCTCTCCGGAAAAGTCAAACAGCGGTGCACACATCATGGAACGAATCTGGAAATCCGCGATACTTTGACTGGCGTCAAACTGTTGATCCGATGCCGCATCAGCCGATAAAACTGCCTGTCGCAAATCCAACACATGATTAACAATCGTTCGACTAATACGAATGGTTTCCTCACAGTCATCACGTCGAGCTTTCGACCAGCGTGGAACCAGCGTCCCATCATTACTTATCAATGCGATGAATGCACGGTCGGCCTGCATAAACACTTTAAACAGTGCATCCAGAACACTTGGTAAAACGTCATCCAGGCTGAGCGCATTACCCAGGGCTTTGGTGATCTCCATCAAAGCAGAGAGCTTAACTTCCGGACTGGCTGAAAGCTGGACTCCCCCCTTGCCCGTGCCCACTTCAAGCTTGCTCATAATCGTCGAATGGCCAGCATCTTTACCCTCAAAAAGAATGCTCAGACGTGAACCGTCGAGACTGTCACTTATTGAACCGGACAACTCATCGTAGAAATTAAAGATGACATCACAGATTGCCACTTTGTCACCATTACGCAACTGGTGTCTGCCTTCGGTAAGGATAACATCATTTAAATAGGTCTTATTTCGGCTCTTTAAATCTTCAATCCGATAGCCATCCTCACTACGAAGCATCTTGGCGTGTTTACGGCTGACCGCATAGTCTTCAACCTGAATATCGCAGTCCGGAGAACGCCCGAGAATCATTTCGTCACCGGACAACTCGATACGTTGTCCCGCCAATGGACCATTTTTTGCTTTGAGATATGCCATACTTACTTCTGCTACCAATTCCTGTGATTTTTCTCTGCCAATAGCATTGCCCTGAGCGTCCATTATATGTAACAAACCACATTTCGTCACATAACATTTTTGCAACATAAAATGCCTCATTTTATGTTCTTTAATGACCGTATTTATTGAGAGCAGGGTACAGCAAGTGAGGTTGACCAACCTGACTGGCCGAATACACTAAGGAGAATGATAAGCGATTGGGCCGTGGTGTAATTGGTAGCACAACAGATTCTGGTTCTGTTTGTCGGGGTTCAAGTCCCTGCGGCCTAGCTCAATTTAAAAAGGTGTCATGCAACACGCATGACACCTTTTTTTCTGAGTATCAAAGTCTTGTGGGCTTTAGTTCTTAGGAAGAAGGTTGGATCTACAATCAACTGTCGAGTGTAGCAGTGGTAATGCATCTGCCCGTCTATGAAAATCTCTTCAGACATAATTAATGAGAAACATTCAATGCTGAAATCTCATATTTAATCTCTGCAAATGCATCGGCCTAGAGCTGTATCCAATTTTGTTTATAGCCGTTTTAACTAACCTCATGCAAATCCATGTAGTCTAAGAAACTGGGATTACCCCCATAGCTGAAATGACAACTCTGGGTGAAGATATAGAAGTCGTCAAACGACACGAGCCAAAAAAAACCTCTTAATACGAAAGACCAATTCGCCATGGAGATGGACAAGCTTGTTTCCCTGTGTAAACGCAGGGGATTTCTATTTCAATCCAGTGAGATCTACGGAGGCATTCAGGGCTTCTGGGATTACGGGCCGCTGGGTGTCGAGTTAAAACGAAATATCAAAGAAGCCTGGTGGCGTGACATGGTCTCGGGCCATGACGAACTGACCCAACAGCAAGGGACTCCAAGCACCTACGAAATGACAGGGCTTGACTGCACAATCATCATGCATGCCAATGTCTGGAAATCATCCGGACACTACGACCTTTTTCATGATTTCATGGTCGACTGTCGGCAAACCAAAAAACGTTATCGTCACGATCAGGTTCGAGGACGATGGGTAAAGGCCAAAGAACAGCGTGTATTTATTGCCACCGTCGCCGAAACCGCACTGGAAGATGAAGACACCCAGCGACGTGCCTTGAAGTTCTTCAACTTGCGGGCAAAACATGCCGAACAACTGCAGTGGGATACGGGCTACCTAAACCTGACTGAAGTGGAAGACCTTACTCAGGTGCTGGGTCCCGATGCTAAAGAAGTGGGCACACTGACGGAACCACGTGAATTCAACCTGATGTTCAAGACGTTCGTCGGAGCTCTGTCCGGTGAAGAAGGAACTGCTTTCCTACGTCCGGAAACGGCTCAGGGAATCTTCGTGAACTTCAAGAACGTACTCGACAGTACACGAGTACGCATTCCTTTCGGGATTGCACAGATTGGTAAAAGCTTCCGCAATGAGATTACTCCACGAAACTTTACCTTCCGCTCACGCGAATTCGAGCAGATGGAAATCGAGTTTTTCTGTCATCCGGATAATTCACAAAAATGGTATCAATACTGGCGAGACCGCCGAATGAAGTGGTACACAGACTTGGGACTTTCTGACCAACGCCTGATCCTGCGCGAGCACGACGAAGACGAACTTAGTCATTATTCAACCGGTACTGCTGATATCGAATATCAGTTCCCGTTCTTGCCGGAAGGTGAATATGGGGAATTGGAAGGGATTGCTCACCGAGGTGACTTCGACCTACGAAGCCACATGGAAGGAAAACTGGACCCTAATACAAATCCACTCGAAGTAGAACTCAACGAACATGGAAAGCCAAAATATCGCGGGTCAGGTAAAGACCTAACCTATCGCGATGACCTCAGTGGTGAACGCTATACGCCTCACGTTATCGAACCCTCAGCCGGCGCCGACCGGGCCACACTTGCATTCTTATGTGAAGCCTATACCGAAGATGAACAACCTGATGAAAACGGTAAGATGCAAAAACGTGTGGTCATGAAATTACACCCTCGCATCGCTCCGATCAAAGCAGCTGTATTTCCTTTAGTGAAAAAAGATGGGATGCCGGAAATTGCCAAGAAGATTTACGCAGACCTGAAACCATTCTTCAACGTTTTCTATGATGAGAAGGGGGCTGTGGGACGCCGCTATCGCCGACAGGACGAAGCCGGTACTCCTTACTGTATTACCGTGGATGGCCAGAGCATGGAAGACGGTACCATCACAATCCGCGACCGCGATTCGCTAGAACAAATCCGGATTGCTACCGATGATGTAGTTGACGAGATCCGAAAACGAATTATTACCTAAAAGAATCTAAAATCAGCTCGCAATAAAAAACAATCGCTTCGTTAGGTGGATTCAGCTGATTATTCATCAGCTTCCGGGTCTTCATCAGCTTCCGGGTCTTCATCAGCTTCCGGGTCTTCATCAGCTTCCGGGT
>PAPJ01000018.1 GCA_002709045.1 Planctomycetaceae bacterium | reverse complement strand
TCTTACATTGAAGATGTCAGAATAATCCGCCCGCTCGATTGCACAAACACGATAAATCTCACAGGATGGGTCACTGAAGATTTCCACTGATCGCAGGTCGTAGCTGTGCAATGTGTTGCGGCCTTCCTGCTCATTACTCATATGAACAATAGCTATTGAAAGTCCAAGGCTTTCAATTGAACTTCTCTGATCAGCAAGAACTTTTAATGCTTCCCGACAAAAGGTACACCCGAAATGTCGTAGGAAAACGACTAATGTTGGTTGCCTCCATGACATTTCTGTCATGGAGCGACCACTCAGGGACTTTGTATTTGCCACAACCTGATGAAACTCTACCGTGTGATCATGTTCACTAAGATTTGATTCGCGAAAGGTATGAGCTAATAGTCGGAAGAATGGGGGCCACCATACAATGTCATTAAAAAGGATCACAATTCCGAATATCCACGGTAATGTACCGTTTATCAGGGAAATCAAAAATCCAAATGGCCCCAGAATCTTTCCGAGTAGGCCTACCAGAATAATCGGCCAGTGCCGATCCGGATCTCTGGAGGCAATTAAATAGCCGATACCGTAAACCCCGACGATCATACCGACACATTGCCAGATCTCAGGATACCGCGGCGAAGCAATCTCACACAATTCGAACAAGAGGTTGGGAAATAGAATAACAGCTATCCCAAAAACCAAGTTGTATATACCTGCTATTTTTAACGATAAACTTGATGAAGCGTTATTTTTAAGAATGAATGATTCCATTGTGGATTGATTATGCACTATCTTTTCCTAGGTTTAATCGGAGCTATCAGGCCCTCAAAATCATCTCTGTCCGCGGCGTTCCACAAATCTTCGCCTGATTCTAGGCGTTTAATTAAGATTTCGATTTTCCGATTACTGCCAGGTGGAGCGTTAGTTGGATTCGGTTGAACTTCTGGTGAGAATTCATCACCCGTTCCGTGCTCTTTAATGTGTCGGAAAATGTTGAGATGTTCTTCACGTTTCTGAATCATCGTTCTATTTTTCCTGAAAGAGCTTGGGCTTTCTGTACGCCATTGCAACGTACAGAGCACCCAAGACGGCCTAGGGGATCAATACCGTGTCAATGACATGAATGATCCCGTTGCTGGTTCGAATGTCAGCTTTGATGACCTTCGACTTATTTACATAAACGGACTTACCACTTTTGATGGCCACCGTCTTTCCGATGAGAGTTTTCGCTTCTTTCAGCTTTACTACCTTTGCTGCTGGTACTGCACCGGAAACGACGTGGTACTTAAGAATCGAGACGAGCTTATCTTTGTTTTCAGGCTTAAGCAGATCTTCCAATGTACCTTTAGGTAATTTGGCAAATGCTTCGTCCGTAGGCGCGAAGACAGTAAATGGGCCTTCAGAACTCAAAGCATCAATGAGCCCACCAGCCTTAAGAGCTGCTGCGAGAGTGTTGAAACTTCCCGCTTCGACAGCTGTTTCAACAATATTTTTTTTTGGTGCTTTTTCTGTTGCGGCTAATTGAGTAACACTTAGACTGAGCACAGCCAGACATGTAAGTAACTTTTTCATCTTCGTTTTTCCTATGAAATAAATTAGTAGATTGTGTTAGGTATTGAGGTCCTAAGTACCGAAATGACAACAGGAAAATGTCAGATTTGAGTGAATTTAGATTGTCTTTTTTATTTCACGAATGATGAGAGCAGGTTTGAAAGAATGCTGCAGATTAGGTGTTTTGGTAAGATATTTTTTTGGTAATCTTCGCAATAAGAAGGTGTTCAAAAAAAAGCCCTGCTGAATTCAGCAGGGCTTTTAATCTCGATCCGAAGATGCGTTGACCTTCGTATTTCGGTTTGGATTTTTTTGAATAGACTCTCAGAGAGGCGATGTCTTATGCTTTGGCTTTTTTGATACGAGCCTGAAGACGTGATTTTGTACGAGCCGCCTTGTTACGGTGAATAAGGCTCTTTGAACCGGCCTTATCTATTTTCTTCTGAGCTGAAACGTAAGCATTATTAACTGCTTCTAATGCAGTATCTGTATCGCTACCATCTGCTCGGGCGCTCGCATAAGCTTCGAGCGCTTCGTTGACGCGACGAATCGATGTTCTAAGATCGGATCGCTGTGTACGGTTACGTAGACGGGCGGCTTGGTTTTGACGATGTCGTTTTTTTGCGCTTGCAGTATTCGGCATAGTTTTCCTGTTTTTTTAAGACTGCAACTAATCTGATTAGTTATTTCAAAGCCTCACAAGTACTATTTTCTGTACTTAAATGTTCATTATTGGCACGATCGAAACGAGACCAAACTACTTTTATCACCTAAATACAGCAGTTTGTCTAGATGCTGATTTAGTTAGTTGTTGTTAGAAACGTGACTTTTTTGTGCAAGTTGACAGCATTTGTCGAATATTAGCCTCTGATTCATCGACTCTGCGAGTGTTTTTATTCGTTCCAATGATCTCTTGAAGAACGACTGTTTCTGGAACCCAGGAATCTGTTTGCTGAGTTTCTTATCTAACGTTTCTTTTTCAAGTTCAAGAACGCTGATTTCGTCTAGTAATTCCCTAAATGTATTCATCGCATCGTCGAATCGTCGAACTGCCTGTTGAGCTTCACCCAGACCTAACAACAACGCCAAGGTATCGAGGTGTGAGATTTCCTGAGATTGTCGAATTTCTTTAAAAAGTTTGATGGCTTCGTACCAGTTTCCGGTGCCTACTAAGCACCAAGCCAGTTGAATCGCCGGAAGGGATCTATCTGGATGTTCGGATGAAATTTTCTGATAGTATTCGATTCGAATTCTCCAGACTTCTTGTTGTAAGTCATCAAGAAGATCGTCGGTCGCTTCGAGTCGTTGGTGGAAAGTATGTCGCGATTCAGCCTGATGCAATCGGAGTTCCAGGCTTTTTTGCTTCCACAGTGAAGGGTTTCCCAGAGCGAGACCTGCCTGTTGGCAACTGCTGATCGCCAGGCTATAGAGATTTAGGTCTTCGAGCAATTCACATAGTTTCATCCAAGAATGATGTTGTTTACTATTTTCTCTGATTGAACTTCGCAGTGCCTCAATTTCACTGACGACTTCGCGGCCGGGGAATTGTTTTGTAATGATACTCGGTAATGCTCGCAGAATTTTCTGTAAAAACGAATCGTCACCTGCCAGGATCAGATTGAACATGTGATCGTTTGCGTCGTCGTATCTACCTGACCGATAGAATGCATGGATAACTTGTACGTGTAGGTCGACCGAGTTTGGAAAGTACTTTAAGGCAAATTCAAGATAGGTCCACTGCGTCTGGATAGCCTCGATTGATTGAGCTGCAAATGCAAGTTCTAACAGTAGCTGTTCATGCCGCGCGTTGTGGTAAAGTGCTTCTGGAGCCTGCTGTAGTATCTCATGCCATTGCTGGTTATTTCGCAGATTGTTAATGCGTTTAACTAGTTTTGCATTGCGTCGCCGTTGTCTCCATTTATGTCGGTACAAACCTTTGTCATAACCACTTTCGAGTGTCTGTAGAAACTCATAGGTATAGACCGCGCCCATAGGATCGGTTTTCATACAGCTTGCGAATATTCTTAGCGCGTTATCGTACGCCGGTGGATTTTGTTCGAGCCACTGCAAACCGTTTTCAAACTGATTCTGCAGTTCACGTCGTTTTTGTCGCGAAAAACCGCCGGCATATTTTTCAACGCCGGAAAACTGGTTACTTGCAGATTCGGAGGTCGGAGGTTCCAATCGAAGAAGTCCTCTCAATTAGGCAACAAAGTGATTCGACACGTGGCAGTAATACTATGACTCAGGATACATCATCTCAGGGATTTGTGTATCTGGTAGGCGCTGGTCCCGGAGATCCATCTTATATCACGTTAAGAGCGGTGCAGTGTTTAAAACTGGCGGATATTGTTCTCTATGACTACTTAGTAAACCCTCGCATTCTGGAACATGTACATTCCGGGGTGGAATGTATCTGTATGGGAAGACACGGAGTAGGGAAGCTCTGGAGGCAGGACGAGATTAATGCCGAGTGCATTAAACTGGCCAGAGAAGGATTGGTAGTTGTCCGTTTAAAAGGTGGAGATCCCGCCATCTTTGCCCGAGCAGCGGAGGAAGCATCGGCTTTTGAAGCGGCTGGTGTTGGTTATGAAATTGTGCCCGGGATTACGGCGGCGTTGGCTTCCGGAACTTGTGTTGGTATTCCGCTAACGCATCGGGATAAAGCATCTGCAGTAGCATTAATCACGGGCCATGAACGAAATCGCAAAGGTGAAGCGTCTCTTGATTTTGAAGCGTTGGCAAAGTTTCCCGGCACGCTCGTTTTTTATATGGGAGTAACAACATCCCGTAACTGGACAGTCGCTTTACAGCAGTATGGGATGCCCAGTGACACGCCGGTCGCAATCGTGAGAAAAATTAGTTGTCCGGAGCAAGTTACAGTAAGGTGTACTTTAGGGGAAGTTGCTGAGCGGTTTGAAGGTAATAACCGAATTCGACCTCCGGCGATTGTGATTATTGGTGATGTTGTGGGTGATAACGATCTGAATTCCTGGTTTGAGCAGCGACCCTTGTTTGGTCAGCGGATTCTAGTAACACGGGCTGCTTCACAGTCTGATGAGTTTTCCCGAAAGTTGTCGCAGCTTGGTGCTGAAGTTGTATTGCAACCAGCTATCGAAATCTTACCGCCGGAAAACTATCAAGCGCTTGATCGTGTGATTGAGTCGATTATTGATATGAAATGGATTGTCTTTTCCAGCAGTAACGGTGTGCAATACTTTTTGAATCGTCTTTTGGAGATTGGTTTTGATACACGGCATCTTGCGCAGGCCAAGCTGGCCGCGATTGGTCCAGGAACGGCATCGGCCTTAGAGGATTTCAACTTAAAGGCTGATTTATTGCCTCAGCAATACAGAGCCGAATCAATGGTCGAAGCACTCGCTCCGCATGTGGCTGGGGAAAAAGTTTTACTAATCCGGGCCAGCCGCGGCCGTGATATATTACCGCTTGGGTTGCGTGATGCCGGTGCTGAAGTTGAACAGATTGTCGTTTATCGCAGCGAGGACGTTAAAATGCTATCTCCTTCGACTACGGAGGCTGTAAAGCAGGGGATAGACTGGGTCACTTTTACGAGTTCTGCAATCGCCCGTTCGTCCATTGGGCTACTTGGAGAGCATCTACAAGGGCTGAAGTCTGTTAGTATCAGTCCGATTACAAGCGAGACAATGCGCGGATTGGGATTCGAGCCGACAGTCGAAGCGAAACAGTATGACCTAGATGGTATGATTCAGGCGATTTTCGATTACGCAGGTTCCTAAAGAATTCTAACGTGTATCCAGTTCAGCCTTGATTGCATTTTGAGTATTTACGTTAGAATAAGAAAAACAGTGATTCGTAATAGGACTTATTTATTCATCAATGCACACGATGAAAAATCCGGGAGACTGGTTTTGAAAAATCAATTAACACAAACCGGGCGGCGTCAGGCCTTAAAGTCAATCGGCGCGGCATTGAGCTTACCTGCTGCAGGATTGGCATTGTCAGGCTCGGGTTCTCATGCTTTGGCCGCCAAGATCCGGCCGGAATGGAAGACGAGCATCAAAAAGGGGCTCGACTGGGTTGTGCGAAGCCAGTCATCACTTGGACACTGGACCGCGGGTACATATCCAACCGCGATGACGGCACTGGCCGGTACCGCTTTAATTTGTTCTGGTTCTACCACGACTCAGGGACCATATGCCCGGGCGATTCGTAAAAGTGTTGATTACATTACAACCAAGTGCCGAAGTAATGGATTGATTGGTGATCCGCTTTCCGACAATCGTTATACCTATGGCCATGGTTTCTCGATGCTTTTTCTTTCTCAGGTTTTGGGTGAAGAAGAGGATTTGGAGCGGCGCGAAGAGTTAATAGAGATTCTCAAGAAGGCTGCCGAATTTAGTGCGAATGCTCAAACACCTTCAGGTGGGTGGGGATATGTGAGTGCTAAAGACGGAAATAACTTTGACGAAGGCTCAACGACCATTACCCAGGTTCAGGGGTTGCGCGGGTGCCGTAACGCAGGTATTCCGGTTCCCAAACAGGTAATTGATAAAGCCAAGGATTATATCTACGGTTGCAAGAATCCGGATGGGGGAATTTCATATAGTTCCCGAAATCGGGGTTCGTCACGTCCGGCAATTACTGCCGCGTCTTTGGCCTGCCTTTATAATGCCGGCGACTACGATAGCAAACATGTACCTCAAATGCTCGCCTATACGAAGAAGAACCTACACAATATTTCAGGTGGTGCGCGGTCCTTTGGACATTGGCATTACACCTACCTCTACTACGCTCAGGTGGTATACCGTCAGGGTCAGAAGGAATGGAACCCATTTCGGGATCAGTTGTATGCCAGGATTGCAAATGAGCAGTCAGATAATGGAAGCTGGACAGGAAACATTGGTCCAATCTATGTCACAGCCTGTAATTTGATCATGATGCAACTGGATCACGCATTTCTTCCAATCTATCAAAGATGATTGAAATATGATGTCCGGAGCTATTCGCTCATTAAGATTGACGTATTATCACGATTCTTAAGCAACTGCAAAAGAGTCTCAGAATCCAGCAGAGAATTAGCGTTTGGCATAAACAGTAACTGTGGATTATTTAGTGGAAGATCTCCCATCCTGCTGCTCCAGCTATTCATTAATGCCTGTTGGATTGCCAATCGCTCCGGTGCTGGTGACACAAATACGTACTCCGCTGTGCCCTCTTGAACAGTTTGGTATTCCGGCAACTTCATTAGCGATTGCCAGGTAACATATCGGGTGGCGGCGTAGTTGTCATTGAGTAATTGAATCATAAATGGCGTACGCCAGTCTGTTGCCGACGTTTCAAACGTTGGCTCCCAACTCATATGCCAGGCGGCTAGAGTCCGTTGGACAGCGTTACCTTGCAGCAGCCAAATCAGACTGGCAGCGACGTCTTGATTCTGCCGGTCAAGTTTTACCTGAGTGTGACCGTACCATTTTGTGAGATTGTCAGCGGTCCACTGTCTTGTCTTGTCCAGATGACACAGATTACAGGCATTGGGTTTTTCATTTTTTTGGTTGGGCCGAATTTTTGGTGAATCGATGCGGTGGCTGCGAATACCGCGCATCAAGGCATAAGAGGTGTGGGGCATGTGACAGTTGAAACAGCGACTACCCTCAGAGCCAAGTTCGTGATGAGTATGACTTGTGATATTTGTTGTATATTGCGGTTGCTTGTGACACTGAATACATGCCTGATCGCTGTTCATGTTTAAGCCAAGCTGCTTACTAGGTTCTTCCATCGAATGTAGACTATGGCAACTGAGACAGGTCATTTCACCATCGATATAGCACTTGCTTTGCACCAGTCCGGGGTATTCACGACCACCGATACGCATCGTACCGTCATTCCAGAACATGTTGTAGTAGAGAAGATTGGGGTCGGTGTCTTTGTGGTGAATCATTTCGCGATTAGTCAGCAAGTCGTCACCTGGTTGGTAATCCAGACCGTCGGTAAGAAATGCTTCAGGGTGGCTTGATTCAAATAAGCTGTGACATTGTCCACAAACCTGTGCCTGTCGTTCTTTGCCTAATCGTTCCGGATTGATGATCGTGCTATCAGGTATCCCGGAAAGTTCCACATTCACGTTGGCATTAAGTAATTCGTTATGTTTATTGACGTGCGATTTCCCCGGGCCGTGACAGGCTTCACATGAAATTCCAAAGTCTGCGATGTTCGACTGGAACTCTATCGCAAAACGATCTTCGCTCGGTTGGTGGTGAGGTTGTCCGGCAACGGAATGACAGGCGATACAGGATTGATTCCAGACTGTTGGTGGTCGGCCGAATTGAGGATCGGCAATGAATGAATCTTCGTAGGGAAGCCACTTTTTCTGTTCGATCATATAAACCCATGGGAACAGCCAAAGAGAGTTATTTTCAAGGTCGTTCAGGTCGACGTCTTCATCCGAATGTTTCCAGGACATCCAGAACATATGCATTTTGTGCGAACCTGTAATCATTACGATTCGCTTGTCAGCCATTTGTGGATTCGGATGATCGCGAATTTCGGTAGGCAGTTGTCTGGATTCCCATGCCGGATCGTGTGTGCGTACCCAGTACTCATTACCCTTACGGTAAATTTTGTAGGTTGTATTGCCAAGTTCCATTTTGCGACCATCGAATTCAGCTTTAACGGTTTCCGGTGTTGCAATCTGCGTCATAGTTCGGTGATATGACGAGTGCCATGACTGATGTTCCTCTTTGTGACACTTAGCACAAACCTGTGCGCCGACATAGTTGTTATGGTCGGTAAGTTTTGGTGTCGCCGCCTGAAGTTGCTGATCCGTCGTGACCTCCCGGATATTCAGTTTTGGTTCTGAAGTTCGGTATTCAAGGGCTTCGTCATTGCTGTTGCGGGTGAAGAAGAAGACGGCTCCCAAGCCGGCAAATACGAGTATGCTTGTAAGAATAATTTGTCGCATTTTCCCGTGCTGACGTACGATGATCGGGATACATGCCAAAGGCATGACGAAGATCGCAAACAGATAAAGAAACAATGGTTGCACGGTGAACCCTGTGGGAGTGGTTACATTTTGGTCGACTAAAAAATTCGGATCGGGGCATACTTCCCAATTCCGCCTATTTACAGTTTCGGTATCGGGATTCGTGGAGCATTAGGTGTATTTTGTCTTGGTGGCAGAGGAGCTCGATAAACGGGCATTACTTCCAGTCCAAAACCACGTTCGAGTTCTTCTTCTGCTCTTTCGGCCCATGGTGTGCCGGTGTGAAGTTCGATAACCTTTTCGAACAATTCAGAAGCTCTGTCGATGTAAGGTCGACTCACTTCTTCGGCCGATAGCTCGGGTCGATTACGCAGAGCCCACTGGACAAAACGACGGTTAGGAGGCATCAACTGAGGGACCTGTTTCGGATTGCGAATGAATGTTTCCAGTGCTGCGCCGTATTCGTAAACACGAGCTTGATAGGCGATTAGTTGAGCGTAAATCAGGTCGTAGTTGGCCTGCCAACGCGCATTAAGTTCGTCTTCCCGGAATGGATAGGCTTCTTCAAGGACCGTCTGAGCATTGGCCAGATAGTTGATGTAGATTTTAGCTTTTTCCTGTTGCTCTCGTGCACGACGTAGGAAAGCGTCCGCTTGCCGGGGGAAAGTCATGTCCAACTCGATGATTCTGGCGGTCTCTTCGTTAAGCGGATTCAGATCCATGATTACTTGCCAGATAAATGAACGCAGTGGATAGTTACTACGCATTGTCAGTTGTTTTTGGCGGCTATCCAGATCGGGAAGATAAGGCTTCATGGCTTTTAGTTCATACCGTCGTTTATCAGCTTCACGGCCTACGAGCTCTTTTTCGACAGTGGGTAGCATAAAGAAGATTCCACCCGATTCACGAGCGATACGACACTGTTCATAAGGACCGAAACCACTAGAGAATGCATCTCTTCGTCGACGAAAACCATTGGTCTGCAATTGTTCGACAAATGCAGTTTCCGGACCGCGGTCCACCTGTAACCAGTGATTTACACCAGTTTGTGGGTGCCGCCAGTTCATGTAGGCATGTGGATAACCAAATACTGCTTCTCGCCCCAGAAAGTATGTGCGACACTGCATTTTTTGGGCAGTGGCTACAGCCATTTCCAAGGTTTGGATATTATTGTCAGGTTCACCACTCTCATCGGTAACGACAATCAGTGCCATTTGGCGTTTGCCACGAGAACGATAGGATTCGTGATCATCAATAGCTCGCACAATTGCCGGGCACATTATTTCAAATCCAGCCGGATCGATAGGTACGTCATTGATTGCCTGTCGAATCAGTTCGAGATCCGCAGTGGGTTTCTTGGTGTGTTTGAAGTAACCCGTTCCGTAACTTGTGATCGCCGTCAGCAACTGGTCACCTTGGGCACCATCGGTTAACCCCAATTCTGCATAAACCTTATTGATGCGTTCACGTATTTCTTTTTGATCGTTACGCATGCTTTCAGATTGATCAAATAACCAGACGACCAACACATCACCTTCTTCAAGCATGAAAATAATTTCCTGCGTCATGCGGTCAATTGCTTGTTCCAGATTGTCGACGATCTCCCGGGGATCTCCGTATGAACCGATCGGGATATCAGTCATCAGATTAGCCTGAAGACTGGCAGGTATCGTAAGATCCACCATTTTCACTCCGGTTTCTTCGGGTGAATCTTCGATCACTGTGGTATTGAATGTCGGTTCAGAGAATTGACTGACGCCTTCGGCATTAGGAAGACCTGCCATGGTTGCTGACTCTTGTGAATTGGTGAGTTCAGTGGCCGGGTCAATATCTTCCTGTAACTCAACGGTTATCAGTTCTTCAGGACGTTGAAGATCTTCCGGCAGTGGTTCTACCACGATGATATTGAAGGACTCCAAGATTTCCGGAGTTAATGTAAACAATCCCAGCATGATGAGAATAGCAGCATGAACAAAAGTAGAGATACCAAGAGCGCCGGCACCGACGATTAAATCAGCGAGGCTGCGACGAGATGTATCCAACTCCGACTCATTTGATTTCAGTATTTCCTCGGTTTTGCTATCTGATAGATGACGCAGATGATCAGGCAACAGATTATCAGAAAGACTGGGCATGATATTGTTATGTGAAAAGCAGGCGGTATTTAAAGCCCGAGCTGTCGAAACAGATTCGCACTACCTGAATTATAGGTGAAACCTTTGGTTACGTCTTGAGTAATCGTTATCCTCAGGACTGACTGAAACAGCAAAGTTAAGGACTCGTCAGTGCTTAGTCTCTCTGATTACAATGATGATTGTTAGAGACGGTTAACTGTATCCGCCGTTCCCTTATTAAAACTAATACCAATGAGTCAAACTGCTGTTTATACCGGTTCCTTTGATCCCATCACCCTTGGGCATCTCAATGTTATCGAACGATCGAGTAAGATGTTCGACACATTGGTTGTGGGTATTGGTATTAACGTAGAGAAGAAGTCATTATTCTCACCGGAAGAAAGAAAAGAATTGGTATCTCGGGTTACTTCGCGTTGGGACAACGTGGTAGTCGAGACATTTGATGGATTAGCCGTAAACTTTGTTCATCAGCAGAATTCACGAGTCATGGTACGAGGGGTACGACCGTTGACCGACATAGCCGCTGAATTCACCATGATGATGGCCAACCGCCAGTTGGCTCCGGATATTGAGACGGTATTTTTAATGGCAGATGAAGAGTTTGCTCATGTCTCAAGTTCCCTCATTAAACAAATCGCTCAATTTTCGGACGATGCTATGCTGGCTCATTTTGTGCCCGAGGAAATTATTGCCTGCCTGCGGGAAAAGATGTCATCTTAAAGCAGCAACTGCCAAGTATCTTATGCAGCCGGAATATGATTGGACTGTTTAAACTGTAGCTGACGCAAAACTATCGCTGCAGAACGAATGGGAGTGACTTCGATTTTTCCTTGTTCACGCATTCTATTAAGCGAACGTAGAAGTCGGGCAATTTTATTCACCGATGTTTTGTTGTTGAGTATGGATTGGATATCTATTTGAATGTGCTGGAATGGGCGCTTGCTTTGAAATCGCATAGCAGATTTGAGAATCAGTTCACCGACAGGGTTTGAGATTTGTTTAGTCCATTGAAGCGGAGCCGGGACTTCCCAAATGCCAAATCGTAAGGAACTTGGCTCCAGAGATTTGATAGATCGTAGAGTTTTCTGAATTCCGCAATACTGGTTTACCATCGACATCCTGTTTCGTACTAAGAGATTTAGATTGCCTTCATCAATTTTTTGATTAGTGCTGAGTGTGGTAACGCGTACTCCCAATTTTCTACTCCGCTCAGTGAGGTTCGTTAGTTGAGTTGAAAGTGCTGCTCGCTGATTTGGACTTGTTGTTACGTTGAGATAGACGGAGACTTCCTGTGAGGCATCGGAGAGTTGTGCGATTTCAGCAGTGTTTTCAAGACGCTGGTCGTGGACAATCCAGCAGGCAGCGAAATCGTTATTTTCAAGTTCTCGCAGTAAGCGGTCTTTGATCTCGTTTCGTGCGGGTGATGCGTCATTTCTAAGCGTCCGACAAGACGGAAGATTGATCGACAAAAGAACTTGTGGAGTCAGTGACACGCGAATAGCTCGAACAATAAAGGGAAAAGGTAATGGGTATCTATTGAGTTTAGTACTGAGATAGATAATGCGGGTTGTAGAAAGCTCGATACAGGATTTATCGACTTGTTAACGTCAGCCAGTCAAAGACTTAGCGAACTGAGAGATTCTATGTATCACTGGGACATTCAGTTATGACGATTATAAGGATTTTGAGTATAGCTGAAGCTATTTACCTATCGCTGATCTTAGTTTAGTCAGCCTGTCGTAGCATTGTCCGGATGAGATTCAGGAGCCGGTTCAGATCATCCTGATTGTTATAGGCATGTGGACTGATGCGTAATCGTCCGTCGCGGTGACTTAGGATGATTCCGGACTTCATGCATTGCGATCTCAAATGCGCCAAATCCACATTGGGGATGGTGAAGGACGTGATCCCGCTTTGTTGTGTTGTTAAGGGCGAACCATAGATCTCAGCGCCGAGTTCGTTCAGTTGTTCCTGTGCGCAACGTGTATAGTTAAGTATTTCGTCAGCCACAGGTGATTTTGTTGGGCTGACGCCAAGTTCCTGAAGTAGTTCTAGGCTGGCTCCGAACCCGTGAATCCCCACCATGTTTTGTGAACCGCCTTCATAGCGAGCTGCCTGTTGTCTGGGCTTCCAGTCGATTTTGCTGAAGTTAAAAGGACTGGCCACTGAATTCCACCCGACCATCAACGGGCGTAATAGGTCAAGGTGCTGTTTACGCATATAGAAAATCCCGGCTCCTTCCGGACCCAACATCCACTTATGCCCATCGGCTGCTAAAAAATCGATTTTTAAGTCAGTGACATCTAACGGAAAAATCCCTAAGCCTTGAATAGCATCGAGCATGACGTAAATGCCGCGTTGATGGGCTTCCTCAACAATCGACTGAAGCTGTTCTTTGGTGAACCGGTAACCGCTGCTGTAGGAAACCCAGCTTAGAGAGATTACGCGAGTTCGCTGGTCACAGCAATCAAAGAGACGATTGAGATCTGGGATCCCTTGTTCAATCTCAACGGTTCTTGTGGTTACACCACGCGACTGAAGATTCATCCAGGGGTAAAGATTGGTTGGAAACTCGTTGGCGAAGGTGACAATATTTTCACCATCGTTCCAGGGGAAGCCTTCGGCAACATAATTGATACCGGTTGAAGTATTGGGAGTAAACGCGATTTCATCTGCATTGGATCCGATTAACTTAGCAACATTGCCTCGGATCACTTCCACGCGTTTTGCCCATTGCGGCCAGCAAAGGTCTCCCTGACTAGTCGCTTCGTCAAGCCATGACTGCATGGACTCAGCGGTCACTTTGGGTAATGGTGCGACAGCTGCATGATCGAGGTAGGCCAGAGTTTTAGCCACTGGCATTTGTTCTCTTAATTGCTGACTGACGGTTGATTCAATCATGACGATAATTTTGCTTTTTGAGCGGGCTACATAAAGATTGTTTAAGAGGAAAATAAATATCTGTTTGTTCTACTCGACCGGAGTTTGTAGTTAAACGATAGAATACACAGGATTTATGAATGAAAAGTGGTAAATCCGTGTCGCGTTAATCATTTTTGGTGGATTATACTATTTGCTCGACAACAAAAGTTTTTGGACTTATGGAGTCGGAACGGAAAATAGACAGAATCTCGGATTACAGTAATCAAGGAAATTGAAGAGTGTCAAAAATCATGTGTATTTTTGGATTGTCGGTAGCTGTACTGTTGCTGCTACTCTTCGCACTTGATCTAGCAATCAAGATTCCCTTCTCCAGAGCAAGTATGTTGATGGATATTGGTGCGGTTTTAGGCGCTTTAGGTTTAGGTGTTATCAGCTTCATGACGCTGCGCGAACAGTCCTGATTATCATCTGTGCGTCTTATTACCAAATTTTTGGCAGCGGTTTTGGGTGAGCTTACAACTGCGAGCGTTTGGCTGTGATTTCAACGGCTTTGAGTAGCCCTCGAGCTTTATTGAGCGTTTCCTGATATTCCATTTCAGGTTGACTGTCAGCGACAATTCCTGCTCCGGCCTGTACATATAGCTTGTCGTCTTTAATTACGAAGGTGCGCAGTGCGATACAGGTGTCCATATTCCCGACGTAATCGATATAGCCAACCGCTCCTGCGTATGGCCCCCGGCGATGTCGTTCCAATTCGTCGATGACTTCCATAGCACGAACTTTGGGAGCTCCTGAAACGGTACCTGCCGGTAAACAGGCAGCCAGCGCATCGAAGGCGTCTTTATCGTCTCTCAGTTGACCCGTGACATTGGAGGTGATATGCATAACGTGGCTATATCGTTCAATAACCATCACATCAGAAAGTTCGACAGATCGGTATTGGGCGATTCGTCCGACGTCGTTACGTCCGAGGTCGACCAGCATCACATGTTCAGCTCGTTCTTTAGGGTCAGCTAGAAGTTCGTCAGCGAGTTGCTGATCTTCTTCCTCTGTAGCTCCGCGAGGTCGTGTCCCTGCCAGAGGGCGGACGGTCACTTTGCCGTCCACAACTCGGCACATGATCTCAGGTGAACTTCCGACAAGTGTCACCTTATTGGTGCGTAGGAAAAACATAAATGGACTAGGATTAACGACTCTTAGTGAACGGTATAGTTCGACCGGCTCTACATCCAGTTCCATTTCCAGCCGCTGGCTGATGACAACCTGAAAAATATCACCAGCCCGAATGTAATCGACACACTTGTGCACCGCCTCTTCAAATTCACTTTGTTCAAAATTGGAGCTGTATTTCAGAGTTTCAGCGTCACCGGAAGTGTTGATGTCGGCCATGGTAAGTTGAGCCGGCGCGGAAAGCTTTTCCACAAGATGATCGACGCGGGCAATTGCTTCGTCGTATGCATTACGAGCCTCTCCGTCATGTTTATCCAATCGTGCCATGACGATCACGAACATAGTTTTATTGACGTTGTCGAAAACCACAAGTGAATCATAGAATCCGAAAGTCATGTCCGGGATTTGGCGATCATTTTCAGGGGGATTCGGCAGATTCTCAACATAGCGGATCACATCGTAGCCGGCATACCCGATCGCGCCGCCGTTAAACGGAGGGAGTTCATCAAGTTGCGGAGCTTTGAACGAGTCTACTAACTGTCGTAAATTATCGAGAGGATTCTCGGAGTAATAATTTTCGTGTTGACCGTCCCGTATTACGGTAACTTCATTGCCACAAGCGTTGATAACCATGAATGGATTCGTGGCAAGAATGCTGTGGCGTCCAACTTTTTCCCCGCCAATCACACTTTCAAACAGACAAGCATCGTTACCGTCATCCAGTTTTTGAAATGCAGAGACAGGGGTTAGACCATCGCTCAGCATGCAGCGGTAGACAGGAACCAGATCATGGTCTTTGGCAAGATCAGCAAAAGCTTCAAAGTTTGGCGAATGTGACATAGAACGCAGGTTGAGTTGAACGATATAATGAGGTGCTGTAGGGTATTCTTGACAGGCTGTTTCCCACTGATAGAATCCTAACAGTTATTACTGCATTACGGGAACAGCGACTGTTATTTAACACCCTCAGTTCCTATTTTGAACAGATTTTTAATTTGCTGATACTCCCCTGATGACTGGATTCTCCAAAATCAAGTCAACCTTTGAGGAGCCGATTTCAATATTGTGGATAATGTTTGATGAAGTGCCAGCACTGCGAAAAACCAGCCACCTTTCACATCACTGAATTGACAGATGAAGTGCCGGAAGAATTACATCTTTGTGAGGAACATGCCCGTACTTATCTCATGCAGGCAGATGTCACCGAAGATGATGTGCCCTCCATTGCCGGAGCATTGGCGCAGCACCTCAAAATCAATGAAGCGGCTGAGCAGCTTGCAAAACTTGATGAACAGGCTTGTCCTTTGTGCGGCATCACGTTTTATGAGTTTCGTCATGTGGGGCGACTTGGTTGTCCACATGACTATATATGTTTTGAAGACGAAATTGATCCGATCATTTCAAATATCCATTCTGCAACAACGCATGTGGGCAAAAAGCCACGGGGAGCAGCCGAAGGAACAGACAAGCGAACAGAGTTAATTCGTCTGCGACGTGAAATAGAACAGGCGATTCAGGTTGAGGACTACGAAAAGGCCTCACTATTAAGAGATCAAATCGCCGGAATCGAAGAAGAACATTCCGGCTAAGAGGTAGATTGTGTTTTTGGATGAGTTAGTCGGAAAAGGTGGCGAGTGGTTGAAAGGCACGGGGCCTGAATCGGATATTGTGATTAGTTCACGTATCCGCTTGGCCCGGAATCTGTGTGAATTTCCTTTTGTACGGAAATGTTCGGATACTGATAAATCCGCGATCGAAAGTCGTGTAGCTGAGTTGATCAATCAGGATTCCAAGTGGAGTGATCCCGTTAGTTATTGCCGCATTGACGAAATGAATGATTTGGACCGTCAGTTTCTGGTGGAGAGACAACTGATTAGCCGTGAACTGGCTGAAAGTAATGGTGCACGTAGCGTCCTGATCGACTCGGATGAAAAATTTAGTGTGATGATCAATGAAGAGGATCATCTAAGAATTCAGGCAGTACAGAGCGGATTGGATTTGACAGAGACCTGGCATCGTATTAATGCGATCGATGATTTTGTTGATTCATGTCTGCACTATGCTTTTCATCCCCGCTTTGGTTATCTCACCGCTTGTCCCACAAACGTAGGCACCGGAATGCGAGTGAGTGTCATGCTGCACCTGCCGGCGTTGGTCATGACCCGTGAACTTGAAAAAGTATTTCGTAGCCTGCAAAAGATCAATTTGGCGGTCCGAGGGCTTTATGGTGAAGGATCTGAAGCCATGGGTGATTTCTACCAGATCAGTAATCAGATCACTTTAGGTAAAAGTGAGATTGAGTTGGTGCAGCAGGTTAACGAAGTAATTCCGGTCATGATCGAGTACGAACGTAAAGCCCGGGATTTTCTATTGCGTGAGAGCAGAGATGAATTGAGTGATCGTGTCAGCCGTGCTCATGGTATTCTTCAGAACGCAAAGACAATCAGTAGCGAAGAAACAATGCATCTGTTATCGAGTATTCGATTAGGTGTGAATCTAGGTCTGATCGAAGTCGATTTGCCGATGCTCAACCGACTGTTCCTGCAGACACAGCCGGCTCATCTGCAAAAAATGGTTGGTGGAAAACTGGATATTGCCGATCGTAATGTTCACCGAGCCAGCTATCTCAAGAAGTCATTTAATATTGATGATAACTAAGATTGCGGAATTTTCCCTCGGCCGCGGCTATTTTTGTTGCCAGTCTTCAGGTGTGTCGAGATCGATAAGCGGAGCGTTGTCAGCAACTTCGAATGTTCGTCCGTAAAAGAGATCCCATAGTGCATTGAGCCCCTGATCACTGCTGAGTTGATAAACTCCGGTAACAAAAGGCCATGGGAACAGGGTGGGGTGGCCTTTAATTCCCTCGAATGACGGAGCAACAATGGCGGCGGCGTCCGGATTATGTTGTTCTAGTACCTGATCAATAAGCCATGGTGAAAGGTAAGGCATATCTGCCGGAGCTAATAGGAAAGCGTCGTTGACACCCATAGGGTAATGTTCTGCGGTGTACTGAATTCCAGCCAGTACCGTGTCTTTCATTTGCTCAGGAGGCGGATCAGCGATGACCACATCCACATCAAATTGTCTGAGATGTTCACGTAGTTCAGTATCATCTTCTCGTACAACAACAACAATTCGCTGCACGCCACTGACCAGCCAGGCATTAAGCACATGATTAATCAATGACTCACCTTCGAAATGTTTGAGCAGTTTCGGCTCACCCATCCGCCGACTTAATCCGGCTGCGGGGATGATGGCAACAAAATTCATGCTGGCAGCTCAACTCCATCAGGACGACCGGGGATGAATCCATCACGATTTCGATGTGAGACAAGTTCAGCGCAAATGCTGACGGCAATTTCAGATACTGTCTGCGAACCGATATTAATCCCCAGTGGTGCGTGAACCTTGTTAAGTGCCTCGCGCGAGATACCGGCATCGAGTAGATCATCGAAGATAAGTTTAATTTTTCGCCGCGAACCAATCAGACCTACGTATCGCGCTCCGCGATCGGCAAGGTGATAAAGTGCTCGCTGGTCATGATTGTGACCACGCGTAACAATCAGACAGTAAGTGTGCGGTGTGATCTTTAAATCGGGAAGGATTTGTTCGATATCACCGGCAATTCGCTGACGCACATAGGGAAATCGCTCTGAAGAAATAATAGACTCACGATCGTCGATTACTGTGACATCAAATTCTAGATGGACAGCCATATTAGAGACAGCCTGACCAATATGTCCGCCACCGACGATCACCAGTTGGCAGCGCTCCACCAATGGCAGAAAAGCTAAACCATCACGCTGATAGGGGCGTGGTCTGCCTTGGAGTGGAACAAGATGTTTACATGCCTCCTGCTCCAGATCACTCCCTCCAGGACCTAATGATGCCTGTAGCTGTTGTTGTTCATCAAACAGAAGCACGGTTGGAGTCTCTTCTTCTATTTCGATATCATAATGAATAACTTCGGTGAATCCGGGAGCAGCGTTGAGTAGTTGGCAAAGCTGTCCGATATAACTGCGGCTTCCATCATCTATGATTGGTTGAATAAGGATTTGCATGTGTCCGCCGCAAATCAAACCATCATCCCATCCATAGTCATGATCGAGTTGGAATTTGGCGATGCGGGCTCTATTTTCCTCGAGACAGGTCAGTGCAGTTCGTTTGACTTCCGCTTCTACGCAACCGCCTCCCAGTGTTCCGGCTTGAGAGCCGTCAGGATAGATTAGCATCGTAGCTCCGGGCTTTTGCGGTGTGCTTCCGCGAGTTTGTACTAAGCGGCAATAGACGGTTTGCTGCCCGGATTCAACAAGTGCTTCGAGTTGTTGAGAAAGTTCTCGCATCTGACTCTGACTGAGTTTAGGCCGGTTTGGTGATTCTTAAGTGGCCGTTCTCAACCATCTCTTTGACACGTTCGCGATAGGCATTCATATGAGGCGCCACCAGATGAGCTTTGAGATCGTCAAGTGTCTCCCATTTTTCAATAATAACTACTTCATTGTCTGCCGGTACTGCCTGACGTTCAATATCGGTATCAACATCGACAGTTGGACCGTATGCTAGACATCCCTTTTCAGCCAAAACCTGAGGCACGATTCCGTTGAATTCGGCAATGAAGTCATCACGGCGACCAGGCGCGATACAAATAGTGCAGATAACATGGATCATCGTTATTCCTTTTATTCTCTTATTGTAAAACCCTGCGATTAACAGCAATTACCGTCCGGTGAACAACCGTCACTAATCGGAAGTTCGGATACTTCCGGATTTCGTTCGGTTTGTCTGAATTGTCCGTTACCGTCAAGCAGGATTAAGTCTGTTTGGTAGGGAGCTTGTTCATATTCGTTCATCTGTCCTGTGCTAACGGCCATTCGTTTACCGCGTATAAGTACATTGTCAAAGTCGTCCACAACTTTCTTCCATGGTCCCCGGTAGATTGCGGACTGACCGGTAGCAGTATCGTTTTTTGTCCCCAGTGGTTTCCAGGCCCGTAAAGTGATGCTACGAAATTCAATGCCTTCGACAACCTGCCAGGGCTCTGACTGGAAGGCCATGATTTCGACTTTCCCCAAACCTGTATCGATGAATGCCTGAATGAATTCACGGTCTTCAAACGCCCCGCTGATACAACCGCTCCAGAGGGTCGCATCGTTCTGCAATTCAACGGGAACAGGTTGGTTCGAGACAATGTCACTGATCACAGCCCGGCCGCCAGGCTTGAGAACACGAAAGAGTTCTGCGAACAGTTGCCGGCGATCATTGGGATTAACCAGATTCAGAACACAATTGGAGACGACGACGTCAATACTGTTGTTAGAGATCATCGGTTGCCCGTTACGCAGTTGCTCGGCTTGTTGTTCTGCCTCAAGCCAACCATTGGCATCAGCAGCGGGATGGTCCTGCAGCCACTGTTCAAACTGCTGCATGTCCAGTTTAAGATCCTGAATTTTACCTTTGCAGAAGGTGACGTTATCCCAGCCGATCTTTCCTGTGATTTCTGTTTGGTATTGTCGAGCCAGTGCGAGCATATCGTCGTTCATATCGACACCGGTAACACTGCCATCGGTTCCGACTATCTGAGAAGCGATATAGCAGATCTTGCCGGCACCGCAACCCAGATCGAGAACATGATCTCCTGGCTGAACCCATTTGGATGGATCACCACAGCCATAATCACGTTCAATCAATTCGTTGGGTAGTACTTCAAGCCAGTGAGCGTCATAGTCCACCGGACAGCAAAGGGCAGCTTCTGCTTGCTGTGAGGCCTGTGAGTATCGTTCCGCGACGGCGCCTTCAATATTTAATTGGGATGCGTTCATTAAATGGTTGTCTTTCAGAAATATGAACGATTACGAATTTATGGCAGTAATAAGTTCATCGGCTAATGCACCAATTTCTGCCAGCACTGCTTGTTCCCCCTTTTCCTCCACTTCGGCAATCTTGCGGACGATGGCAGAACCAACGATTAAACCGTCGGCAACAGGGGCAAGCATTTTTACGTGTTCAGGTTTACTTATGCCGAAACCAATGCAAATTGGAAGATCCGTTCTTGCTTTAAGCCAGCCAACCTGCTCAACAACTTCCGGTGGTAATTCAGTTCGTTCCCCGGTGATTCCTGTTACAGAAACGAAGTATAGAAATCCCGTCGAAGTTTCACAAATCTGAAGCGCTCGCTCTCGCGGCGTGGTGGGCGTTACGAGTTGAATCAAACTGAAATCTTCCCTGCGACAGATTTCTGCAAATGCGGCGGATTCTTCCACGAGTAAATCAGGAACAATCGCTCCTGCAATTCCGGCTGCCTTTGCACTGGTAACGTAATTCTCCAGTCCCTGTCGGTGAATGATACTGTAGCTCACCATTGAAACGATCGGGGCAGAGAGTTCAGTCGTCCAGGTTTGTGCTGCTTTCAGAATGTCAGCCAGTTTTTGATTTTGATCGAGAACACGAGTGTAGCTGGCCTGAATGACAGGACCGTCGGCAATTGGATCGCTGTATGGGATTCCCAGTTCACAGAGGCTGGCACCGCGCGATATAAGTTCTTTTAGTACTTTACCGGTGAAATTCAGATTGGGATCTCCGGCTGTAACAAATGGCAGAAATGCTTTTCTGCCCTGACTGCGGAGTGTTTCAAAGGTAGTGTCGACTGCTGACATATTAGAATTACTGTCTGGTATTTGAAGGCTGAGGGGAATTTAGGATATTAATAAGAACGTGTTTTAATGGCCTTCTTGTTTAAGTCTTGCGATTTCGTTACTGTCTTTATCACCTCGGCCAGAAAGACAAACAACGATTCACTTTTCCGGGCCAAGTTCGCGAGCACATTCCATAGCTTTAGCGATGGCATGTGAACTTTCCAAGGCGGGTAGAATACCTTCGATACGAGTTAGCGTGTCAAAAGCATCCATCGCTTCAGCATCCTGACAGTAGGTATACTGTACTCGATTTGTGTCTTTCCAGTAGCTATGTTCAGGGCCAACACCGGGATAGTCCAGACCGGCTGAAATTGAGTGAACGTCACAGGTTTGTCCGTCTTCGTTTTGCATCACGTAACTGTAGCTGCCATGCAAAATACCGTGTTCTCCAAAACTTAATGGTGACGCGTGGTCACCGGGTTGATCACTATGTCCACCCGCCTCGACACCCAGTAATTCGACATCCGAATCATCCACAAAAGGATAGAACATACCCGCAGCGTTACTACCACCACCAACACATGCTACAACGCGGTCGGGAAGACAGCCAAAATTTTCCAGACTTTGTTGACGGGTTTCTTGACCGATAATGCTTTGAAAGTCACGAACAATAAGCGGAAATGGATGAGGCCCCACGACCGAGCCGATAATGTAATGTGTTGTTTCGACACTACTCATCCAGTCTCGCATCGCTTCATTAATAGCATCACGCAAAGTTCTTGAACCGGACTCGACTGATCGTACTTCCGCGCCGAGTAGTTTCATGCTGAAAACATTTGGAGCCTGCCGTCGTATGTCTTCAGCACCCATATAGACAATGCATTCGAGTCCAAAGCGCGCACAGGCGGTAGCTGTCGCCACTCCGTGCTGGCCGGCTCCGGTCTCTGCGATCACACGTTTCTTACCCATTCGTAGGGTCAATAGTGCCTGCCCGAGAGTATTGTTGATTTTATGAGCACCAGTGTGATTGGTGTCTTCACGTTTTAGCCAGATTTCCGCTCCGCCACAGTGTTCAGTCAGTCGTTCGGCGAAATAAAGTGGGGAAGGACGTCCAACAAAGGTATTAAAGAGATCCGTCAGTTGGCTCTGGAACTGAGGATCTTGCCTGGCTTTAGCATATTCTTCGGCCAACTCATCTAACGCGCGTGTCAGCGTTTCAGGTACGTAACGTCCACCAAATTCACCGAATCGACCTGACGAATTCGGTACTGCTGAAATAGGATCTGACATGTTGTTTAAGAGTTTCTAGTCTTCTTTAAAGGTTTCATGTTCGTTGTTGCACAAAATACGTTTTTCCCTTGAGAGAGTTAATGGTATCCGAGTGCAACTCTCGCATTTTCTTTAGTTTATCTATTATCGTTCTTTTCTGTTAGCCCCCGCAGTCGGATTGAACCCGGTCAATCGCATCTGAATTTATCCTCGTTTCTGACAAGACTTGCAGAAAAATGTACTTCGCTGAGCCTGCACGATACGAGTAATTGGCGTATCCATGCAGATCGGACAGAATTCCCCCTGCTTGTCGTAGACGCGGTGCATATTCTGATAGCCGCCAGGGTCATTGAGCGTATTTCGATAGGTACCGTCTGAAAGTGTTGAGCCTTCGTGGACAATGGCCTCTTGCAGAATACGGATTGTCGTTTCTGCGATGAGATTCCATTGTTTGAGCGTGATTCGGTCACAACGTTTCGCCGGATGAATGGCCGCCACATGCAGGATTTCTGAGGCATAAAGATTACCAATTCCAGCAACCTTTTTTTGGTCCAGAAGTGCAACTTTGACCGCCCGTTTTGATTTACCAAATATATTTTTTAGCAGTTCACCATTAACATCCAGTGCATCGGGTCCGAGATTTTCAAGACTGAAACGCTGTTGATATTGCTGATCGTTAAGTAGGTAAATCATGCCCAGACCACGACGGTCCCAATAGAGCACTTCTTTTTCACCACGTGAAAACTCCAACCGAAACCGCACGTGTTCCTGACTAGGAGGATCCGCTACCAGAACTAAACCAGTCATCCGTGGTTCAAATAGTAGTCTGTCTTCATTTTCCATTTGGATTACAACGCGTTTGCCGATACGACCCACTTGTTTAACTTTCTTACCAACCATTCGTCGCCGAATGGTCGACATGTTGGGACTGATAGCGATAGGTTTGCGTTGACATCGCACTTTTTCAGCAGCAGTGACTTTTGCACCTTCTATGGCGAGGATACCACGTCGCATAGTCTCGACTTCGGGTAATTCAGGCATCGTATTGCTTTCATTTTTGATCATAATTAGAATTCCCATAATCATGATCTGTTATTCATTGCTAAAGTACTCCTGAGTATAGGATAATGGAAAGATTGTTAAATACAGTTTCGCCGTTGTTAAACAAGGTTTGTTTTATGAGTTCTATTAATCTCAACCGACGTAAATTCATACAGTCCACCGGGGCAGCATCGCTCGTGGCCGGAGCTGCATTGCAAGCTCCTCTTTTAGGCAAAGAGAAGTCACCTGGTAATCCGGAAAATATTGTCAAACGCCTGTACGATACATTGACTGAAAGTCAGAAGAAGGTCGTTGCATTTGATTGGGATCATATGGATCCAAAACGAGGACTGCTTCGTACTCGCATCGCTAATAACTGGCATATTACGCAACCAATTTTGAATTCGGATTTTTATACAGATGAACAGCGAGACATGATTCGTATGATTTACGAAGGTCTGTTGGCAACGGATTGGCACGCCAAGTTTGACAAACAGCAGGAAGATGATACCGGCGGGTTTGGTGAAACAAATAACATCGCAATTTTTGGTGAACCAGGAAGCGACCAGTTTGAATTTGTCATGACTTCCCGTCACCTGACTTTGCGAGCCGATGGTAATACCACAGATCACGTTGCCTTTGGTGGTCCGTTGTTCTATGGCCATGATCCACATGGAACATTTAATGAAGAACCAGATCATTACGGTAATGTTTTTTGGGAGCAGGCTGTTGTTGCCAATAGTGTCTACAAGTTGCTGGACAAAGATCAGCGAAAAGAAGCTGAAGTTGCTAAGACTGTTCGCGAACAGGCTGTTAGTTTCAAAGGAGCCAAAGGTGGTTTTCAGGGAATTGCTGTCAAAGAACTGAAAGATGCTCAGAAAGAAGCGGTACAAAAGACTCTGCAGAGTCTGGTTTCAATGTTTCGTAAATCAGATCAGCAGGAAGCTCTGGCTTGTATCAAGAAACAGGGTGGTCTGGACGCTTGTCATCTGGCTTTCTATACCGATAATGACGTCGGCGCTGACAAAGTATGGGATAACTGGCGTTTGGAAGGCCCCTCCTTTGTATGGCATTTCCGCGGTGCTCCGCATGTTCATGTTTGGGTGAACATCGCAGATTCAGCAGAAGTTAAATTGAACGCCTAATGAAAAGATGAATCATTAGAAGTAAGGTTTGCTTACCAATCAAAAACCGCAGCGGACAGTAAATTGTCGGCTGCGGTTTTTTTGTTTTCGACTCGAACTGAAATTTTCGTCATGCAGACTGAATTCGAGACGCTAAGGAGATCCTAAAAGAATGACTGGGAAAGACGATTACTTGTCTTTTTTCTCAACGACGTAAGCCTTTTTAATGTAGTCCATTTTGGGAAACTCCTTTTTTAGATATTCGTTACCCTGTTCCTGAATGAATCCTTGATTAGGAGTTTGACCGTATTCGGCATTGATAGCTTCTACGAACTTCATTCCCTTATTTACCCGACCAAAAGCTGCAAAACCAAGTCCATCCAGATTCATGTTGTCTTTGAGGTTAATAAACAGTTGACTTGTACGCGTGTTTTCACCGGCGGTTGCAAAACAGATTGTTCCTTTGCGGTTACTAAATAGTACCGGGTCATCTTTGATAGGCGCGTCTTTCCATTTTTTCTGAAGTTCCGGATCCCCATTGATACCAAACTGAACGACGAAGTCCGGCACAACACGGAAAAAGCGACATTCGTTGTAAAAGCAGGACTTTACAAGTTTATAGAAATGGTCCACACCAAGCGGTGCTAGTTTGCGAGCCACTTCAATTTCGACTTCGCCGTCGTTGGAAAGTTCGAAGATTACCTTAAATCGAGCAGGTGCCTGCTCAGCTTCTTCTACTGGTTTCACTTCTTCATCCTGGGCAACCAAAGTGGTTGAAGCCAATAGAAAAACAGCAATCAGTGACAGAAATAAGAAAGCGGATTTCATGCGAAATATACCTCTAGAGGGAGTTAGGATGGCTTTTCAATTTGTTCTAACAGTTTCTCGCGAATAGCGTCAAACTGTTCTTTTGACTCTATCTTTTTACCATTTCGATCTGTTACATAGAAGACGTCAACGACTTGATCGATATAAGTTCCGATTTTTGCGACGTGAACATCCAGTTTCATATCAAAGAGTACTTTTGTAATGTTGTACAGTAGACCCAGACGGTCGTAGGCAAAAACGGTAATGATGGTGTATTTTGCGGTAGACTTATTATCGATGCCGATCCGCGAAGGCAACGGATTGATTTCACCTGCCGTGGTCTCTGATGAAGCTGACCAGACCTGACCAAACGTAGGTTTCAGATCCACTTTGAGTTCAATGGCTTGTTTTAGTTTTTGCTGGATTAGGTTTAACCGTTCATTGGTGGGAATATTTGCATAATCTAGATCTGAGACAAAGAACCGGTCCAGGATTAATTCATCGGCCAGACTGAAAATCTCCGCTCCCAAAATTGAATTGCGCTGACTTGAAAGGACCCCGGTAATTCGGTGGAAACATCCGTCAAGTGTTTCCTGATGAGCCCCTATTGTGTATTCAGTGACATTGCGTTCTGGGACATAACGAGCCCAGGTAACGACTTCGTTGGGATTTAACTGCTGAAGCGCCTGCAGGTAATCGGCTGATCGCACCAGATGATCATCGTTTAGTAATGTTGGTGGCAGTTTGTTTAGCTGCGATTTCCAGCTATCGGCTTCACCAGGGAGCAATTTAATTAGTTTTTTTCTTTGAGCGGCGAGCCAGTCTTTGGCAAACTTTATTTGCGATTCGCCGGATAGATGAATTCTGGCTTTCAGATAAAGCTCAGTGATCAGATCCTGTTTCCATTTATTGAATACTCCCGGTCCGACTGCCGCCAGATCAGCACAGGTCAGAATAAACAGCATTTGCAGCTGCTCAAGAGACCGGGCTTCTGCTGCAAACCGGATCACGACGTTTTCGTCATGCAGATCCTGTCGGAAAGCGGTGTGGGCCATCAGCAGATGTTTGTGTACCAGATGTTTGAGAATATCGGTGTTGTGCTCGGTCAGCCCGAATCTGGCAGCGGTTTTTTCGGCAATATGTCGCCCCAATTCACTGTGATCCTCCGGGAAACCTTTTCCCAGATCGTGAAGCAGTAAAGCCAGATGGAGAATGGTTTTGTTTTCCAGTTCCCGGTAGACACTACCCAGAACGGATGGTTCCCCAAAGAAGTCAGTTGCTTTTTTGACTGCCCGGATGGAGTGTTCATCAACAGTGTATTTATGGTAGTCGTTGAACTGCAACAGATTGCGGGCATGTTTTACGGCCGGCACGATCTTTTCCAGTACTCGCATCTGATGCAGTTTTCTTAGTTGTTCTCCAAGTCGTTTGGGTCGAGCGAGCAAGGCCAGGAATTGTTGGACGACCTCTTCAGTAAGCTCGACTTCGTCCTGTTCCATCATCGTTTTACGAACGGCTGTCCAGGTGCTATGGTCGATACGACGGTTGTGTTCGCTGGCGAGTTCCATTAGCCGAATCACATCGCTGAGACTGGATTGAATCGTATCGAGTCTGTTGGGAAGAGCTCCAATGCTGTAAGGCCCCATGCGAAATTTACTGTCGATTTTGCGTACGAAACCGGGAAGCGGAAGTGCAAGTTTTGAGCTCCAGCGTTCGGGTCGGCTTGACTGGAAAAAATGAGTAACTGCGTAGCGGACCTGACTGATATGTTCAAAGTAGTGCTGCATGAACTGCTCTACTGCCAGAGTTTGATCGTTATTTTCAAATCCTTGTTTTTTGGCAATTCGAACCTGTTCAAAGCGGTTGAGTACATCTTGCGATTTACCGGCATGAAAGTGTAGTTCGTTCCGCAGTTGCAAGAGAAAATCACGCGCATTTCGAAGGATCCGGTAATCCTCCGGCGTCATAGCCCCAAGTCTTTGAAAAGTCACCGGCTCTGCTTCGCCATAGACAATGAATCCTATCCATCGGACAAACTGCAGATCCCGAAGTGTCCCCCTTGATCGTTTAATATTTGGTTTCAGCAGGTGAACGGTATCGCCGTATTGAAGTCGCTCTTCGTGACGGGCTGTGTATACCAGTTTGATTAGGTGTTTCCAGCGGTTACGAGCTCGGCGGCGGAATCTTGTAAAGAAGTCACTGTAAAGTTCTTTGCTTCCGGTGAGAAATCTCGATTCCACCAGCGAGGTGAATATTTTTGCATCTTTGAGACCCAGACTCGAGGCCTCCTTGACATTGCGCGTAGCGAAACCGAGTTGTAATCCGATGTCATAAATGTTTTGGCTGAGGGCACGCGCCAACTCCGAAACCAGCGGGGCATTGGATTGCTGGCAAAGCAGCATCAGATCAATATCCGAGTAGGGAGCCACATCTCGACGCCCGTAACCACCATGAGCTACGATGGCAGTGATTTGTTCAAGACGGATTCGCTCTGTTTCGTTCTGCGTGACCTGGTCCATAGCCAGGGTATACATGCTGAGAATGATTTCATCGAACAGGTCAGAGATGCCTGTACAGACCTGAATACCGGGCGATCCACTTTCGTGTTGTTGCTTTAATCGCTGCCGGCCGTCTTCCAGCCTTTTTCGTGCAGTGACAATGGAATCGTTAAAACCTAGGGCGTCAGACATGCAGACTTTTACAGTATGAACAAGAGTACGGAGGGAGTCGGATTAAACCGCTTCTTCTCCCATTTCGCCGGTTCGAATTCGAATAGCGTTATGAAGGTTGGTAATGAAGATCTTACCATCACCGATATCACCGGTTTGAGCGTTCTGCAAAACAATATCAATCACTTTCTGCAGGGTCTCGTCCGTACAGACAATCTCTAGTTTTACTTTAGGAACAAAATCGATGGCATATTCGGTGCCTCTGTACATTTCCGTATGTCCTTTTTGCCGTCCAAAACCACGTACCTCCGAGACCGTCATCCCGTGTATTTCTTGTTCAGCAAGTGAGTTCTTTACGTCTTCAAGTTTGAAGTGCCGGATGATTGCTTCTACTTTTTTCATAGTAAGACCTGTGGTCAAATAACAGAATGAGGACGGGTAGCTGTACGGTGCATTACTGGTACCGGACAAAATAGGATGGAAGAGGAGACAGACGAATGATTTCACCGATTACCTATTCGATTCTATCGAAACTGAATTTGATGATAAAGCCGGATTCGTTCACTATTCGTAGAAGCTTCAAAGATTAATTAATCATTACGGAAACGTTAACATGGTAGGTCAGCTCTCATTGCGATTCTCAGCATTTGTGATTCTTGCCGTTTTGGTTTTTTTGCCGGGATGTTCAGATAAACCGAAGAAGACCCAGTGGCCCGAGGTGAATCTTGAAGGTAGTCGTGACAAAGTACTACTTAAGAGTAATTATCTGATCAAAGTCAAAGACCATACCGTTGGCTATGTGCTTATGGATGCTAAGCATGACATCAAAGCGGATGAAGTGTATGGAATCTGGTTTATGATGATGCAGTTCAATCGCGGAGACGATGTGATGCCAACATTAATGGATGTGCATTTTGTGGAATCGCCCGCCGGCGTCCTGAAAAATATGAGCGTTGATTCGAACGAAGGAGGAACGACAGCAACCTTTGCGGTTGTTGCGGACGATACATTGCAAGTGCGTGTAGAGAATGCAGAGGAGGTATCCAATGCCAAGCTTCCATGGCAGTCCGGTACTCTGGGACCCCTGGGGATCGAATTGTCTCTGCTTAAGAATATTATGAAACCGGGAGAAACGAGAACGCTTTCGAATGTTGAACCGACTAGCCTTGCTGTTTATAAGCAAACTTTGATAGCGTCCGACTATGAAGAGATCGAAGCATTTCCCGGACAGCGATTACTCAAAATCAGAGTCGTGTCAGAAGGGCAAGGAGTTTCGATGGAGGGTAATTTATGGATTAATAGTGAAGGTCTTATGATGCGAGCGACCTATCCGCAGATGGCGATGGAATTCGTGTATGTCGAGAAAAGGACAGAGGTAACGGCTGCTCATTTAAAGGTCAAAGATTCGGGTGAGAAAGTTGATTTCAACGAAGTGACTTCAGTGGAAATTGACGGTATTTATAATCAGGAAGCCACCCGACAAATACTGACACTACATTCCACACTTACCGATTTAAGAGACATGTTTCCCAACACGCTTTATCAATCCGTGAGAAAGAACGGCAAAGACGAAGTAGTACTTGAAATTTCTAATGACGCTGTGAATCTTGATCTGGACGATGAGGCTCCGGCAGAAGAATACCTTGACAGCGGACCGCTCATTGAATCTGACTATGCCCCACTACAGGCCAAGGCAGAAGAACTTACAAAAGAGTTGGAAAGTGACACTGAAAAGCTAAAAGCTATTCAGAACTTTGTTTACGAACACATGGATGAAAAGAATTATTCCAAAGCAATGGCCTCAGCTGTTGATGCATTTGAAAGCGGCGAAGGTGACTGTACTGAGCATGCATGTTTGCTGGCGGCGATGGCTCGCTCTGCTGGTTTGCCATCACGGCTGGTCAGCGGTCTGGTAGCCGTGCCTGATGGAGCTTTGACTAGATGTTATTTTCATATGTGGAATGAAGTCTATCTGGATGGTCGCTGGGTCTCAGTGGATACCACCCGTCCGACGGCAAAAGAAAAATGGTCTCGATATATAAAAATTGCCGATTCTTCACTAACCAACGAAAATGACCAGCCATTTCTCTTATCAGGATTGGTTTTACTCGGTGATTTAAGTGTTTTCTGCCAATAGTTGGAAGGCAAAAACGATTTTTCCTTGATTCTTACCTGCAATTTCATGCACGGTTGGCTAGGTAACCTAGGTTTGTTGTGTAGTTACCAAAACAGAGATAGAGTTTTGGTCAAACCCAGTCCTCTAACCGGCATGAACAATAAAGTAGGTCATTGATGAATTCCACTCCGTTCTTTGAATCCAATGAATCCAACTCACTGGCACAGGGAAGTGAATGGCATGCACAAACGTCTGCAGATCAAGATTACATCAACGAGAAGATCGCTTTATCCGAGTCACTTTTCGAACTGAATTCCATTGGTTCGTTTGAGTTCACAGATGCAGTTCGTCCCGGTAAAGATTCATTTCTCGCATTACGACAGGGTTATCGCCGGGAAATGTTTCGTTCCCGCAGTCGCAATATGGCCTTGCCGATGATTCTGGCTGCGGCGACACGTGAGATTCTTTTTGATCTGTTTCTGGAACTTATGGATCCTCTTGGCAAACTTGTCGATTGTGTTCTGGAAACCAGTCATTCACATGGCGACGGCTCTCACGAAGATCTCTATCGTGAAAAGATTGACCTGCCGGTTTTTAAGAGTACGCTGTGCGATTATGAAACGCTGATTATGAATGATGGTTGTACAGGTGTGGCAGTTGTGAATCCTAAGAAGCAACTTGAAGTTCAGCTTGACGAGCATAAAATGTTGATGATTTATGCTGAAGATTTAAGGCCTTTTGAACAAATCCTGTTTAGCTATGATGTATGGCCAATGGAGAATATGCAATTCATCACAGAGCAAGATCATGTACATTCCTCTCGTCCGCTTTATCAGAAGCAGTTTGATCAGCTGAGTTTTCGATTGGGTATGGATATCTAAGACGCTGATTGGTCGCTGTTACGACTGGCACCGCTCCAGATCATCTCTTTTTCTGAATGTAAAGCATTCAGCGTTCGTGCCAGTACGAAAAGATAATCGCTAAGCCTGTTGAGGTAGATGAGTATATCACCCAACGGATTTTCTGTTTCTTCTTGCAGGCTGACGAGAAGTCGTTCAGCACGGCGACAGACCGATCTGGCCTGATGAGTATGGGCCGCTGCCGGGTGCCCTCCGGGCAGTATGAAATGTCGCAATGTGGGCAGCTCTTGAGTGAACTCGTCGATTCGTTTTTCCAGCCATTCTGATTCTTTGGCCTCGATTGCCACGCCACAATCATATCCTTCTTTGGAGGCAACCACAGCTCCGGCATCGAACAATCGGGATTGCGTCTCTTGGAGTTGGTTCTGGATATTGTCAGGTAGTGAGAAGCTGCGGACGATTCCCAGAACAGCATTAACTTCGTCAATAGTCCCCACCGTTTCAATGACAAGGCTATCTTTGGAAACCCGTCCGCCACCAGCCAAACCTGTTTCGCCTGAATCGCCCGTACGTGTATAAATTTTCATAGACTTGCCCGTGAATAGTCGAATTCTAAATTGGCATGCGGTTTGAGCCAGATATGTCTCATTGATTATAGTGTACGGTTTGCTACATTGGGATTGATAGGGATTATCTAAGATTCGGCAATATGAAAGTATTTTGGTATTGGTAAGTATTTGAATTTTTTTGCAAAGATTGGATAAATATGAGACAGGGAATTATTGTATTTGCGTCAGTCATGCTAACGATGACCGGTGGTGTTGCTCTACTGGACGCTCAGGAAGTTCAGGTAAGTGAACTGGAGTCGGGATTTCTTAAGAATGTACAACAGGTTACTTCGTCTTTTGTGAAAGCTGGTGAAGGATATTTCTCACCAGATGGAAAACGAATCGTCTATCAGGCGATCACCAAAGATTACCCGTTCTATCAGATTTATACTCAGCCACTTGAGGGTGGACGACCACGATTGGTCAGTACTGGTCGAGGACGCACAACCTGTAGCTTTTACACGATTGATGGTAAACACATCCTCTTCGCTTCGAGTCACCTTGATCCGGAAATGACAGCTACGGAGAAGGCGGAAATCAAGCAGCAGGAAGACGATCGTAAAAATGGAGTACGACGTCGGTATTCCTGGCCATTCGATCCGCACACTGAAATGTTTGTTGCCACGCCAAAAGGAAAGATTCTTAAACGGTTGACTAATGTGGACGGTTACGATGCGGAAGGTGCTTATTCGAAAGATGGAAAACTCATCGCCTTCTGCAGTACTCGTGACGGTGACCCGGACCTTTATCTAATGGACGCAGATGGTGGTAATGTGCGGCAGTTGACGAATGCCAAAGGATATGACGGAGGCCCTTTCATCTCACCAGATGGTAAATGGGTGATTTTTCGAAGCGACCGCAAAGAAGAAAATATGCTTCAGATTTACGTAATCGGCATTGATGGAAAGAATGAAGTTGCTTTGACCGATGACGTCGGAGTGAACTGGGGGCCATACTGGCATCCGTCGGCACCTTACATTATCTGGTCAGGAGCGGATCACTCGACCGGAGGACGACCGAACTATGATTTGTGGATGGCAAAGTACACAGTCTCCAAAGATGGACAGTTTTCAATTGGTGAAATAGTACGTGTTACTGATCATATCGGTGCTGATGTCCTGCCTGTCTTCTCACCGGATGGCAAACAGCTTATGTGGACAAGTACTCGTACAGATACACATACCAGCCAGTTATTCATCGGGGACTTTGTCCTGCCGGGTAAATAAGCTGATTAACTGACCACGATTTTTGATTATTATGCCAACCGCTTCAGAGAAACAACCTGTATCCTGCGGCATTTTGTTATTCAGGAAACAAAATGGCCGTAAACAATTCTTGCTGATGGAACACGCGCGGCGATGGGATCTTCCCAAAGGGCATGTGGATCCCGGTGAAACCGAGCTTGAGTGTGCGTTGCGTGAGTTTGAAGAGGAGACCGGGATTGATCGTGGTGAGATCAAGCTGCGAAATAAATTTCTCTACGAAGACTGTTATCTGGTTAAAAACTGGAAAGGCCGCGGCGCTAATGTTGAGAAGCGACTGGTTATTTTTCTGGCCAAATTGAAGAAAGGGATTTCTGGAAAAGTTGTCCCGACAGAACATATTGGCTACGAGTGGATGGATTGGAATCCGCCACATGACATTCAGGATAAGACAATCAACCCGTTGTTGCGTCAGGTTGCTGACTTTGAACGAAGAAAGAAAAAGAAACGAAAGTCCGGTAAATAGCCTTTTCGGATCATCTCTGCTCCCCGATGTATCGGGATGTCACAGATTTAACTAGGCAACGGCCAGATTTTCTTCATCGCCGGCGACGGGCAGCATGATGATAAACTGTGTTCCAATGCCGACCGTACTTTCAATTTTTAGTCTGCCCTTATGCGAATCGATGATATTTAAGCAGGAACTGAGTCCGAGTCCGGTGCCACCTTTGCCGCTCTCATCGGGGCCGCATTTTGTGCTGTAAAAAGGATCAAATATTCTCGGAAGCTCCTCCTGAGGAATCCCACAACCTGAATCTCTGACCGTCAGTACGTTCATGTTTTCTTCTGCGTCATGTTCAAGTTTAACCCAGATAGTACCGCCAATATCCATTGCCTGGCGTGCGTTGGTGAGCAGATTCAGGAGTACCTGTTGGATTTGATTACCGTTACATTCAGTTTCAGGTACGTCTAACAGTTCTACTTCCAAGGAGATTCGGTATTTACTCATTTCACGTTCTAGTAGTACCAGAGCATCATCAATAACTTTACCGAGATCGGTCGATTCAATAATATCGGATCGATTTCGTGCCATACCTAGTACCGCATTAGTAATTTTCGCTGCGCGCTGACTGGCAGCCAGAATTTTATCGAAGGCTTTATCCCGAGTTTCATCATCACGGTGACGCATCCCCATTTTGGCATAGTTCAGTACTGTCATCAGAATGTTGTTGAATTCGTGAGTAGTGGTTCCGACTAGTTCACCCAACGCCGTCAGCTTTTGAGCTTCAGCCAACTGTTGTTTGAGTATGTCAATCTGCGTTTGGCTATCTGGGCCTTCGTCCGGAGATTGGCTGCTGGATTGCGCATCAGCTGATTCAACGCACAGATGATGCTCTTCAGAAGAGTGTGTCAGTTCAACCGGTTGTTCGGAATTGACATCCTCAGCTAAAAAGTCGGCCTCGTTGTTTTCTGATTTTTCCATGTGCTTACCCGTTATTTTTTAGTTACCGCTATGGATTGTTGTTGGCGTTAAAGATTGCCTGGTTTGCCAGAGACAAGTCCTTTTGTCCTGCTTTTCTAACCGCTAATCTCGCACGAGTTCAGCAGTTAAGGGCGCAAAACCACCACTCTCTATGAATCGACCTATTGGTCTGGGTGACAACAGGCCTAGAACTTATAATTCCGCTTTGGTTTGGGTCGCCAGCGTTAAAGTTTGCGGCATTGGAAAGACAGGCAAACGTCTAGCAGGCTTAAAAGTAGAGGTAAGCATGGAAATTCAGCAGATGTTGACGTTGGCTAAGCAGACTGCCGGTGATCTCGGCTTTTCTATCCGTCAGGATTTGCTGGACGGCCAATCCGGTGGAATGTGTGAATTTGGGGGAAAGAGGTGGATTATTCTGGATGTGGGCCAGAATTCACTGGAACAACTGCACGCCATCGGCAACGCTTTGAAGTTTGCCGACAGCCTCGACACGCAGCAAATTCCCGTTGTCCTCAGAGATGTCTGGAAACCCTATCTTCCATTGACAGCTTAGGGCGGCCTTAGTTTCCCAGCGATGGGAATCGGATGGGACTCAGCGGGTTTGGATCTACCTGCGACGCCGGAGGTCCGTTAACAGGAATTGTTGCCTCGGACATGCGTTGTTGCAGATCGTTAAGTATTAACTGTTCCAGAGCCGTATCTCTACCAGATGGAATCCATCCAAGTGTTTCGGTAGTGACAATCCCAAGATCCCGGGGACGAGAATGAGTGGCGCTGTGCCGCAGCGTTGCACCGCCTACGGTGGCATATTCAGGCTGCGCCAAATCTTCCTGCAGTTTGTGAACGATAACTTCAATTCGAAAACCTTCACGTGACGGCCTGACATGTATTTCGGCTTGTCGGCGTATCGTTTGAAGAGTCGCATGAAGTTGATCGAAACCACCGGCATTATCTTTACGCCAGGCCTCGAGCATTGTCGCGGCATCGGCATGGGCGGTTTGTAGATAACCCTCTGTAAGTGTATTTCCAACCAGTTGGATTTGCTCCTCGTGGCGAATGATAAAATAGTCTTCAATGGTATCAACAAGAATGTTCCACAGTAGATTTCGGTCGCGTATAGTTACAACCATTGGATTTTCAAGTTTTGGTAGTTCCGCCTCTTCCCGAAGATAATTCTCTTCAATTTCGGGTCCGTCATCGCCCCAGGTCCAGACGCGCGAATGAATACATCCGGGAAATGTGATTCCAGATAGTGCTGCTAGTAAAATTATTAGCGTTCTATAATGATTTTGTTTGGTACGCACGTATGCTGTCGCCCGGGGTTCCATATGTCGAGTGCAAAGTTTGTCAAATTGGGACAGATAAGGCAAGGCCGGACAGTTGCTGGACAAGCGGTCAGGGGTGAGGACTGAAAGAATTTGAAAGAATTCCGAAACATTTGGGAACTTCTATCATTCAAATAGTATCCAAAAATGAAGAGCGGATATTTTTGCCCTGAAATACACAAAGAAGCAAGTTACCACCGGCTTAATCAAAGGGAGAGACCGATGAGACAGTTGCAAAAGAGGCACTTAAAAGTTGGCATAAAGCCTTTGAGCATGGCGTGGTTAGCACTTCTGGTTTTTAGTGTTTCCAGCGGCTGGACAAATTCTGCTTGTGGGCAGGGGGCCCTAATCGATTTTCGAGATCGCGACCCAAGACCTGAGATTGTCAATCCCGGACAAGCGTTACATGCTTATCATGTGAAGTCATTGAGCGTCGATGCGGTTATTGACGGGCAGGTTGTTCAGGTACAGATTGCTCAGGAATTCCATAATACATCTAGCCGTACGATCGAGGCTTGCTTTGTATTTCCGGTTCCCCAGAATGGAGCGATTGACCGTCTTACCTTGATGGTGGGTGATAAAGAATATGAAGCAAAGTTGCTGCCTACTGAAGAAGCTCGAAAAATCTACGAAGGATATATCCGTCGTAATCAGGATCCGGCTCTGCTTGAATGGTTAGGTTCGGGAATGTTTCGCACAAGTGTATTTCCGATTCCGCCGGGGCAACGACGTGTCGTGACGATACGCTATGTGCAAATTTGCCGCCAGGAGCAGGGTCTTACTCAATGGATATTGCCGTTACGAAATGCTCAGTATTCCTCCAATCAATTGGACCGATTGAAGGTTAACTTGGTGATTAAGTCTCAGCAGGATATTAAAAGCATTTATAGCCCAACTCATATACTGGAGATTCAACGACCTTCAGAAAAACTGGCGCGAGTCAAACTGGAACTTAAAAAAGTCATTCCGGCATCGGATCTACAGATTTTCTACAACGTCGGAAATCAGGCATTGGCGGCAAGTGTTCTTAGTTACCGGCCCAAGGACAAAGAAGATGGCTATTTTCTGATGCTGGTATCCCCAAAGGTTGAACAGAAGAGGGAAGAAGCGATTCGCAAGAAAGTAGTGTTTGTTATCGACCGTAGCGGCAGTATGGTTGGCAAATCGATGCAACAAGCCAAAGAAGCATCTAAGTTCGTGGTAAATCATCTTAACGAAGGTGATTTGTTCAATATCGTGGCGTACGATGCGGAAGTGGAATCTTTCGAACCGGAACTCCAGATTTTTAATCAACAGACTCGTGCTGCCGCGCTGAATTTTGTTGAGGGCCTGTTCGCCGGTGGAAGTACGAACATTGATGGAGCAATGTCGACCGCTCTCGATTTCTTAAAAGACGATCAACATCCTGGCTATGTGGTCTTTCTGACCGATGGTAAGCCGACCCGAGGGGAAACGTCGATTATTAAAATTGTGGAAAATATGAAACAGGCCAATGCCAGTCGCAACAGAATTTGCTGTTTTGGGCTTGGATATAACGTCAATAGTTTACTACTGGATAAACTTGCCCGAGAAGGGTTTGGGCAAAGCGCCTATGTAAGTCCTAATGAGGATATCGAAGAAAAGGTTGCTCAGTTTTATTCCCGTATTTCATCCCCGGTGATGACCGATGTCTCGATTAATATTGATGTCGATACGGATAGGAATATGAACTTACGTTCCGTAAATCGCGTTTACCCCAAAAAAGTTTACGATGTTTTTGCCGGAGATCAGATAGTCCTCGCAGGTCGCTATCGTCTTGCCGGGCAGGCCAATGTTCTGCTGCGAGGGGATGTGAACGATGAAAAAGTGAACATGGATTTTCCAACAGAGCTTGTAGCAAAATCAAAAGGTACAAAGCATGCTTTTATTGAAAAGCTATGGGCTGTTCGTCGAGTTGGAGAAATTATTGATCAAATTGATCTCCATGGTCAAAATGATGAGTTGACTGACGAGATGATTTATCTTTCTAGAAAACACGGGATTCTGACCCCTTATACTGCCTATCTGGCAGATGAAGACAGTAATGTGCGTGACTTGGATTCTGCACGCAAGCGGGTGAACGAGCAATTGGGAGGACTCAATCAGCAATCTGGTGAATTTGGCTTTCGACAGCGCGTAATGAAGTCTGCTTTACAGTCAGCCGGCGCGATGGGAGGACAAGCAGCGGTGGACGATAGAACGGCAGATGGTACGGTTCGTTTTAAGGGTGTCAACGCAGAAAAGGCGGAGGAGGTCCGTAATTTACGTCAGATTGGAGCTAAATCCTTCTACCTTGAAGACCATATCTGGGTGGACTCGGTTGCTGCAAATGATCAGATGAATAATCCGATCAAAGTGAAACGTTTCAGCAAACAATATTTTGACCTTGCTGCAATCTATGGCAAACAGTTGGGATCGGTTCTGCAGTTGACAGAGAAAGTCATAGTTGTACTGGAGGGCAAGGCTTATCTATTCGACCAATCTAAGTGATTAGAATTCATCCTGATAGAGTTTCTCAGTAGCAATGTACTGTTCCACTGCTCGCGGAAGTCTGTAGCGAATTGACTGTTGCGAGCCAACAAGTTTTCGAATATTCGAACTGCTTAGATCCATCGCCGGCATGGTAATTTGAGCATCGGCGACTTGTTCCAGATATTCAGCGTCCGCAAAAGGGCTGAGTATATTCAGATTAGGCGGCGGGCTACCCGGTCGGGAGACGATGGCCAGTGTCGCCAGTTTACAGATCTGCTGAGGTTTTTTCCAATCAGCAAAATCAGCCAGTGAGTCAGCTCCCAGGAGAAATAAAAACTCGTGTTCGGGATGTTTTTCTGTCAGAGCTTCAAGTGTTTCGCAGGTATAGCTGACACCTTCTCGTAGCCATTCAATATCATTAATTGAAAAGCTTGGATGACTGGCAATCGCCAGCGTCAACATGTCCCGTCGTTGAGTCTTCGATGCCTGGCTTCCGGCTTGCTTAAAAGGGCTGATGTAAGTCGGTATAAACCAGACTTCATCCAGTGCACATTGCTCACGCCCACATTCAGCGAGCAACAGGTGCCCGTAGTGAACAGGATCAAAACTACCGCCAATGATTCCGATACGTGCCATAGAAAAAAATTAAATAATAAGAGTATTGCTTTGTACTTTGAGTGTATCACCTGATGGCGGAGGCACCTAGAGTCTGAATTGTCAGGAGGTTTAATGGTTACACAGAATGTTGTTCCTGCGGTAGACTATCTGGTAACTCTAAGACTGTGACACGGATGTTTGATGAATGGATCGGCAGCAGGGATTATTTGAAGACGATGCCTTTGAAATGCCACAACATCCTGCGCCATGGGAAGTGGATGCGGCCCGGGATCGTTCATTAGCCACGGTTGTTTTCTCGGAGGTTCCCTGGGGACCGTTTGATTATCTCATTCCAGATGCTTTGCGGGCGGAAGTGCAGGTCGGCCGACGTGTTGAAGTCCCTTTGGGGCGAGGAAATCGTATAGTCATCGGATATTGCGTCGCGATTCATCATGAAACCGGTGAATTTAAATCCGACTATAAGATGAAACCGGTCGCTGCTGTTCTGGACAGGACGACCTTAGTGTGCCCACGGATGCTGGAACTTACCAACTGGATGTCGGATTATTATCTGGCTCGGCCTGGTCAGGTATTGGAAGCATTGATTCCGGCAGGAGTAAGAAGTCTGGCTGGAACCCGGGCTGTGAAATTCTATGCGCTTAACCCGACTAATCTGACAACGATAGACATTGAGAAACTGCCGGCTAAGCAGCAACGTATTGTCGAAGTCCTGAAAGGACAAAAAGTTTGGCTCACAGGTGATCAGATTTGTAAACAGGTCGGATGTACACAGGCTCCTTTAAGGAGTTTGACAAACAAGAGACTGCTACAAGTTGAGAAGCGTCGGATTTATAAGCACGATATTCAACAGGAAGTGTTGGAACGAGAGCAGGCATTGACATTAAATCAGGATCAACGCCGGGCTCTGGATTCTATTACTTCTGCGGTAAAACAGGATCAACACAAGACGATTCTGATGCACGGGATTACCGGTAGTGGAAAAACGGAGGTTTATATTCAGGCAATTGAGGAAGTGATCAGCTATGGACGTCAGGCCATTGTGTTGGTGCCTGAAATTTCACTGACACCTCAAACGCGACAGCGATTCCGGTCCCGCTTTGACAGCGTGGCGGTTCTGCATAGTCATTTAAGTGATGCTGAGCGCCACTGGCATTGGCAGCAGATCGCCAACGGAGAGGTGCAGGTGGTGGTTGGTGCACGGAGTGCTATTTTTGCCCCCACAGCTCGTTTAGGACTGATTGTGTTGGATGAGGAACATGAGACTTCCTTTAAACAGGAAACGACACCTCGTTACCACGCGCGCGATGTTGCGGTCAAGCGTGCCCAATTGCAAAATATTCCTCTGGTGCTGGGATCTGCGACGCCCGCTCTTGAAACCTGGCATAAAGCGAAGACCGGTGAATACGAGTTGGTGTCGTTGCCCGAGCGGGTAATGAATCGTCCGTTACCGGCAGTTGCCACAGTTGATTTGCGGCATGAAGGACGAAGTAAGCAAAGCTATGGTTCGATTAGCCGGCAGCTTAGTACGGCTATTGATCAGACAATTCGGGATGACGGTCAGATCATTCTCTTGCTCAACCGACGTGGTTATTCCACCAATATTCAATGTCCGGCCTGTGGATTTGTACTGGAATGTCCGCAATGTGAAATTTCACTAACTCATCATCGGTATGGGATTAGCGGTCAGCGTCGAGAGTTAGCATTATGTCATTATTGCGATTATCAGATGACCGCTCCAAAAAGATGCCCGGATTGCGGAGGGGACGCGATTCGCTTTGGTGGATTGGGTACCCAGCGTTTAGAAGAGGAAGTAAAAAACCGATTCCCCGGCGTATCTGTTCTGCGAATGGACTCGGACACGATGCAACGTCCTAATTCTCATGAGCAGGCGTTAGATAGTTTTCGTAATGGTGAAGTCAAAATACTGGTTGGCACACAGATGATTGCTAAAGGGCTGGACTTTCCCAATGTTATGTTAGTCGGAGTTATCAATGCTGATACGGCGTTGCACTTCCCGGACTTTCGCGCCGGAGAACGAACCTTTCAATTGGTGACTCAGGTCGCCGGCCGAACAGGTCGGGGTGAGGTAGAAGGACGGGTGCTGGTGCAGACTTATACCCCTGAACATTTAGCTATTCAGGCAGCCACCAAGCATGAATATGAGATGTTTGCTGAACGTGAGTTACCAGGTCGGGAACAGTTTGGCTATCCCCCGTTTACTAAAATGATACGTCTGATCATACGCGGAGTTGATCAGGCAGCCACGATGGCGTATGCCGGGGATCTGGTTCAGCATTGTAAAGAGAATTTGGCCGGCCGAGAGGATGAGGTGCGAATTCTAGGACCGGCAACAGCACCCATCGGTAAACTTCGTGATAGATACAGAATCCATGTTTTGCTGATAAGTACTGATGGAGAATTGCTGAGAAAGGCTGTTAGCAAGGTATATGAACATGCCAGACCTGTGGAGGGGATTCAGTGGGTGGTGGATGTAGATCCGCTGAGTATGTTGTAAAATTTTCTTTATCGTCAGGTGTCTGTCAGTCTGATCTTTTTTTTATTTCAGACCTGACTGTCACGGTAGAATACAGATTATGAAGTATCCTGAACGTACAGACGTTCCACGTAAACCGACGCTGACAAGTCCGGTTTCATTGCTGCGTGGTTACCGGGGTTTGTGGAGTAGCCCACTGGAAAAGCTGGGGGTAGGTACGATCCGGGATCTGTTGTTTTTCTTTCCCCGTGATTACGAGTGTACTGGTGAACTGGTCGATTTGGCTGAACTGGAAGAGGCATCTGAGATTACCGTAATAGGTGAGATTGAGGAGATCCGAGCGGGGCGTACACGCTATGGCAAATCCCTCTTTTCGATGACGGTGGGATGCGCAGGTTCTCTGCTTAAAGCTACCTGGTTCAATATGCACTTTATGAAAGGCAAGTTTCAGGCGGGTGATCGCATCGTTTTATCCGGGTTGGCGAAACCGAAAGCAGATCGTTGGGAGATGACACATCCGAGGATTTCGATGGTCGATGAAGATACCGAAGTGCAGGGTAATGAAGTGCTGCCGGTCTACCGATTGTCGCAAGGAATTAGTCAACCTGCGATTCGAAAACTGATTCGTAATGCGGTGGAAGATTATGTTCAAGAATTGGAAGAAGCGATTCCTGAACTGATTAGAACACAGAAAGGAATTGGCTCGATTCACGAGGCGGTACGTGGCATTCATATGCCTGATTCACTGGCAGACGTTGATCATCATCGTCTGCGTTTTGTTTATCAGGAATTATTAGTTCTCCAGTTAGCATTAGCGCTAAGACGTTGGCATCACAGTATCACGAATAAGGCTCCGGAGTTAAAAACGGATGCCAGGATTCATGCTCGCATTACAGCTCGGTTCCCGTTTGAATTAACGGCCGCACAACAACGGGTCGTGCAGGATATCTGTCATGACATGGCTAACAGTCAGCCCATGAATCGTCTTCTCCAGGGTGATGTTGGAAGTGGTAAGACGGTAGTAGCCGAATATGCGATGCTGCTGAGCGTTGCCCATGGTCATCAGGCAGTGTTGATGGCTCCTACCGAAATACTGGCTCAGCAACACTACAGGACACTTCAGGAAGATCTTAAAAACTCACGTGTTAACATTGGGCTGTTAACCGGTTCGATGACTACTACGCAGCGTCGTCAGGTATTGAATGAATTAGTTACCGGAGAAATTGATTTGCTGATTGGCACTCATAGTGTGGCCAGTGAAGAAGTTGAGTTTAAGTCATTAGCGTTGGTAGTCATCGATGAACAGCACAAATTTGGGGTTCGGCAGCGCATGGCTGTACGAAATAACGGTCTGGATCCTCATTATCTGGTTATGTCTGCCACTCCGATTCCCCGTACGATTGCCATGGGAATGTTTGCAGATCTTGATATTTCCACGATTCGGCAGGGGCCTGATCATCAGCAACCGGTGCATTCCTATTTAGGTGATTCTGCCGAGCGTGAGAAGTGGTGGGATTTTTTCCGCGGTAAGTTACGTGAAGGCAGACAGGGATACGTGATTGCGTCAACGGTGGAAAGGGCAACACGTGAAGACTTGATGAGTGTCGAGGAGATCTATGAAGGACTGAAAAATCGCATTTTGTCAGACTTCAGGATCGGAGTTGTGCATGGCAAAATGTCGCCAGCCGATAAAGAAGATACTATGCATCGGTTCCATAGCCATGAATTGGACGTGTTGGTGGCGACTTCTGTAATCGAAGTTGGCGTCAATGTCCCCAACGCTTCTGTGATGACCATTGAAGATGCTCAGCAGTTCGGACTGGCTCAATTGCATCAGTTGCGCGGCCGAGTCCGACGTGGTCATCATACCGGATATGTATGTGTTTTTGGAACGCCTGTAACAGATGAAGCGGAACATCGTTTGCAGGCATTTGTAAATACTCTCGATGGATTTGAGTTAGCGGAAATCGACTTTGATTTACGCGGTCCCGGTGATTTATTCGGAACGAAGCAGCATGGTATGCCTCCACTGCGAGTAGCTGATTTGCGTCGCGACAGAGCAATCGTTGAGTTAGCACGAGATGATGCACAAGCAATGCTCGAAAGTGATCCTGGGTTGCAAAGTACAGAGTTTGTGAAACTTCGTAAACAAGTGCTGCGTCGATACGGTCGAGTGTTGGATGTAGGTGACGTCGGTTAGAACCGGAATTCATGCATTGGTTGCTGTGGACTATTTGGAATAGAATAAATGAAGATTGAACGCGGCTGCGCGCGTCGTCACTCTTTTTACTTCTACGGAAGCAGGTTTTATGGTGCAGCAATCCTGGAGACGAGTGTTAGGCGAGACCAGCCTGGAACGCAAGTGCCGCTTGCTGTTTGGGTTTTGGTTGACGCTGCTTATTTCCGGAGCTTTTTGGGGAGTAGAGAAGGTCAGCTCTGATCTGATTCTGAAAAACACCCGCACCACTGCTCGTGATGTTGTCGACATCGCACTGTTGAAGCCTCATTTTAATTATTGGGAAACACGTGAAGATAAGCAGGGATTTGCTGATCTGTTGGGTGAGCAACTTGCCCGAACCGATGGTCGGCATAATCATGAAATCATCGTGCAGGATAATGAATCGAAACCGAAACAGATTCCCAATTTGCGAATTCCCGGCAATGCATTGGAAGTTAATATTCTTAACCAACTCGAGAAAAAGCTGGATGAAACGCGTGAGGCAGAACGGGCTTTAGAACAGGTTGAAGACGGGAACCCCAAACAGGAAGTCCCGGATGTAGATATTGTTGAATTGTTTTCTGTTGAAGATGTGACCGATAAAGAACGGCCAATCTTTGTTGAAAGAGTCGCTCAGGATATTAACGAGTATCAATATTACGAACCAATTCGCTGGGGAAACACCTGTACGATTTGTCATAGTGAGCAAACTCCGGGAGTTGAAGGAGCGGGACAGGGAACGCCGGTCGACGGTACAGAACTTCCGTTTACAGTGATCAAGGTAAATATTCCATACGAGGAAACTCAGAACTCTATTCATAATGCGAGGGCCATTCTGATTGCGGTTGCCATCGTGACGGTATTTGTTTCGATGATCGCCTTGTACGTTATTATTCGTCTCTTAGTCGTACGCCCACTTAATCATTTGCGGGATGTTAGCGATCGGATTAGTCACGGCGATTTGGAATCCCGGGCAGAAATTTCGACTGATGATGAGTTTGAAGAACTGGGAACCTCCTTTAACAGAATGGTGCGGCATCTGACTGAAACGCAGGATGAATTGAAAAGTGTTAACGCCGATCTGGACATCAAGGTCGATGAAATGGCTCAGCTTAATATGCAGTTGTTTGATATGAACCGCATGAAAGATGAGTTCATGGCCAATATGAGTCACGAATTGCGTACTCCGCTTAATAGCATTATTGGGTTTTCTGAAGTGCTGGAAGGTGTTGATGCTTTAAATGAAAAGCAACAGCGATATGCTTCTAATATTCAGCGTTCAGGTAGGATTTTATTAGAAATGATTAATGAAATTCTTGATCTTGCAAAAATTGAAGCCGGTAAGCAGGAGATCAGTCCGGTTGAACTCAACCTGCAACTGGTGACCAGCGCTCAGTGTGATCTCGTGAAATCGCTAGTCGAAGAGAAAAATCTTTCATTGGAAATTAAAGAGGAGATGGAGAACCCGATCGTGCTGCAGGATCAGGGTAAGTTACAGCAAGTGCTAACAAACCTGTTGTCCAATGCGATTAAGTTTACGCCTGAGGGTGGCCGAATCGTGGTAAAGCTTGAAGATAGCGAAGAACGGGAAGAGTTCTTTGTGATCCGAGTGGTTGATACAGGGATCGGGATTGCCGAACAAGACCGTGAATTAATTTTCGAGAAATTCCGTCAGGGTAATGTTTCCAGTGGTCAGGATAATCTTACACGTGAGTATGCGGGTACCGGATTAGGTCTTTCGATTGTCAAAGAGATTTGTCGTATGCTTGGCGGTGAAGTTTCGGTGGAGAGTCAACTGGGGATCGGCTCAACGTTTACAGTGTTGTTGCCACGTGAAATAACGCTTGTTCAGCCCGAATCAAAATCAGATGTCAACGGTTTCGTGGATCAGCCGAATCCTAGCCAGACGGAATTACCTGCCACTGCGGCAGACAGCCAACCGTCTGATGAGCAGAATAATGATGTTCATCAGCCGCAGAATAACTTGCCGGAAACTAATGCAAATCCTGATGTCGAAACAAATCCTGATGTCGAAACAAAGGAAAGTCGGAATCAACACCCGGAGCATGATTCTCCGTCCGAAAAACTGGAATAGTAATTGATTAGTTTACGAGAGTATTCATGGAAAAACCTCATATACATCTATTTACCGATGGTGCCTGTAGCGGGAATCCCGGGCCTGGTGGCTGGGCATATATTTTGCGGGATCCGGCGACCGGCACAGAGAAAGAAGCCAATGGATATGCTGCCGACACCACTAATAACCGTATGGAATTGCAGGCAGTTATCGAAGGACTGGAAGCATTGAAGAAACCATGTCAGGTCGAGTTGTTTACCGACAGTGTGTATGTCGGTAAAGGAATGCAGGAATGGATGGCCGGCTGGAAACGTAACGGTTGGAAGAGAAAGCAAAAAGGACGGTTGGTACCAATCAAGAATCAGGAGTTGTGGGTTCAACTCGATCAACTACTGGTATCGCATGATTTGAAATATACCAGAGTCGCCGGGCATAGCGGTCATGCCGAGAATGATCGTTGTGACGAGTTAGCGGTACAGGCTTATAAGAATCGTTAGCATGGTTTGCTTTTGCTCCCCTGCTTGAGTGTCGCAGGGTAGAGCGTTATATTCATGGGCGAGTCAGATCATTAGATTTTCAAGGATGGATCCACAATGAATGTGCTGGTAGTTGGTAGTGGCGGTCGCGAACACGCTCTGGCCTGGAAGATTTCTCAAAGTTCCCGTGTGAAAGATGTTTTTGTCGCGCCGGGTAATGCAGGGACGGCGTTGGATGCCGTTAATGTTGATCTTGATCCGGATGATTACAGCGCGATGGTTCGTTACGCTAAAGCAAATGCTGTCGGTCTGACTATTGTCGGTCCTGAAGTACCATTGGCTGATGGTATTGTCGATATTTTTAAGGATGAGGGACTGAAGATTTTTGGGCCAGCTAAACCAGCGGCGCAATTAGAAGCCTCAAAAGTATTTTGTAAAGAAATCCTTAATGCCGGGAATGTACCGACAGCTGATTACTGGGAATTTCATGATGCCGATGCAGCAATTGAAATGATCCATGACCGTTACCCGGGAGAGTCTCCAAACACGGCATGTCCGATGGTTGTTAAAGCTGATGGTTTGGCAGCCGGTAAGGGGGTGACCGTTTGCAGTAAAAAACATGAAGTACTGGAGGCGGTTGAGTTAATTGCCCGTGACAAAGTTTTTGGCGATGCAGGCACTAAGTTTATTATCGAAGAAAAATTGGAAGGTCAGGAAGCCAGTATTTTGGCGATTACAGATGGCCAGACGATTATTCCATTACCCGCCTGTCAGGATCACAAGCCAGCCTATGATGGAGATACTGGACCGAATACCGGAGGTATGGGAGCTTATTGTCCGGCACCGCTGGTTACCGAGGATGACATGTCCTGGGTGGCTGAGAATGTACTGGTTCCAACGGTACACGCTTTAAAGGCTAACCGAACCCCATTTCAAGGAGTTCTCTATGCAGGGCTTATGAAGGGACCTCAGGGGATCAAAGTATTGGAATATAATGTTCGCTTCGGTGATCCGGAGTGCCAGCCTTTATTAATGCGGTTGAGATCTGATTTAGTGGACGTGCTGGAAGCAGTAGCTGATCAAGACTTGGCGAGGATTGATCCATTGCAATGGGATCCGCGACCAGCCTGTTGTGTTGTCATGGCAAGCCAAGGATATCCAGGAAGTTATGAAAAGGGTCGAGTAATAAGTGGTTTAGATGATGCGGCTAACGTGGAGAACGTTAAAGTTTTTCATGCCGGAACGACGGTTGGTAAGTCGGGAGCGATTATTAATAACGGTGGACGTGTTTTAGGAGTGACCGCGATTGGCGAGGATCTTAAAACGGCTCAGGTATCGGCTTATCAAGCAGCCAAATTGATCGAATGGCGCGGTAGTTGGTATCGAACTGATATTGCAAACAAAGCACTCTAAAGGGTATCTCTTTAAGCTCGTGGACGTAGTTTTCAATCGCTTAATAAAGCTGTCCGCAAATTAGGCCAAAGATTTTTTGAAAATACGTATTTTCCGCCCTCTGGGGTACTACGTCAGCCTAACAACGGTTGATAAACTAAGGGTAATACGATTAATCAAACAACATGAGAGGGAACTACTTGTACGGGCTTGAGCCTCGTTTTCCAGTAGTTTTTACTTTGTTGGTATCGTCGTTTTATTTAATTGTGAAAAAAATCACAAAGTAGGCTCGCCGGTTAATGCGTTGTGGTACGGTTGGTCGAATTTGTTTTGTATATGCACTGCCGTAATCCTTTTGGTACTTTCCGCCCGATTTCAATAGACGAAATAGAAGAAGGTGATTGAATATGAGTGATTGGGTGTGTGTTTTTTTAGACTGAAGTACATTTATAGCAGTAGCCCATAGGCAAATTAACTTATGGCTGATAAAGACTTAACAGTTGAGGAGATGCTGGCAGCGGCGCAGGCAAGTGCCGCCGGTGAACCGGCGTCAACTCCGGAAGAAGCCCCTGCGGAAGCGGCGGCCTCGGCTGAGTCTGCTGTAACAAAACCGGCAGCGGCGCCGGCTGAAATTGATCCTTCTAAAATGTCGGTGGCTGAGATGCTGGCAGCGGCTCAGACAGGTGATTCGGCTGCTCCAGAGCAAACACCTGCAGCAGCACCTGCTGAAGTTGATCCTTCTAAAATGTCGGTGGCTGAAATGTTGGCGGCGGCTCAGACAGGTGATTCCGCTGCCCCCGCGGCCGCTCCAGAGCAGACACCTGCAGCAGCACCTGCTGAAGTTGACCCTTCTAAAATGTCGGTGGCTGAGATGTTGGCAGCGGCTCAGGCAGGTGGTTCCGCTGCACCCGCGGCCGCTCCCGCTGCATCAGCTCCCGCAGCTTCCAAGCCGGCAGCATCGGCTCCGGCTAAAAAAGAAGAGGATCCGGTTGCTCAGACTGGTCCGCGTGACACCGCCAGTATTCTGGCTGCTGCCCGTAAACCAGCCCGGCGTGGCCCGCAGTTGGTGGAAGATGCGGTCAAAACTGCGAAAGAAGAAAAAACAAAGCCCCCAGCCAGACGTGCAATTGAATTGCCCCCGGCTCCTCGTCGCGAAGACTTTATGCCTGCTAAGCCAGTTCCGGCTGCAGCCGAGGCGACAGATCGACGTGGTTTTTTTGCGTCCACAATGGGAGTTCTTTTTGGCGCACCATTGGCAGTTGGTTTTACTTCGATGGCGATCACCAGTTTGCTGTGGTTGTTAGGGCTGGCTCGATTTATGTTCCCGAACGTGCTTACTGAGCCGCCCACGAAATTTAAAGTTGGATTTCCTGATTCCTATGCTCCGGGACAGGTGGAAGCGAAATACAAAGCACAGTTCGGTGTTTGGATTGTGCGATATGAATATGAAGGTGAAGCTCAGATTTATGCACTCCAATCTGTTTGTACTCACCTCGGATGCACGCCTAACTGGTTAGAAGGTGAACAGAAGTTTAAGTGCCCTTGTCATGGTAGTGGTTTTTATAAGGATGGGATTAATTTCGAAGGTCCTGCTCCCAGACCACTGGAACGATATGCTATTCGTCTTTCAGATGACGGGCAGTTGGAAGTGGATAAGAGTGCCAAGTTTAATGAAGAGTTGGGTCAGTGGGCTGACGCGAATTCTTATGTGAGTGTTTAGTAACTATTATGTGGCAGTTTTGAGTTTGATACAGGTTAATTGATCAATGCCATCAATCGGTGATATTATTCGTAACTCCCAGATATGGAAGAGTGTCTTCCGTCATCCGGCTCCCGTGGACCGACGGAATCGAGTTGTCGTCATGTTGACGAACTTTTTCCTGCATCTCCATCCTGTTTCAGCAAAAAAGCAGGGGATTGCTCTGAGCTACACCTGGTGTATGGGCGGCGTTACGTTTTTCCTGTTTTTGGTGGAGACCGTAACCGGTGTTTTGTTGATGTTTTATTATCGTCCAACAATTGAGTGGGCTTATACAGACATATTAACTCTCAGGGATGCGACTTCCTTAGGGATACTGCGCGAATTGCATCGGTGGGGTGCTCATGCGATGGTGATCACCGTCTGGTTGCATATGTACCGGGTGTTCCTCACGGGAAGCTATAAGCCGCCCCGGGAATTTAACTGGGTGGTAGGGGTGATTCTTCTGCTACTCACGTTACTGATGTCGTTTACAGGTTACCTGCTGCCATGGGATCAGCTGGCTATCTGGGCTATTACCGTGGGTTCGAATATGGCTCGCGCGACGCCGTTCCTGGGGTATGAAGGTCCCGGTGCTCAGCTACTTACTGTAGGAGGCATCGATATGATTACCAATGCCTCCGACGCTCGCTTTGGGCTCCTAGGTGCCCGGTTTGTGGGTGAAGAGACATTGAATCGTTTTTATGTGTTGCACTGTATCGCTATCCCGTTGGGTGTGGCATTGCTTCTGGCAATTCACTTTTGGCGGGTCCGTAAGGACGGTGGTATCAGTGGCCCCATGTAAAAGCGGAATGAATTTAATTTATTAATGCATGAACAAGATCGGTCTGAATTTCAGCTTCGGTAACTAGAAAAAAAAGCCATGCACGGTTTAACATACGAAGAATTTCTATCGCAGATAAGCGGGTTCCTTTGCGGGTACTACGTTTTGCTTGCTACGATGAACGGCCTGTTCGCGTTATATAGATGGAAGCAAAAGGATGAACTCAAACAGGCTCTGGCCTGGTCCGGGCTTGGTCTTGTTACGCTGATTCTGGCGGCAATGGTTGCTAGTGGTAATGAGGACATTATTAAGTACATCTCCTTTAATGAAACCATTAAAGGGGTTCTCGATGGTTTAATGTCGCCCACTACTTATTCGTTGGGTTCGCTGGTGATTCTGCTGGTTATGTTCCGGTATCGAGAAGTGTTGGTTCGTCCTAATATCGCCTGGTTAGGATTAAATTCAATGATGCTCTTTATGGGGCTCTCCATGGCAGACTCAGATTTTGCTGCGATTGTAACCAAACCGGATAATGTACCGATTGTTGGCTTGATCTTCCTGTTGGCATTTTTTACCTGGCTGGCAACTTCCAAGGCCGTTGAAAATGACAGGCGAATTGCGAATGGCGAGTTGCCGCTTGAAGCGACAGATGCTGAAAAGGAAAAAGTACTTGTCTGGCCCGATCTGGTTTATACCGAATTGATCTGCATGGTGGCTTTGACAGCTCTTATGCTGTTGTGGGCAATTCTGCTGCAGGCTCCACTGGAAGAACCTGCCAGCGCTGTGAAGACACCTAACCCTTCAAAAGCACCATGGTACTTTCTGGGATTACAGGAAATGCTGGTCTATTACGACCCGTGGATGGCTGGTGTGGTGCTGCCAAGTATGATCGTTGCCGGACTGATGGCTATTCCATACATCGACTACAACAAAAAGGGAAATGGTTACTACACCATTAATGAACGTAAGTTTGCCTATCTGACCTTCCAGTTTGGATTTCTGGTCTTATGGGTCACGCTGATCATTATGGGAACGTTTCTGCGAGGTCCTAACTGGAACTTTTATGGGTTTTACGAGTATTGGGATTCTCATGCCGTCGAGGCGATGAACAATGTGGATCTTTCTCAGTACTTCTGGGTTGAATTGCTGGGTAAACCGTTACCAAAACCGGATCCGGAGGCTGCGTTTCTTACAAAGGTGTTGGTGATCGCTCAGCGTGAATGTATCGGGGTGACCCTGTTGATTGGATACTTTGCCGTTTTGCCACCGTTGCTGGCAATGTGGGATAAGAAACGCTTGTTTCAGCCGATGTACAAACGTATGGGATTTATTCGCTATATGGTAATGACGAACCTGATGCTTTGGATGGCTTTACTACCAATCAAGATGCTTGCCCGGTGGGTCTTTAGCATGAAATATTTTATCGCCATTCCCGAGTATTTTATTAACTTCTAAAGAACCATATTCCAGACCTGTTTCGTAAAAGAATATAGAGACTTAGCACTGTAAGAGAAAGCAGAAGTAGACTAACAATGCCTGCAACTGACAAAACAGTACGCGACATCAATAAGATGCATGTGATTTTTGCGATCACATCTGTCATTTTGGTGCTCTCAACGGTTTGGATGTTCTGGAAAGACCATGATCGTCCCTGGAAAGAATACCAGAAGGAAGCTCGTGCCATTGATCTTAAGGTGAGTGAATGGCGGTTGATGGAAACAAAGACGGCAGATGTCTTAAGTCGTTTGGATGAGGCAAAACTTAATTTGCAAAGTGCCCGATCCAGCACAACGGCAGGTGCAGAAGTAATATTAGAGTTTATCGATTTTCTTGAAGATAAAGAATCTCTGAGGGTAGTTGAAAACGACCCTGCCGGAAGTGGGGCCATGGAATTGGCTCAGTTAATTGAAGAAGGTGCATTTATTCAGCGTGTTAAAGAGGCCCGTGATAATTGGAGCGCCGAGACTGATAATGATGTTGAAGCACTAATTGAATCGCGCGAAGCGATGGCACTGGCGATGAGTGAAGTGGTTAGATTACTCAAGGCCAAAGAAGATAAGATTCTTTCTGATACGAAATTCAAGCGAGCCAATCGTGACGAGACAGCTTCACAGTTGGGCATCGCCTTTAGCGGTAAAGCTTCAGACGAAGTGAAGGAGGCTTTAGCAGAAAAACTAGAGGATATGCTAGAGCATCCAGAAACCGGCTTAAATGCCTATGAACTGAAATACGAAAAGGCAACCCGTTTTCGTCGTAGCCTGGCAGCGATTGGAAATAAATTTCAGGCATCTGTGCGTCAAGCCCAGAAGGATTTGGATGAAGTAAATGCAGACAAAGTACGGCTTAACGATGCTATTAATAACAGCCATTCTGCATTGTGGGAAGGTAAATGGCTGGGTAAAGCCTGGTTAGAACTTCCTATCCTTGATGCCTTTAATGGTCCACTGGATATTGAAAACCTTTGGAGTGATGATCTGGAGCAGGATTATAACTTCAAAAAGGTTCGTCGGTTCGACCGTTGTACGACCTGTCACCAAATGATGGAAAAATCATTCCCGGGACAGGCCACCGAGCCCGGATTTGTTTCAGAGCGCACCATTGAAATTGTTCTTCAGGTTCCGGCATTGGTAATGCAGGATAAGACCGATCTTAAAGGTAATGCTATTTTGGATGAAGAGGGTAATGCTCAACAGGAATCACGATCGGTTGGAGATTCGGCGGATCAGCGTCAGCAGTTTTTGGCTGACGGAGGATATGGCCTGCGATTTTCACCAACGGGACTGTACAGTTCTGATGATGTGACGATTTCTTTTGTTGCTCCTAATTCAGCTGCCAAGAGAGCGGAGATCACTGAACCATTTAATCTGGATAATGAATTTACCGGAGATGAAATTCTGAAATCTCTGTTACAGTCCGAAAATGACGCTAGTCCGATTAAAAATAGCACACTCGCTCGTCATACCCGGCCGGGCTTGGAAGTTGGTGACGTCATTGTCAGTATTGACGGCGACATGGTTACCAATCCGGACGTCGTAGCCGCCCGGTTTCTTGCTACGCAACAGGAGGCATCTAAAACAGAACTGAAACTCGTCGTCCGTCGTGGTATGGGACATCCCTTTGCCAGCCATCCGCGTCTGGACTTGTATCTGGGATCACTTAGTCCTCATAAAGTCGCTGACTTCGCATGCACGATCTGTCACGAAGGACAGGGAAGTGCAACTGAATTTAAATGGGCATCTCACATGCCTGATAATGAATTAGATCGGAAACGTTGGATGGAAGAACATGGTTGGTTTGATAATCACCACTGGATTTATCCTCAGCATCCAAAGCGATTCATCGAATCAACCTGTTTGAAATGTCATCACGAAGTGACTGAATTAGAACCCAGTCTAAAGTTTCCTGAAGCACCCGCTCCAAAGGTGGTTCAGGGTTATAACACGATCCGTAAGTATGGCTGTTATGGCTGTCATGAGATGAACGGATATGCTGGTGCAGATAAACGTGTTGGTCCCGACTTGAGGCTGGAACCAAACTACTTTGCTGCGGCGCTTCAATTGCAGGATCAGGCAGGCTTTAGTGAGTTGGGTGAAAATGCCTCGCAGTTAGCATTGCAGCTAGCTGCACATCCTGAAGATGACCAGACCCGTTACCAGTTAGTTAATGTATTAAAAGCAGACCTTGCCTCTGAAGATCCAAAGATAGAAATATCGGAAAACGCTCGATTGACAGGTGTTTTGGCGGATATTGAAGCTCCCGGTTCGTTGCGTAAGTCTGGTCCAAGTTTGCGATATGTTGCTAAGAAGAATAGCGATCAGTTTTTGTACGATTGGATTGCCAATCCACAGAACTTCCGTCCTAGTAGTCGCATGCCCAGATTCTTCAGTTTGCATTCCCATTTTAGGAAAAATGATTCGGAAAATAATTCGGAAAAGAATTCGGATGAAGAAGCAAAGGATTTTGAAAAAGTTGAAATTATTGGCATGGTTGAATATTTGAAATTTTATTCACAAGGCTTTGAATATCTGGAACCACAGGATGGTATTGAAGCCGATGCTGCCCGTGGGAAAATAGCCTTCCAGGAACGTGGTTGTTTGGCTTGTCATAGCCATAATGATCCTGAATTGGCAGAGATTGAGAAGTTTCGTGCTCCGGGAGATTTTGTGCAGGGGCCTGATCTTTCTGATCTGGGAGGTAAATTTGTGGGATTTGCTGATGCCGGTAAGTGGTTATACAGCTGGATTAAAGAACCTACAAAGTATCATGCTCGGACGGTTATGCCCGACTTGTTTATCGACGTGGAAACTATCAAAGATGCCGATGGTAATGAAACTTTAGTCGATCCGGCTCTGGATATTGTGGCTTACCTGCTTGGTGAAGGCCTTGACTGGCATGTTGCCGATCAAGAGTTCTCTCTCAAAGCAGTTCAGCAGGGAGCAGATCTTAACCAGTCGATGGAAAACCTGCTACTGGTCAATCTAACGGACTCATTCTATGAAGCGGTAGCGAAAGAATATGCACTGAAAGGTATACCGGCTGCTGCGACAGGCATTAAAGTGGCAGAAGAAGAATTACGACGTGATACTTCCTCGCCGTTGGATATGGACACCAAGCTGATTTACATTGGCCGCAAGGCATTGGGTAAGTATGGCTGCTATGCTTGTCACGATATCCCGGGCTTTGAAGATGCTAAACCAATCGGTGCCGGGCTGGCAGATTGGGGGCGTAAAGATCCATCAAAACTCGACTTTGGGCATGTCGCTGAGTATCTCGATGCACATCATGGTCATGGACATGCAGACGACGGACATGCAGACGACGGACATGCAGACGACGGACATGCAGACGACGGACATGCAGCTGATACGCACG
>PAPJ01000017.1 GCA_002709045.1 Planctomycetaceae bacterium | reverse complement strand
GAGCATGATCATCTCCGTGTCCATGATCATCTCCGTGTCCGTGATCATCTCCGTGTCCGTGATCATCTCCGTGTCCGTGATCATCTCCGTGTCCGTGATCATCTCCGTGAGCATCCTGCTTACTACCTTGTACCTGCTCTGCTTCGGCAGCATGTTCTTCTTCTGCCAACGATGTGAAGACTTCAACGCGTTCTAGTGTCGAAGTCTTCAGATCGTCTGAGTCATGGCTGTGCTCAGTATCTTCATCAGAATGATCATCATGCCCACCATGTTCATCATGGTGAGCGTTACCCCCTGCCTGATCTTCCAAATGATGAAGGTGATCTTTATTAGTCTGCTTTAATTCAGCCAAAGCTAATCGATTTGATTGCCCGTGATTATCGGCATTCAGCCAGACGAACAATGAAATAAATGACAGCAGAGCCGCTCCGGCAATCGCTCCCAGTGAAATATATGCCGCAATTTTACTTTGTCCGTCTCGCCGTAATTTATGCCCCATAAAAAGGTTGGTAAAAAACGCGATTAAGGGCAGTAATACAGCAAGACCCAGCAAGATATGAAGATAATCCATTAGCCGTTTAACTCGTTTGCTCTATCTACGTCCACTGTGTTGTGGTTGTTATAAAAATTCAACGCAATCGCCAGAGCAACAGCAGCCTCTGCAGCAGCCAGCACGATTACAAACAGGGCGATCAACTGACCGTCGAGTCCTAAAGATCCTTCCGGACGAAGGACTTTACTTCCAAATGCAATGAAATTCATATTGGCACCGTTGAGGACTAATTCGACGCCCATCAAAACTCCCAACAAGTTACGTTTTGTGGCCATACAGACAGCGCCCAGCACAAATAGCGAGGCTCCTACTGCGAGATACCAGGAAACGGAAACGGTTCCAATCAATATCATTCTAAAATTCCAGCCACTTTCGTTAGTGCGTGTTTACTATTCATCTTGAGAATCGGTCCGGTTGAGTGCCGATTGCCCGCGATGAGTAACTACGTATGTTTCTTCTTCCAACTGTTCTGTTTCCTGCTCCATTTTGAACAACATCAGCTTCGCACGACTACTCTTATCATCTGTAGCGCGTGAAAGTTTCTTAGTTCGAGCCATGTAAGCTGCGCCAATCAACACAACTAACAGGTGGACGGAGACAATAATGAACGGCATCAAGTAACCGGACTTGCCTTGCTTAACTGCATCACCAGAATCACCCAATGTATCTACACGAATTCCAGTAAGTGCTAACCCGAGTGGAGTCGCTTCCTTAGTGGATTCAATCTTTGCATCTGTAAGATCCTGAGGTTTACTCCAGTCTTCCGCTCCAAACGCCGCGAACAACAGCACCATCAATAAAGATCCTCCCACAATAGTCGCCAGAATCCAATCCTGCGTGTGGGTATCCATATTGATAAAGTCTTTTTGGGCTGTCAGCATAACGCCAAAAATCAACAACACCAGCGTACCGCCAACGTAAATCATCAACTGCATTGCTCCAACAAACTCTGCTCCGGCTAAAAAAAACAGACCGGCAGTCGAGCCAAGTGAAAGGACAAGATAAAATGCCATACGAACAACGTTTTTGCTAAGCAATACACCAAAACCGAAGCCAATAGCACATGCTGCAAAAAGAATGAAGAAGGACTGATGCCAATATTCCCAGGCAACTGCAAGCAGGTTCATTATTGATTACCTCCTCTCAAAACTGAAACCGGTACCGTGTTTTCGGTCACTGTCTTGGCTTCAGCATGAGTATCGTCTTCATGAGGAGTCTCCAGAACGGGCGTTGATATTGTCTCCTCTTTACTTCCATCCTTATTATGATCGGCTGTCCACAATTCATGGTGTTTGTAACGAGGCGTTCCAATTACAGAACTTGCCGTTGGCAGATCGAGTGCCTGCCAGGCTGTTGCTCCGAGGAATCCGATGGCTGCCAAAGGAACACAATACTTCAGACACATTGTCATTACCTGGTCAATTCGAAGACGCGGGAAGGACCAGCGAATCCACATCATAATGGTAACACCGACAAGGCCTTTAAGAAGCAGATTTGTTACGCCAATAATTCTTGAGATAATCAATCCCAAATCCCAGCCTGCAAGTAAACCTTCACTTTCAGTGAAGGCCTGTTTTGCCGGATCTCCCAATCCACCGCTGCTCAGGAAAGGAACAATCTCGGTAATCGGAATTGGACCATGCGGACCACCAAAAAACAGGATGCTGGCCAATGCAGAGACAATAAACATTGAACTATACTCAGCCATGAAGAATAAACTCCAGCGAAGACCTGAGTACTCCGTATGGAATCCTGCAACTAGTTCACTTTCCGCTTCAGCTAGGTCAAATGGTGCTCGATTTACACCGGCCGTTGCACAAGTGAAGTAAATAATAGCTGTCATAAAAGTAAAAGGATCATTAAAGACCAACCAGTTGGTAAAAAAACCGGATTGCATATTCGCAATTGTGGTCAGGTTCATGGTTCCGCAAATCATGACCGGAACAACAACACACATCCCCAGTGGTACTTCGTAACTAACAACCTGAGCCGCTTCGCGCATAGCTCCAAACAGTGACCATTTTGAACCCGATGCATAACCAGCCAGAATCACACTAAATACTTCCAGCCCCAATACAGCTAGCACAAAAAAGACAGCCGTATTAACATGCTGACCAACAACTCCGTCTGCAAATGGCAAAGCAATGAAGGCCGCATAACTTGCTGCCAAACCAACATAGGGAGCTATTTTAAAGAGAAATTTATCAGCCAGATCCGGCGTAACATCTTCTTTAGCAATCAACTTGAGACCATCGGCCAGTGTCTGTAACCAACCATACTTACCACCAACACGCGTCGGTCCAAGTCGATCCTGAATACGGCCGGAGATTTTTCGCTCCATCCATATAAACAGCAGAGCGCCCACAGCCACAACGTGTAGGATTAGGACAGCAGCCACCAAAGCAGCGACGATATGTCCAAACCACGAATCGTTGAGTCCAAGTATATGATCTACAAAATCTGCCATTTAACTGGCCTTATCCCTAATTGTCTCTAAACCGATAACAACTGAAATTTTCCTTGTTAGCGGTCAATTTCTCCCATCACCACGTCCAGGCTTCCGACAATCGCCGGAATATCTGCCAGCAGTATTCCCTGACATAACGGAGCGGTAACGGAAAGATTACAGAATGAACTGCTGCGTGCACGAACACGCCAAGGAATCGAATCTCCGTCTCCAACCACATAGAATCCCATTTGGCCGCGAGGTGCCTCCGTTTCCATATAGGCTTCTTTCACCGGAAGTTTCTGTATCAGCCTAATTGGCTTACCCCAATCACCTGAAGTTGCTTCATACTTTTCAATCGCCTGTTCGACCAGACGAACAGACTGCACAACCTCAAGCATACGGACATAAAACCGGTGCCAGCAATCGCCAAGAATAGCCTGACGTGGAATTTCAGGGTAATCCAGTGAATCACCGTGAAATTCATAATTCGATTCCGGGTACTTGCCCGTTTCCGGATCTGCACAGATCACATCGAAGATATAACCATCGTACATTTCCGTATATCTTTCTTCTCCATGGAATCGCAGGTCGTGATAAACACCACTACCACGAAGCACCGGACCGGTACATCCATAGTCAATCGCCATCTTAGCCGACATCACTCCGATCCCTGCTGTTCGGGAAACGAAGATTGAATTGGTGGTCAACAGGGTGTGCAATTCAGGAATAACTTCCTTAAATTCTGCCAAAAACTGACGACAACTATCAGTCCAACCCGAGGGCAGATCGGCAGTCGCTCCACCCGGTGTCAGATAACTGTAAGTCAGTCGAGCACCACAGGCTTCTTCAAACAGGTTGAGTATTTTTTCTCGTTCGCGGAAACCATATAAAAAGGGTGTGAATGATCCAAGATCAAGTCCGTAGGTTCCCATTGCAACTAGGTGACTGGCAATACGTCCCATTTCAGAAATAATAACTCGCAGATGACGCCCGCGCTCAGGCAGATCATATTCGAGCATTTTTTCAATAACCAGTGACCAGCCAAGATTCATATTCATGGCGGCCAAATAATCCATGCGGTCGGTATAAGGAATCCACTGACGGGCAGTCAGGTTTTCACCGATTTTTTCAGCACAACGATGCAGGTAACCAAGATGCGGTTCGACATCAGAGACTACCTCACCGTCGGAACGCAAAACAAGACGCAACACGCCATGAGTACTGGGGTGCTGGGGTCCCATATTAATGAGCATTTCGTCGGTTCGGACGTCAAACTCAATTACACGGGGATCATCAATCTTTAAAGTGGCCATACTCAAATTTATTCCACAAATACGTTACTGCTTTTAATGTCTACTGTTTTCCAATGGTTTATTAACTAACGATTACGAATACCATGATATTCCATGGGCATTTCATAATCTTTACGCAATGGATGACCTTCCCAATCATCCGGACACAGAATTCGTTTCAGATTCGGGTGCCCCAGAAAATTCACTCCTGACAGGTCATAAGCTTCACGCTCGTGCCAGTCTGCTGTGGCCCAAACCTGCGCTACCGAAGGAACCGTTGGCAAATCACCCTCGACACCATTCTTCCAGCGCGGAATTTTCACTTTCAGCACCAACGTCAACTTAGTAGCAATGCTACTTAAATGATAAACCACTTCCAGATGAGGATCCCAATCGACCTTGGCAGCTTTCTTTGGATCGGTGTGTAGATAATCCACAACAGTAATGCTATTACACATATCAAAGCGAAAACCTTCAGCTTGCTTAAGAAACTGACAAACTTCGACTAACACCTGAGGAGTTACTTCCACCCATTCATCAATCGCCTCCAGATTTACATCGATGATACCTTCACCGAATTTCGTCCTAAGTTCTGCTACCAGTGGGATGTCACTCATTTATTCTTTTACCTTTTTTCGCTCGGCTGACTATTCAGTTTTGCATACCCCGTAACCACTCACTTATGCTTCGGTCGGTGCCCGGTTACGGCGTCGTTCATTGACAACAGCCTTCACCCAATCGAGGTCACCTCGTTTCCAGACATAGAAAAATCCAAGCATTAGGATGACAAAAAACACACCGATATCAATCAACGTGATTAACGATAGTGTTTTGACACTTGCTGCTATTGCCTCTTCCCCACCAACCGGTATTGTTGGCGACTGAACTCCCATTTCCTGCAACAGGCGCGAAGCATCTTCTGAAAGTTGCTCGTTGCTGATAGCTCCACCAGCTTGCGCCAATTCTGCCAATTGTTCGGACTTACCGAAGACTGTTGCCCAGGGGAAGAAAAACGCGACTTCAACATCGAAGATAATAAATAACAGTGCGACGATATAAAATCGCAGATCAAACTGAACATAACTAGAACCGATCGTAGGTTCACCACATTCATAAATCTCACCTTTTTCCTGATGAGGGTTATGAGGACGCAGAAAACGACCAAGGAACAGGTTTACAAAAACAAAAACCAAGCCGATTCCAACAAACAATGCCAGATAACCAACAAGACTGACGGAAGGTTCCAACGCTGCGGATTTCCCTAGTGCCTCAGTAGCTGCTTGTGCAAATACCATTGTTATTCCATTTATTTACTGTTAAGCCTAAGCACCGTTATGCAGGTCCTTCAGCAACTTGTTCCACCACCAAATCGGTAACGCTACGGCGACCGTTAAAGCCAGCATCTATTTCATGCCAGTGCTCAACCGAGGGTTCTCCAAGTCGCCAGCAAAGATAAACGACTCTACCTTCTCTCTCCGCCGGAAAATCAACCAGATCGATTCGTCCGTCCGGTCCATTCTTAGGTTCTGCTCCGAGAGCACGTAACTCATCAATTAATTCATGCAGCCGAGTGGTCTGTCGTTCAAGCCCGGCTCGTTCATATATCAATTCTTCCGCATAAGGATCAGCGTATTCTTCCAACTCACGTCCTGCGCTGATCGTAGCCAGATGACGCTGACGTTCAAAAACCACTGCTGATAACTCTGCCAAATCTCTTGTAATGGCTCGCACCAGCGGAAGCGAAGCATTAGCCTGCTCAAGCGTAAACAACTTCAATTTTTGATTTGGAGACATCTTTTATTCTTTACACTTTTTGTGTTTTCTGAAAGATCCTACTGTTGTTCTTCATTAGGTCCCCGATGGACCGGTTTGGAAATCACTTTGGACTGAGCCACTGCGGCCGGGTTCAGCGTGGCACGCCCCCAACTAACATCCAAAGGTAACCGTGAGTAATCCACAATCGTTCCGTCACGACTATAACAACTCAGATCATGCGAAGCTCCCATAAAAATGCAATCCACCGGGCATGGCTCGACACAAAGAGCACAGAACATACACTTCGAATAGTCGATTGTGTAGCCGGTAATCTTGAATCCCTTACCTACGGTAACCTTTTCCTTACCGATGTAGATACAGTCGACAGGACAGGCTTTGGCACATGCATCACATGCAATACAGGTCGTCAGATCATAGCGATGAAAACCCCGGTATCGCGGAGCAACCGGAACAGGCTTTTCCGGGTATTCATAATGCTCGGTGAAGGTACGACGATCCGGATCATAGGTCTTACGCCAATACCGCAAAGTAATCAGCAAACCATTGAGCGTCGTTTTTAAAACAGTATTAATGTTTCCCAGCCAATGCTTAAAAGACTGCGAGAAACTTACTCTTTGTTCTGGAACTTCCATGGATGAAGCGAAGCTAACAACAAAATATACGCGCGAATAAAAAAAGGGCAATAAATTCCCCATAGGACTATAAGAATATCTATTTGAACAGCTTAAGAATAGCCCCATCGGGTGTGAAAATAGCTAAAGATAAAGAGAATTTCGGAGGTCAAAAACAGAATGGTACCCCAGTGATAATTAATCCTATGCCAGACAACTACAACCAGTACTTAAAAACCTAAGAGCTGTCCGCTATCTGAACTGCTAGGCAGAACTCAAAAACACCAAGTAACAACAAACAATTCGCCTCCCCTTGTGAGGGGGCTAACGTGCAGCAAAATGACGACTTGTGAGGGTTATGACACTTAGGAAGCGTTGTTTTATGCAATTTTCAACAAGAAAATCAGGTATCGCTTGACCGCCTCCATACAGGTCGTAGAGTGAAGTAGTTCCTCTGAACAGTTGCTCGCGAGCAGATTACTCATCACAAGCTACTGTTCTTATGACGCAATAAGACGTTTCAAGGACCTAAAATAACATTAAGAACGAGGAAAGCTCTCAAAATTAACTTTCCTTATTAAGTGAATAACGGATCATCACATTTTTTACCAAAGGACTGAGCAATGTTAGTTCTGTCACGAAAGAAGAATGAAAGTATTGTCATTAATAATGACATTACAATCGTTGTTGTCGATATTCGTGGCGATAAGGTGCGATTAGGGGTAGATGCCCCTAAGGAAGTACCCGTCCATCGACAGGAAGTTTTTAACGCGATTCAACGTAACGAAGATACCGTAACCGAGAATCCGTAAAAATAATCTCGCAAACATTCTCAACACCGCAGCCGCGTCTTCAGGCGATTGTTCAGGTAGCACTTTCCTAAATCTACACCAAAGCTGGTGGTAAGACCGTTAGGTATGAGGAAAAATTTTTGGGGGTTACTTCCCTAAAAATTAAATTCCAATTCGCTTCCCCTACTTGACGATAACCAAAATCAGCTATTTTATATAAGGTTGGGTGTTTCATTTGAAACACATAACTCGCTGGCCCCTTCGTCTAGCGGTTAGGACTCCGGCTTTTCACGCCGGCAACAGGGGTTCGATTCCCCTAGGGGTCACCTTAGCCACATGGTGTAAGCTATGTGGCTTTTTTCTGCGCCAACAAAGCCTCAACCATGACGTCAAAAAAGGCGACCTGCCGCAAGCAGCGCCGCCTTCGTACTTCAATAATCCGCCGAATGAATCAATACACACGGTTCTAACCAATAAATTCAGGCTCTATCAACTCGGGAATAACACCGGCTTCATACCCTTTACGAAGCAGAACGGCAACTGCTTGACGGCCTTTTTCACCAAAATCAATGGTCCAATCGTTGACGTACATACCCACAAATTCGTCTGCCATTGAACGATCAAGGCCCCGGCCATATCCAAGAGCATAATCCAAAGCAGGATTACGATTTTCAAGTCCGTGAACAATTGACTGTTTGAGTAGAGCGGTAACTTCGTCCATCGCCGGCTGGCCAAGATCTTTACGAATACCGTTACAACCAAGTGGCAATGGAAGTTGAGTTTCTTCATACCACCACTGTCCCAGGTCAACAATTAATTCCAGATTCTGACTTCCATACGTCAACTGACCTTCGTGAATAATCAAGCCGGCCTGAATCGTCTGCCCTTTATACTCCCCCGCTTCCACAACATCCAGAATTTCATCAAAGGGAACAACGACATGATCAAAGTCGACCCCCAGACACATACGCAGGGTCAAATAGGCGGTAGTGAGAGTACCTGGCACAGCAATGGTGTAGTCCTTGCAGTTCTCAACAGATACTTTTTCCCGTGCGACAACCATCGGCCCGTATTGATCCCCCATGCTTGCACCGCAGGCACAAATGGCATATTTATCAGCCAGATGAGCATAAGCATGTAAGCTCAGAGCTGTCAGTTCCAACTCAGCTTCAAAAGCACGACGGTTAAGCGTTTCAATATCCACCAGTTCATGAGTGAACTGGTAATCACCTGTATCAATAGTCTCTTTAGCCAGAGCATAAAACATAAATGCGTCATCTGGGTCAGGGCTGTGACCTACACGAATTAAAGTTTTATCTGAATCGCTCAACACTTGGCTCCAATTTTTAATAGTGATTGCTTCGGGTTTATTGTGCTTATTCTTACTAACCGCGTAAGCGTAGCAGTAATAACTTTCTTTTATAGCATCAAATTCAAAAGACAAGTAGCAGGCAACGCGCGTTAGAGCTGGGATTTGAAATCCAACGCTTACCTAAAAAACGGTTGCAGGATTAATCCGAACAACCGGAACTCACGGAATCTGCGGTACGTTTGTCATAAGTGCATGAAGTGGAATGCAATTGTGAAGAAAATATACGCTTTGCTAGTTTAGCCCAAGCATCTGCTAAAGCGACCTCCGATACATTACATACGCCCGGCAAGAAGACGCAAAGATACTACCCCCCCTGTAAACCCCGTGAGGCTGTCTCAATGCTCGTACTTTCACGAAGACGCGACGAAAGCATTATGATTGGAAAAGAAATCACTGTAACGATTATCGATATTCGCGGAGACAAGGTGCGTTTGGGGATCGACGCACCAAAAAGTATCTCTGTACATCGCGAAGAAGTTTTTCACGCGATTCAAAAAGAACAGTCTGAAGATGGACAGCGATCTTCCATCTAGCTAGTAAAAATTATGAAGTCCACACAAACTGCAGCCTGACAACACTCTATTAAGTACTCTCGCGGGCTTCTGCAATGAGTTCGGTGGCTCCCTGGCTGATCAGGTCTTCAGCAACCGTTCGTCCCAAAGCGTCAGCAACATCCATCTGTCCGGACTCAGATAAGTCAACCAGCGCAACTTCAGCCTGTGCATCCACACGCTGATCTCCGGTATCACTAAGTACGACTCCCTGCAACTGCAAATTATCATCGACGATCTGTCCGAAGGCACCGACCGGAGCAAGACATCCGGCCCGCAAAGATCGCAACATCGCACGTTCTGCCGTGACGCTGATAAAAGACTCAGCATCATTGAGATTTCCAAGTATCTCACGAACTTGCCTGTCATCCTCACGGCATTCAATCCCTAATGCTCCCTGTCCAACAGCCGGGATCATAACAGAGCGATCAATCACATGAGTAATTCGCTCTACCAAACCAAGGCGTTTCAATCCAGATTCAGCCAGAATGATTGCCTGATATTCACCGTCATCAAGTTTTTGCAGGCGCGTATCCACGTTACCGCGAATATCTTCAATTTTCAGATCAGGTCGTTGATTTAATAGCTGAGCCTTGCGACGCATACTACCAGTACCAATCAAGGCTCCTTGAGGGATTTTCTCAAAGCTGCTAATACTGTTACTCACCAGAACATCCCCAACACACTCGCGTGGAGGCACAGAGCTTAAGCACAAACCCGGAATGTTCTCTGTAGGCAGGTCTTTCAGACTGTGGACTGCAAAATCAACTTCATCTTCCAGCAGAGCACGCTGAATTTCTTTCGTGAAGACGCCCTGAGAACCTATTGCACCAATCGGACCGCTGCGAACATCACCCTGTGTCGAGATTTTAATGAGCTCCACGTCAAAGCCAAGCTCACGCAGCTGTGCAGCCACCGAGTTAGATTGCCATAGGGCCAAGGCACTTGCCCGGGTTCCTAATCTCAGTTTACGATCAGACACTTCACTCATAGATTTGTTTAGTATTTGTATCCTGTTTCCAACAATCGTTACCCAGTAGATTCATCAGTAGATTCAGACGTAATAGTCTTATGCTCCAAAATCGCTTCTACCGAATCGCGTACTGCTGCCTCCTGCTGTTCAGGAGAAGCGTCATCACAGAGTTGACCATAAGGCACAACCACTCCACAACTGACAACAAACTGAATGGCCTGATCAATCGTTAAATCCAGTTCCACAGTCTTATTCTTAGCAACTGTGACCGTAAAACCGGTAGCTGGCATTGGTGATGTTGGCATAAGAACACTAATCATCTCTTCGCCGACATGCTCCCGAACCCCACGCATACTTGAACCAGTTACGAATCCAATGGACCAGATACCGGCACTAGGGTACTGAACAGCTACCACCTGATTGAATTCCATATCGTGATCACCAACCAGAAAATCCGTCACTTGTTTAACACTGGAATAAACATTTCGAATCAACGGAATACGATTGATAATTTTTTCAATCTGAGAAAACACGAAGCGGCCAAATTTGGCCGCTAACAATTCACCTATGAAGTACAAAGCGATGATAAACACCACCATGAAAACGACTGCCACCAGCCAGGGTTTAAGATAAACCAATGTTACATACCGATCGTAAATCTCTTCTGCCGTAGCAAAAGACAAATCCAATACACGCTCTTGATCATCTTCTACCCGCTGAAAAACAACCTGCGGAATATAAGGTCCTTGTTCGCTAATACGGTAGTTGGCAGTCTCGGTCTGTGTATCACTAATATCACTAATAGCTGCTACGACAACAGTTCGAGCTAACCAGTCAACCGGTTGTAGAATATAGTTATTAACCATTGACCATGCCCAAATAAACAGGGCAATCGTAAGCAATGGCGGTAGTACGACTCCCAGTCCGCGTAAGATGGCGGCTCGAAACGGCTTTTGGTGATTCTCGTTCATATATGACTCTATCTTACCTATTTGAAATGCACCGCCGAGGGACAAAAATCTTGTGCTCTTATTGTTAAGTTGGAAACCGGTGATTTCAAGTACCGACTTACCAGAGTCCCGAAATGGAGGTCATTCTTCTTGCCTACTCAATTTGTCAATCTGCCTCGGGTCAGCTGTTAGCCCCCGCACGACATACAACTGCAACTGCCACATTCGAAGCTCCGTGACGCAGTAATTGTCCGGTAATTTCGTGCAATGTCGCTCCGGTCGTCATCACATCGTCCACTAATAGAACTCGTCTTCCAGAAATAACCTCCGGCTTGGTTACCTGAAAAGCATTGCGTACATTTTCTCGACGCTGTCTGGGCAACAACATTCCCTGCTTTTTAGTCAAGCGGGAAGCGCGTACTGCTCTGGTCTCCACTACCAATCGACTTTCAGCTCGAGAACATATTCCCCGCGCCAGCGCCTCAGCACTGCTCTGTTGTCTCGTCAAACGTCTACGCCAGTGCATCGGCACAGGTATTACGAGATCCGGTGACAGGGGATGTAACCGAGTTCCGAGCGTTTGGCCCAGAGCAAAAGCAATTGGCATGCCGGATACCATTTTAGCCTGTAAAACAAGCTTCTTAAGGCGTCCCTCATATGCCCCAAGGCAATATGTCGATGAAAACCGAAATTTCCAATACCTGCATTCCAAACAAGGAAAGAAGACAATATCCGCATCATTTTCGATCATGGCAATTGGAAAACCACAACATTTACACCTACCGGTGGAGCGAGCCGAACTTTCGAAAAATCTATCACAACAACGCCCACAAATCAGTTCAACCGAACTCGCATCTTCTATTACGACACATTGACGGCAACAAATACAAATCGGCGGAAAAAATAAATCCTGTACTGAACGAAAAAATTGACTCATCTCTTGTATTCCGAAAAATTTGATTTGATCTAGAATACCGATTACGAGTAAACCGTCATTTTATTTGTTCATTTTGATGTCACTCACCTGTCAATTCAAAAGTTGATTTGTATGACCGATGCGTCTCAGCAACATATAAGTAAACGAGCACGACAAGCTGCCGGCCAGCCTATTAGTGAACTGATGGGCATGGCACTTTCGAATCCGAATATTATTTCGCTGGCGGCAGGTTTTGTAGACAATCAATCATTGCCTACAGAGATCACTCGAAACGCTGCCGCTAAAGTGCTTGCTGACGGCGATGGCTCGCAAGTCGCGTTACAATATGGATCGAACCACGGGGATAACCAGCTTCGCAGCGAAATCCTTCGGCAGTCCATTGCAATGAATCAAGATACAGCCGGTGAACCTGTCAAGTACAACACGAAACTCGATCAGGTTTTCATTACACCAGGAAGTAATCAGCTACTATTCCTTTTGGCTGATACCATGCTTGACCCCGGTGATATCGTGCTTTGTGCCTCGCCTTCCTATTTTGTTTTTATCGGAGCCATCAGAAACATCGGCGGTCAAACCTATGGCGTTGCAACTGACCAGTGTGGGATCATTCCAGAATCACTGGAAGCCGCTTTGCAGCAGCTTGATGCGGAAGGTAACTTATCCAAAGTTAAAGCAATTTACACTGTGCCTTACTTTGATAATCCTGGTGGTACGACCTTACCTGCTGCACGAGGTAAACAAATTCTGGAAATCGCCAAGCGTTGGTCACGAAAACAAAAAATCTATGTCATCGCCGACGAAGCGTATCGCATGCTTCGTTATCAGGGTGACGATACTCCCAGTATTCATCACTGGGATCCTGAGTTGCAACACACTATTGTAGTTGGCACTTTTTCCAAATCATTCTCACCCGGTATCCGTGTCGGATGGGGATTTATTCCTCGTGAACTGATCGGTCCGTTGGGAGATCAGAAAAGCAATATTGATTTTGGTGCTCCACTACTTGCTCAGAAAATTATGGCAACTGTTCTCGATGACGGATGCTGGCTTAGTCACGTTGAAAAGCTGCGAGTAGTCTATAGTGAACGCAGAAATGCCATGCTTAATGCGCTTTCAGAGCACCTGGAAGGCATTGAAGGTTGCTATTGGCACAAAGCAAATGGTGGGCTGTGTATTTGGTTAACATTGCCGAAACACATAAATACCGGGATGCACGGTGACTTTATCAAGAGTGCTGTTGAGGCTGGAGTAATCTACGTGCCAGGACAATACTGCTTTGCTTCTCAGGGTGAACCGGCAAATCACAGTACCATTAGATTGACATTTGGTGTACAGTCTGCGGAAAGAATTGAAGAGGGAGTACGTATATTGTCCGAGCAGGTAAAGGGCTGGCAATAACGTGGTGACCCGTAGCTGAAGCGGATGGAGACCATGACGCTGCTTTCCAGATATACTGTTAAATTGTTCATCAAAATCTATCTGATTATGTTGACAGCTATGTTCTGCATGTACTTCATCATCGACATGGTGACTAATCTGGACCGACTCAGCAATGCCACCCCAGACAGCGTAAGTCTGCTCGACACTCTCATTCACTATTACGGTGTGCGCAGTTTCTCGTTATTCAACACGATCAACTCAGCCGTCATTCTGCTAGCCGCTATGGGAACCATTGCTGGTATGCAAAATAAACACGAATTGATTGCCCTACACTCGATGGGAGCATCTCCCGGACAAATCGCCAAACCAATCATCGTAATGGCAGTCATCCTGGCCTCGTTAGGAGCGGCAAATCGTGAATTCATGCTCCCTCGTTATCAAGAAACATTGAGTCGCACCGCCCAGAATTGGAACGGGGAAGAAAAGATACCCATTCGGGCCAAGTTTGATCACCGCACAGATATTCTCATAGGCGGACAACATGCTGTCATGTCGGATCGCACCATTATTAATCCGCGCCTTCACCTACATCAGCCTATTGGTATGTTCCCAAGAATTATTGAAGCTGAAAAAGCGATCTACGTTGCTTCATCCAACGAGAATCCTGACCAACCGGCAGGATATAAGCTGGTCAATGTGGCTGTTCCAACTGAACTGGAAAAATATCAGTCCGCAAAAATTGATGACCAAGTGGTAATCTATACATCTCAGGATAATTCAAGTCTTAATCAGAACGATCTATTTCTCACCAGTAACCTTCCGTTGGAGTTATTAGTAGCCGAAAGCAATCATTATAAATACAGTTCCACGAAAGACCTGGTGGCATTACTAAAGAATGAGAGCTTAGATTACGGAGCTCATCTACGAGTGCAATTACATGCCAGAATCGTGCAACCAATACTGGATCTCACACTGCTTTTATTAGGCCTGCCATTTATTCTTTCGGGACGAAACCCAAATATTATCTTCTCTATATGCAGCAGTATGGTTGCCATGGTTTGCTACTATGCAGTGGTATTCACATCTCATGCTATTGGAGGAAGTGGTTACGCAATCACACCATCACTGGCTGCCTGGATTCCACTGTTGGTGCTCATACCAGCAGCCTATTTCGTGACAAAACATATTCGACGCTAACAACCTGACAAGAATTAACCGGCTGAAAACGTACTTTGGTATGCGCTTTATCCATGCCAGTCTGGATTGCTCAGAGAAATACTAAAGGCTGCTGCTGATTGATCCTCAGGACTTGATTCCGAAAACGATCAGTTACCACTGCCAGCCGGAACGCCCATAGGACCGGAACCGACGAATCCGTTTCCAGATCCATTCCCTGTAGCGTTTCCGGATCCGGCGTTTTCGGCCTGAGGCGGTTTAGCAAGTACCTTAGAGGTCTCAATATCTAAAAAGACATCGACCGCTGAAAGTCGCTGTTGGAAATTTCCTGTAATCAGTTGTGCCGCCATCTGCGGGCCGATAATTGTGTCATAAGCAATTTTACGGTGCTCTTGCGGACAGAGATTATACTTGTGATAGAACGCAATTTCCGCCAAAGCTTTCAGTGGGCTGATCGTTTTACTATTAACAAGTGGAATTAGTCGGTGTTGCTGAATAACCGCTGGCGTAAGGTTCTGTGGCATTTTTACCATCTTGTAATTCATGTCAACCGTCTTAAGAAAGTCGTTGACTTTTTCGAGAAGTGGATCAGGTTTCTTCTGATCTTTGGCACGTTTACGCTCAGTTTGCAGCGTTGTATTGACAAGAGAGGCCGATTTTTTTAACTGACGGCCTGAACTCACATCATAGAGACTCATATAAGTTGCATTTCGAACGAGTCCGTTTTTAGGGATAAATGCAACTGCAACGTCAAAGAAAATCACGGCATCAAGATCTTCTTCCACCGCTGTTTCCAAAATCTGATCTATCGTACCTTCACCAAGCATAACCACACCCGGTGCAATTCCAGCAGAACCTTGTCCGCCGTCCATGCCGCCCATGCCGCCCATGCCGCCCATATCTCCCATGCCGCCCGGCCCCATACCCATGCCGCCCATGCCGCCCATAGAATTTCCTCCACCGGACTTTGAACTCTTAGAGGCTGCGACCTGAAGAATCGCTCCAAAATTTCCCTTAGTAACACGTTGTTTTAATGCTTTAGCAATCTCTTCGCCCAAATCGCCTGTGTATTTTTTGAGTTCTTCCGGGATACCACCGGCACTCTGGCCACCCATCATTCCCATGCCACCCATACCGGACATATCACCCATGCCTTCCATACCGGGCCCCCCCATACCGGGCCCCCCCATACCGGGACCGCCCCCGGCACCTTGATTCCCATTATTACCTCCTCGGTTGGCTGTCAGTTTCTGTTCTGTCCCAATCGGTTTGGCGTCACCTTTGTAATTGCGGGGACTCATTTTCACATTAATGGCCAGACCGAATCGCACTGCTAACCCAGGGCGTTTGGCTCCTGGAATCCAGCGATAACGGGAAAGAATATTATCAGGTTTTTCATCTGCCACTGCTGCCGCATAAATCAAATCGATCGCTTGTTTGTCTTTGCCCTGGCTGTAAGAATTATTAGCCATCTCGGCAAGTGTTTTTGGAGCAGGTCCCTGACCGCCACCCATGCCACCCATACCAGACATATCACCCATGCCACCCATACCAGCCATATCGCTCATACCACCCATACCGGGGCCACCCATGCCCATACCTTCGCCGCCTTGACCCATGGTGCCGCCCATCATTTCACTCATGTCACCGCCCATGCCGCCCATGCCAGGACCACCCATACCCATGCCTTCGCCCATGTCACCGCCCATGCCACCGTCCATACCGCCCATGCCGCCCATACCGCCCATACCAGGCCCGCCCATACCGCCGCCTT